>JAYWEJ010000353.1:0-2686 GCA_043779345.1 Acidimicrobiia bacterium | reverse complement strand
CCGCAACGCGCTCACGCACGTAAATCTGCGCCTGCTGCCCCGCGATCGCCGGCACGATCGATTTCACGGTGACCCGGTGATCGACGGACAGGATCTTTCGCGCGTCCGACATGGTCTGGGCCGACAGGCCGATGGCAGCAAGGCAGATGGCGGCAGCGAATGCGAGCGGCAATCTCATGCGCCGCATTGTATTCCCGTTCTTAACGAGGGACGAACTCGGTGGTGGTATCGCGGCGGCGAGGGGTGCGGAATCCTCTCACATATTTCCTGGACGCCGTGGTGTCGTATTTCTCGGCGTAGGCATCCTCGATCTTGTCGCGGAGGCGTTCGCTGGTCGCGCGCACGGCGCGGATCGTCAATTGCCGCTCGCCAATCTGCAGGACGCCGAGCGGATCCTCGAGGAAGGTCCGGTACCAGCCGCCTTTCGTCAGCGTCCACGATCGCGCGAACACGCGGCCGTCGACCACGATCGGCCAGACGCCGATGAACTTGTGGCCGGATCTGGCGCCGGCACGAATGCCGATGATGCCTGCTGCATCGATCGCCGCGACCACCGGACGCGAGAGACGTCGCAGCATCTCGCTACGCTATACCAGCGAGGCCCAGATCAGGATGGCAACAAACGCCGGCGGCAGCGGCCACTGGCGCAGTCACGACAGCGCCGGACGGGCGGACGGTGAGGCGGAGGGCGTCCGGCGAATCCACCATTCGGCGAGCAGCGCGCTGAGGATCCAGCCGAGCCAGAACAGCGGCCCACCGAGCGCGCGCGGGCCAACCGGAAACAGCGCCATGACGAGTACCGACAGCGCGCGGATTACCGCGATCGCGTACGCGAGCGCGAGGAACCGGAGCATCCACACGCGATGACTGTCGCGATCGCCGGCGCGGATGGCCAGGTAGGCGCGGACGCCTGCGTTGATGAACAACACACCAGCGGTGACGGCGGCCACCGCGGCAACCGGTCCAAAGAACGGCTCGCGCACGGCGATATACAAGCCGGTGAAGGCAAACGGGATCGCGAGCAGCAACAGCAGGTAACCGAGCGACCGATGCACGACGGCGTAGCGGCGGCGCAGGCGCGCGCTGAGCTGCAGCGGCGCGAGCAGCAGGAAGATGCCGCCGGGCACCACGTGCAGCAGCATCGTGAACGGAAGCGAGTTGTACTTCAGCGACGCGTCCCGCATGTCGCGGTCGATGACCCGATACAGCTCGCCCCCTTCGTCGATGCCGAACAGCGCGGCGAGCTGCCGCTGGTTCTCGACGTCCTGCGGCGACAGCTCCGCGGCCGGCGCCCCGCCGAGCACGCGCCCGACCGCGACCGACCGCGTCACGGCGCCCGCGGCGCCAATCACCGCCAGCGCCGCCACCGCAATCCAGGCCAGCGTTTTCATTCCTTTGCGCGCAGCAAGCCGGCCTTGGCGCACTCTTCCGCAACCGTGAGGTACCGGCCAACCGAGTCCGGACCGACGACGTAGGGATGACGATCGCCGGGCTGGCGCGTCGCCATGGCCGGCAGCTTGGTCTTCGAGCCGTCGAACGCGGTGTGATTCGACAGCAGCACGTCTGCGCCGGCGTTGCGAGCGAGTGTGCGGAAGCGCTGCGCCGACTGGACGTAGTTGTTGAACCAGAAACTATCCGGCCGTTCCGCGGTGATGTAAGCGGCGCGGTTCGCCACCCAGTTGAACGCCGTGCCGCCCCAGTACGCGGCCACGTGCCTGGTCGCGCCGTCCATCACTGGAATCAGCGTCGAGATCGTGCCGAGCGTATGGCCCGGTGTGAGGTGAAGGGTCAGCGTAGTGCCGCCGAGTGTCAGTTGCTGGCCATCGGTGGCCACCAGCTCGCGCCGCGGCTTACGCCATGTCGCCCTGGTGCCTTCGAGCAGCTGCCAGTCGGCCTCGGACATGATCACTTTCGCGTTGAAGCGATCTTGCAGGAACGCCGCGCCGCCGACATGATCGTAATGCGCATGGCTAATCAACACGTACTTGATGTCGTTCGGATCGGAGCCGAGCGCCTTCAGTCCGTTGACCACTTCCTCTTCGACTGAGTAATCGAAGATCGGATCGATGATGATGAGGCCACCGGGCGTCTTGACGGCCCACGCCGAGTATTCCGACTGGCCGACGAAATAGAGATTGTCGAAGACCTTGACCGGCTTCGCGTACCACGTGTCTCGTGCCGGCGCGCCGGTCGCTCTCGGCGTCGCCGGCGTGGCGGGACGCGGAACGGGCGGCGCCGGTGCCGTGCACAAGCGCGTCGCAATGGCCGCGTAGTCGGATCCGGCCGCGGCCTTCGCGGCGGCAACGTGTCCGTCGATCGTATCGGGATAGGTCTGGGCTCCGACGACTACGATCGCCACGGTGATCGCGACAACGACGCTTGCCAGGTATCTCATTGCGCCAGCTCCCCGAGTTTGAGGACCGTATTCCAGTTGCGCGCGGTGCCGCGAGTGCCGAGCGCCTTTTCGATCAGCTTGATGGTCAGCTTCGAGCGGCCGATGCCGTCAGGATAGACGAAGTAGGCCTGCTTGCCTTTGGCTTTGACGGCTTCCCGCCCCTTGATCGCATCCTGCAGCGCTGTCACCTGCGCCGCCGCCGGGGCGTCTCGCAGGCACATCATCACCAGGCGCGCGGGGTCGGTCTTCGCCTGTTTCGGAAATGGATTGGCGGCGATGATGCCCTGCCAC
>JAYWEJ010000352.1:0-6386 GCA_043779345.1 Acidimicrobiia bacterium | reverse complement strand
CCCTTCTGGGCGGCCGAGGCGAACACATCCACTACCGCCTTGAGGTCGGCCATCGTGACGGTCTCGTCGAAAGAGACGCCGATCTCCGAGTCCCCGATGTAGCGGAAGTTGATCCCGGCAGCGACCGCCGCGTCGCGGACCGCGCCGACGCGAGTGGCATCGGCGGTGACGCGCAGCGTGTCGAAATACTGCTGATTCTGCTGCTGGTAGCCAAGCGTCTTCAGCACACCGTCGAGCGCGCGCGTCATCGCATGGACGCGAGTCGCGATCGCCTTGATGCCTTCGGGACCGTGATAGACCGCGTACATCGCCGCCATGTTGGCGAGGAGGGCCTGCGCCGTGCAGATGTTCGAGGTCGCCTTCTCGCGGCGGATGTGCTGCTCGCGCGTCTGCAGCGACATGCGATAGGCGCGATGGCCGTGCGCGTCGATCGACACGCCGATGACGCGGCCCGGCATGTGACGCACGAATTCCTGGCTGGTCGCGAAGAACGCGGCATGCGGACCGCCGAACCCGAGCGGCACGCCGAAGCGCTGCGAGTTGCCGAACACGCAGTCGGCGCCGGCTTCTCCAGGCGACGTCGCCAGCGCGAGCGCGAGCAGATCCGTCGCCACCGCGACCTTCACGTTGGCGGCATGTGCCTTGTCGATGAACGGCTTCAGATCGTACAAGCTGCCCGCTTCACAGGGGTACTGCACGAGGGCGCCGAACACCTCCGGCGCGTCGAAATTCATCTGGTCGCTTCGGATAATCTCGAGCCTGATGCCGAGGGGTTCGGCGCGGCTGCGCAGCACTTCAACGGTCTGCGGGAAGCAGCGATCGGAGACCAGGAAGGTGCCGTTCGCCTCGCCAAGCTTCTTGCCCTGCACGCGATGCAGCAACGTCATCGCCTCGCCGGCCGCGGTGCCTTCATCAAGCAACGAGGCGTTGGCCACCGCCATCCCCGTCAGCTCAACCACCATCGTCTGGAAGTTGAGAAGCGACTCGAGGCGGCCTTGCGCGATCTCGGCCTGATACGGCGTGTACGGCGTATACCAGCCCGGGTTCTCGAACACGCAGCGCCGGATCACGCTCGGCGTCAGCGTGTCCGAGTAGCCCAGGCCGATGAAACTGCGGAAGACCTTGTTCTTCTTGGCGATGGTCTTGAGCCGCGCGAGGTAGGTCGATTCGCTTTCGGGCTCCGGCAGGTTGAGCGGCGCCTTGAGCCGGATGCTGGCGGGGATCGCTTCGTCGATCAGCGCGTCGAGCGATGCCGCGCCCACTGCCTCGAGCATCGCGGCGACGTCGCCGCCGCGCGGGCCGATGTGCCTGGGAGCGAACGTATCGAGAGCCGGAAATTGAACCTGCTTCATTTTTGAATCAGTTGCTCGTACGCGGCCGCATCCATCAGCGAGCCGGCGTCACCGGCATTGGCGAGCTTCACCTTGACCATCCAAGTCTCGTGCGGCTTGCTGTTGACGTGATCGGGGCGGTCCTTGAGCGAGCCATTGGTCTCGAGGACCTCACCGGTGACGGGCGCAAAGAGCTCCGAGACCGCCTTGACGGATTCGATGGTGCCGAACACCTGTCCCGCGGTGATCGTCGATCCGACGTCGGGCAGCTCGACATAGACAACGTCGCCCAGCTGTTGCTGCGCGAAGTCGGTGATGCCAATCGTGCCGGTGCTGCCGTCAACGCGAATCCACTCGTGTTCCTTGGTGTACTTCAAGTCTGCTGGGTAGCTCATAAGGTCCTGGGTCTTGAGTCGTGAGTCTTGCTACTTCTTTGCTCTCTTATAAAACGGCATCGGCACCACGACCGCCTTGGCTCTGCGGCCGCGGATGTCGATCTCGAGCTCGGTGCCCGGCGCTTTCAGCGACGGCGGCACGTAGGCCATCCCAATCGCCTTCTTCAGGAACGGCGTCTGCGTGCCGCTGGTGACGACGCCGACGGACTCGTTGTTGTGGAAGACGAGGTGACCGTGCCGCGCGATGGCGCGCTCGGTCATTTCAAAACCAACCATGGTCTTGGTCGTGCCGCCGGCCTTTTGCGCGTGCAACACGTCGCGGCCGAGGAACTCCGGCTTGTTCCAGCCAACGATCCAGCCGAGGTCGGCTTCGAGCACGGTCGAGTGCTCGTCGATGTCGTTGCCGTACAAGCGCATCGCCGCTTCGAGACGCAGCGTGTCGCGCGCGCCGAGGCCGGCGGGGATCAGGCCGTGCGGCTGGCCGGCTTGCAGCAACGCGTCCCACACGCGCGCGGCCATCGCCGGCGGCACCATCACCTCGAAGCCGTCTTCGCCGGTGTAGCCGGTGCGCGAGACGGTGCCGCGCACACCCGCAATTTCGCCGTGCGCGAACCAGTAGTACTTGATCGCGGCCAGGTCGATGGCGGTCAGCGTCTGGAGAATCTCCTGCGCCTTCGGGCCCTGGACCGCGATCAGCGCATAGCGATCGCTCGAATTGACGGTGGCGACGTCCGGCACCGCTTCCCTGGCGCGCGCGGCAATCCACGCGTAGTCCTTGTCGATGTTGCCGGCGTTGATGACCAGCAGGTAATGCGACGGGCCGAATCGGTAGACCAGCAAATCGTCCACGAACGTGCCTTCCGGCGTCGTCAAACCCGAGTACTGGATCTGTCCGACCTGGAGCTTCGAAGCGTCGTTCGACGTGATGTGTTGAACGGCTTCGAGCGCGCCCTTGCCGGCAATCTCGACTTCGCCCATGTGCGAGACGTCGAAGAGTCCGGCGGCGGTGCGAACCGCCATGTGCTCGGCGGTGATGCCGGAATACTCGACGGGCATGTCCCAGCCGCCAAACGGGACCATGCGGGCGCGGAGCGCGACGTGTGAGGCGTGGAGCGGTGTTTTCTTGAGTGGTGCGTCGCTGGAATCAGCCATCAAAAGGGGGGCTCACCTCGAATGAGGCGAACCCCCGAAAGGTACTATGCGGCACGGCCCCCGTGCAACTCGCGTTTCACATCTCGGCCAGCAGGATCAGCAGGAACACACTGATCGCCAGCGGATAGGTCGCGACCAGCATGAACACAAACGCCATCTCAGGTGTCGGTTGCGCGTGCTGCTGTTCCTGCGTCGCCAGGAAACGCAATCCTCGATAGGAGAGCGCCGTCGCGGCCAGCGCGAGTCCGGCCAGCGCCGCCGCGACCACGACGCGCTCGTGGGTCAGCCGCCAGACCAGCGGCGGCAGCAGGACGAGCGACGACAGCACGCACTGGCACGCGAGCTGCCGTCGAGTCCGCAGATAACGCCTGGAGTATTCGATCGCCTTCACGCGGGTTCCCCCCGTCAGCACCACAACCACTGCATCGCTTTGTACATCGCGACGGCCAGGCCGGCGGCGGCGCAGAACGGCTCCATCGCGAACGTTGGCTCCAACACGGCGATGGCACAGATGATGGCTGCCGCCTGCTCCGCGATCTCGATGACCCACCGGAGATCGGCGCAGAAATCGTACTGGCCTGGGAGAAGGGCCGCGGCCTGCACCGCATCGGGGGCATTGAGGCGTGCGGCACGAAGCGCGCGCTGCAGATCCCGCAGGCAACCCGAGAAGCCGCCCTTCTCCAGCTTGGTGAGCACCACGTCAACCTGCTCGTGCGTCACGTTGTGGCGCTTGTGGTCATGCGCTGACCGAACCATCTCGTCGATCAGCGCGGCGCGGCCGACCCGCGCCTGGCGGCGCCGCAGCGCGCGCTGCACCTGCGGATCGTAGTGGAGGGCGATGTGCGCGGCCTGAACGCCAAGAGTGGCTTCGATCGCACGCGCGCTCGCCTTGCGCGACGACGGTTTGGCCTCGCCTTCGGCGGCCAGCTCGCGGAGAGTCATGAAGGTCTGTTCCAACACCGGATCAACGAGGAGGTTCCGGCCTTGACCCGCAGATGCCGCTTGCGGCGTGAGTGCGGCCGGTGCCGAGCTCGCGTGCGCGAGCATCGGCACGCCGGCGAGTGATGCGGCCACGAATTGACGTCGAGATGTCTGATGCATATCTAACTCCCATCGCCGAAGACGATGCCTGACCGCGCGGCCCTTCCGCCCCGCCTCACCGTCTTCAACGCCGGAGGCTTCCGGCAACCCGTTCGTTCAGTTCTGCGAAGACGCCAACTCGCGCGGCTGCCGGTTGGCAGCCGCGGCCGTGTTCGCAGGCCGATACCGTAAGTACGAATTCAACGTGTGATAACTGATATCGAGCGCGCGGCAGGCCTGGCGCTTGTTGCCGGCGTTCTTTTCGAGCACCAGCCGCGCGTAGCGGCTGCCCCACGCGCGCATCGTGTCGCCGAGCTGGAATGAGGGCATCAGGTGCTCGCCGTAGCCGCCGCGCAGACTCACCGGCAGATCGTCAACGCGGACCTGCTGCGACTCGGCGGTCGCAATCGCGCCTTCGATCATGCGTTCGAGCTCGCGGACGTTGCCGGGCCAGTCGTACGCGATCAACGCATCCACCGCCGCCGGCGTCATCGTCAAGCGGCCACGGCCGTCGTGCCGCGACAGGAAGTACTGCGTCAGCTCGAGGATGTCGCCTTTGCGCTGCCGCAGGGGCGGCACGCGAATCTCGACGCCGCTCAATCGGTAGAACAGGTCGATGCGGAAGAGTCCCCGATCGACGAGCCCCGACAACGGCCGATTGGTCGCGGCGACGATCCTCGTATTGATCTGGCGCGGACCGATGCCGCCGACGCGCTCGACGGTCAGGTCCTGGATGACGCGCAGGAGCTTGGCCTGAGCGGCCGCGGACAGATCCGAGATCTCGTCGAGGAACAACGTGCCGCCGTCGGCGTGCTCGAACTTGCCGCGTCGGCCGCGAACGCCGGTGGCGGTGCGCTCCTCGATCCCGAACAGCTCCGCTTCGATGAGCGTCTCGACCAGCGCGGCGCAGTTGATGGCGACGAATGGCCCCTGGCGGCGCGGGCCGAGCTCGTGGATCTGGCGCGCGACCAGCTCCTTGCCGACGCCGCTCTCGCCTTCGATCAGCACCGTGAAGTTGGTGTTGGCGACGCGCTCGACGCGATCGCGCAGCAGCCTCATCGTCTCGCTCGAGCCGATCAGCGGCGCCGCGCCATCGCGTTCCGCCGCGGTCAGCGGCGCCGGCGTGCAGGCCAGGCGCTCGGTCTCGAGCAGCAACCCGGCAAGGCTCGCGGCCGCCTCGATCAACTGGCACGTCCAGTCATCGGGCCCGCTGCGCGCGTCGAACGACGCCTCGAGCATCACCTGCCTGCCCTCCTCCTTGACCGGCACCGAGTACGCGACGTAATCACGGGCACGAATCGGCTGCACCGCTCGCGGCGAGATCGCGGTGGAGATCTCCTTCAATCCAACGCTGCGCACGCCCGCGAATTCGCGCAGCCGTTCGGTGAGGATGATCGACAGGTTGCGGCGATCGGACGAGTGAATCAGATCCGACGCAACATGGCGCAGCAGCAGTTCGAGCCCGGCGCGCCGATCGGCGCGGCGCAACTGACGCGGGCTCGCGATCGTGATGTTGGGGCCAGGGTCCATAGCGAGTCACCACTAACAAGATTGATGCCGACGTCACTGCCGATCGTGTCGACGCATTCGGGCGTGAAAGAGAGCCACGCGGATCGTGCTGGCGGTGAATGGCGAGTAGCAGGTGCCCTGATGTCGACGGGTCGAGGGCACCTGCTACTCGTGCTGCGGCGCGTCGCCGATGTCGACGCGTTGATCGAACAGCAGCACGCCGCGGTAACGAATCGGCTCGAGTGACACGACGTGGCAGCGATCGAGCCGGCCGCCCACCTTCGCCAGGGCTCCGGCGGGCAAGCCGATCGAAGACCGCGCGTGCGATCCCGAGAGACTGATCTCGGTGCTGGCACCAGGGCGCAGGCGCGCGGCCGACTCGACGAGCGCCGCGCGACTGCTGATGTTGAGCAGCGTCACCGGTTGACCGGGACGAAGGACGGCGTGCGCGCGCCAGCGCGGACCACCGCCCGGGGTGCGGCGCTCGCGCCGGCGCTCAATGAGATCGATCGCTACGGGTGCCATTGCCGGGTCCGCGCATCGAACATCAAGACGCGGACACGACCGGTCGCTCCGAACACGCGAATGGCCATTTGCGGACCCCGATGCGCCGCGACGTAGAGCGTGCCGCTGGTGGCACCGCCGACCGGACTGAACGCCAGCAGCGAGGTGTTGCCGATGCGCAATGGATCGTCGCCAGGCACGAGCGTCGCCGAACCCGACACCTCGGTGATGTCCTGGTTGATGCGAAGCGAGATGTCACGCGCCTGTTCCTCGAGCCAGACCAGCGGCGTCAACGGCACGTCGACGCCGCGATCGATATCGCGCTGCAGCACGCCGTTGCCGTTGCCGTCCGCGAACAACCGCAGCGCGGTCCGCTCGCCCGTCATCTCGATGCGCACGGCAACCGATCGCGCGC
>JAYWEJ010000351.1:0-2715 GCA_043779345.1 Acidimicrobiia bacterium | reverse complement strand
CGCCAGCGCGCGTGGCGTCTTGCAGACCTCCGAGGTATTGCTGAATCCAGTCGCGATCGCCGAGTACGTGACATCGGCGCTGCCGCGATTGGCGGCCAGGAGATCGATCGCGACTGGTTGCCCGGCAACCACGAGCCCATCGCGTGCGACCGCGTCGAGGCGCACGTCGGCCGCCAGCAGGATCGCCTGTGCGAACTGCGTTTCCTTCTGCGCGAGGCGGAAATCGATTTCGAAACGCGCCGGCTCGGGAAGCGTCAGCGAGGTCAGCGACGAGCGTACCTCCCGCAGTGCCGTGAGTCCCGTGGTCAGAGGCGCGACTGCCGCGGCTTCACCGCCGGCCGCGAGCGCCTTGCGCGCATCGGCAACCGCCGCGGCGATCCGATCGAGTCCTGCGCCCAGTCCCAGAGGGGCTGAAGGATAAAAATTCAACAGGCTTCGCAGCGTCGTATCAACGCCGTCGAAGAGCTCCTTTTCCGCGCGCGCCACGCCGCCGTCGAGCACGGTGTCGCGCAATCGATACGCGCGCACGCCGCCGGGTCCGCCGCCAAAACCACCACCACCTCCGGTCGGCGCCGGTAGCGGCAACAGCTGTGACATGCCCTGGCACTTGTGCATGCTGCGCGATTCGCCGCCGATCTCCTCATACGTGCGGCCGAGAATCGAATCGAACTGCGAGCCGCCCGTGAAATTCACATTCGTCGAAGCCTCGAGAGACACCGCTTGTCCCGTCGAAGCGGCCGCAGGCCGCGAAGTCGGACCCCCCGGAGGCCCTCCGAACCCTGACGTGTAATAAAACTTCTTCGCCTGCCATGGCCGCAGCCCTTCCTTGATCTGCTCAGGGAACTTCGCCGGATCGGCCGCGGCGCGAAACGCTTCGAGCGTGAGCCGCGACGACGCCTGGTGATGCTGGCCGCCGCCGTCACCGTCGAACACGAAGCCGACGATCACCTCGGGACGAATCGTGCGGATCATGCGCACGTAGTCGCCGACGATCTCCTCGTGGCCCCACTTCTCGTAGGTCTCCTCGAGGCTGAACGAAAACCCGAAGTCGATGGCGCGCGTAAAGAACTGCTCGGCGCCGTCGAAGCGATGCGCCGCGAGCAACTCCTCGGTGCGCAGCACCGCGAGCGGCACGAACAACTCGGGGCCAATCTCGTTCTGGCCGCCTTCGCCGTGCGTCGCCGTCACCAGTGACGTGCGAAAGCCCTTGCCGTGCGCGAAGTACGCGAGCATCGCGTTGTTCTCATCATCCGGATGCGCCGTCGTCATCATGAAGTTGCCGACGGTGTCGAGTTTGCGCAACAGTAATTCGAGCGCTGGTTTCCCCCTCATCTGGGAAACCGGAATGAGCTGATGCTGCGCGGTAGAGTGCGCGCTCAACGCCGCGATGAAAACAGCAAATAAAAACCTACGCATACTTCTTCCTTGCGCTGCGCGCGCCTTCCGAGGACACGGGGGCTGAATCCCGCTCAAAAGAGGACACGGAGCACACCTCCGTGCTCCGTGTCCTCCGTACTTCTCCGTGTCCTCGTCTGGATCAGAAAACGAACTTGAATCCGAGCTGGAACTGCCGCTGTTCATACCCGCCGGTCGGCACGAGCTGATCGCCCGACGTCGGCAGCGGCGCCAGCGGCTGGCCCAGCGCGTTGGTCGCCACCGTCGCGGTGACGCCCGAGACCTGCACGGTGTTGAAGATGTTCTTCACCTCACCGATTAGTTCCGCCGCCATGTTGCCCTGGATGCGGAACTTGCGCGAGTAGCGGAAGTCGACGTTCTTGCGCGACGGCAGGGTCAGCGAGTTGCGCGACACGCCACTCGGTCGATCGCTCGCCGTGCCGTCGTTGTTCAGCTCGCCGACGCTGCGCAGGTTCACCGGGATACCGCTCGCCATCTGGATCGCGAGGCCGAACACGTTGTTGTTCAGGATCGCGCCGGCGGCGCCGCCGCGCTCGAACTGCGGCATGGCGACGATGCTGCCGACGAAGGTGTGGCGCTGATCGAGGATGTTCGGACCGAGGTCGCGATCGAGGTTGGTCATGTCCGAGCGGCCCGCGTCGCCCTGCACCGACAGCGTGCCGGTGATCGGCGCGTTGTCTTCGCTCTTGCCGAGCGTGTAGGCCAAGTCGAAGCCGACGCCCCGGTACTGGCGGCGCGTCAGCTGCAGCGTCATGTTCTGGTAGGTTGACGTGCCGGGCGACTGCACGCTGTTGATGACGTTGTAGCGCGGATCGAGGCGCGTCGTCGCGTTGACGGCCGTGCTGAAGATCGGGCGGCCGTCTTCGAGCGTGCCGATCGGGTTGATCGGGTTGATATTGGTGACAACCGGGAGGTTGTAGCCCTTCACGTACGAGGTGCCGATGGCGAACGAGTAGTGATCGCCGATGGCGAGTTCCAGCTGCAGGTTGTTCTGCCACGACCGCGCGATCTTGAAGTTCGGGTCGACGGTCCACGCCAGGTTGGGCGCGGCGCCCGCGCCCGCGCTCAGCACGGCCGGGAACGCCGGCGCGCCCGCCTGGGTCGGCGTAAACGAGGCCGAGGCGCGCGCGTTGGTGCCGTCGTTCTGCAGCGCCGTTTCGTAAATCGCGTTCAGCGTCTGGTCGTACATCAGGCCGGTGTTGGCGCGGAGCACGGTGCGCCTGGTCTCGCCGAGTGCCCACACCGCGCCCAGCCGGGGTGCGAAGTTGTTCTTCGGCTGCGGGAACTCCGTCGAGGTCG
>JAYWEJ010000350.1:0-2718 GCA_043779345.1 Acidimicrobiia bacterium | reverse complement strand
TCCCATGGCATGGCGTTGACATCCGCTGCTTTATTCCGCGCGAACTGGTACGAACAGATGACAATCGCATCCCGCTCGTACGGCCGGAAACGGCCTTTCTTGATGTCGTCGTTGTAGGGCTTTGATTCGATGATCGCGCACGGCAGAAAGAACTTCTCCGAGAGTTCCTGGTGCCATTGCTTTCGCAGGTTGGAGGGTGTCACGACGAGAAGGCGGCGCCGTCGCTCTGCCCATTTCTGGGCGATAACCAGCCCGGCCTCAATCGTCTTGCCGAGTCCGACCTCATCCGCCAGGAGCACGCCCTTCGAAAGCGGCGAGCGGAACGCAAATAGCGCCGCATCAACCTGATGCGGGTTGAGATCGACCTGCGCGTCCACCAGAGCCGTGGCGAGTCGATCCACACTGTCCGCCGGCGCCCGGCGCGTCAGTTCATAGGCCCAGAACTTGGCGTGGAACGGCGTCATCGTGGCTGAGTCTATGTGAGTCTGTGCCGTCTGCGCTTTCTGTGGCCCTGATGTGCGCCTTTCGGCGGCCCTGGATGATATGATCTGAACGTCGTTCTGCCGTCTCTGCGGCGTCCCCACGTGACCGAATCGAATATCCGCCGAACCGTGCTTGCCAACGGTGTCCGCCTCGCCACCGAACGGATGACACACGTTCGGTCGGTCGCCGTCGGCATCTGGCTCACCCGCGGCTCGCGCCACGAACCCGTCGAACATTCAGGCATCGCGCACTTCGTTGAGCACATGCTCTTCAAAGGCACTCCGGGACGGAGTGCAGAAGAAATAGCGCAGCAGGTCGACTCGATCGGCGGCCAGATCGACGCCTTCACGTCGAAGGAATACGCCGGCTATTACCTCAAGGTGCTGGACGAGCACCTGCCGCTGGCCGTCGACATCCTCGCCGATCTGATCTGCAACCCGCTGTTCGCGGAAGACGACATCGAGCGCGAAAAAAAGGTCATCCTCGAAGAGATCAAGATGGTCGAGGACACCCCCGACGATCTCGTCCACGAGATGTTCGCGGAAGGGTTCTGGAGCAATCACCCGCTCGGCCGGCCAATTCTCGGGACGCCGCAGAGCGTCGGCTCGCTCAACCGCACCACGCTGACGGAGTACTTCAAGCAGACCTACGTCGCGCAGAACTTCGTCGTCGTCGCCGTCGGCAACCTCGATCACGCGAACGTCGTCGACCTGCTCGAGCGCGCGCTCGTCAACGCGCCGCACACGGGCCCGGACGCCGAGCAGTCAGCGCCGGTCGTGGCGCCGATGATCCAGGTCCGCAAGAAAGAGCTCGAACAGAGCCACATCGTGTTCGGCACCGAGGCGTTGCCGCAGCATCACCCCGAGCGATACGCGGGCTACGCGCTCAACACCACGCTTGGCGGCTCGATGAGCTCGCGCCTGTTCCAGAACGTTCGCGAGAAGCGCGGCCTGGCCTATTCGGTGTTCTCCGGCTTGTCGGCGTATCAGGACGCCGGCGCGCTCAGCATCTACGCCGGCTGCGCGAACGAGGCCGTCGCGGAACTGATCGACGTCGTCGTCGCGGAGATTCGGCAGATGAAGGCGGGCGGGCTGGCGCCGGTGGAGCTGCGCCGCGCCAAGGATCACCTCAAGGGCTCGCTGATGCTCGGTCTCGAGAGCACCTCGAGCCGCATGTCGCACCTGGCGCGGCAGGAGATGTATCGCGACTCGACGTTCGGCCTCGACGAGATGCTCGCCGCGATCGAAAAGGTGACGGAAGCGGACGTGCTCAGGCTCGCGGATCGGTTCTTCACCAATGGCTCGCTGGCGGTGACGGTGTTGGGGAATGTCAACGGCCTGCAAGTGACCAAGGAGCAACTAGCGCTTTGATTCCGCGGTACACGAACCCAGAAATGGGTCGCATCTGGAGCGAGCAGCGCCGCTACGAGAGCTGGCTCCAGGTGGAGATCGCCGCCGCCGAGGCCATGGCCACGGCCGGCATCGTGCCGGCGGAAGCCGCGCGCGAGTTGCGCGACAAGGGCGCGTTCAACATCGCGCGCATCGATGAAATCGAAAAGACGACGCAGCACGACGTGATTGCGTTCACGACCTCGGTCGCCGAGATCGTCGGGCCGTCGGCCCGCTGGCTGCACTTCGGCCTGACCTCCTCCGACGTCGTCGACACCGCGCAGGCGCTGCAGATGGTCGAATCCTGCGACCTGATCCTCACGAACATGACGGCGCTCGGCGAGGCGATCAAGACCCGCGCCGAGGAGCACAAGCAGACGCCGATGATTGGCCGCACCCATGGCGTGCACGCCGAGGTGATGACGTTCGGCCTGAAGCTCACGCTCTGGTACGCCGAGTGGCGGCGCGACATCGAGCGCGTCCGCCGCGCCCGCGAGACCATCCGGGTCGGCAAGATTTCCGGCGCGGTCGGCACGTTCGCGCACCTCGATCCGGCGATCGAAGCCGACGTCTGCAAGCGGCTGGGCCTGATGGCCGCGCCGATCTCGTCGCAGGTGATCCAGCGCGACCGGCATGCCGAGCTGATGACGTCGCTGGCGATCACCGCGGCGTCGCTCGAAAAGTTCGCGCTCGAGATCCGCGGCCTGCAGAAGACGGAGATTGGCGAAGTCGAAGAGCCGTTCGGCAAGGGACAGAAGGGCTCGTCGGCGATGCCGCACAAGCGCAACCCGATCGGCTGCGAGCAGATTGTCGGCCTGGCGCGGCTGATCCGCGCCAACGCGATGGC
>JAYWEJ010000349.1:0-15358 GCA_043779345.1 Acidimicrobiia bacterium | reverse complement strand
CCGACATGAGGGCGGCCGGCTACGCCCGCAGCACCACACCGCTTCATGGACCGTGCGGCCTTCACGCCCAGGCGGATCGCAGCGCGGGCGTCCCGGCTCCACGTCCGGTCCGGTGGGTGTCGTCGCGGGGGCCCCGGCGGCTGGCGGGTGCGCTACGTTCCTGCGCCCGATGCGTTGGCACCTGCTCGTCTTCCTCGCGCTGGCCGCGTGCGCCCGGCCGCCCGAACCACCGTCGCGCGAGCAGCGGGCGCTGGCCGAGTTCCGCGGCGCGTACCCCGACCACGTCGCGCCGACGGGCAGCGTGCGGACCTACGACCTGGTCGCCGCGCCGGCCGAGGTCGAGCTCATCGACGGCCGCAAGCTCGCGGTGTGGGCGTACAACGGCCAGGTGCCGGGGCCCACGCTGCGGGTGCGCCTCGGCGAGACGCTGCGGGTGCGCTTCCGCAACGCGCTGCCGCAGGAGACGACCGTGCACTGGCACGGCGTGCGCGTCCCGATCGAGATGGACGGCGTCCCCGAGATCTCGCAGCCCGAGGTGAAGAAGGGCGAATCATTCACCTACGACTTCGTCGTTCGTGATGCCGGCCTCTACTGGTATCACCCTCACGTCATGTCGGCCGGGCAAGTCGGCAACGGCCTCTACGGCGCGCTGCTGGTCGAGGATCCGGACGACGGTGTCGGCGTCGCCGATCAGGTGACGATCGTGCTGAGCGACATCGGCTTCGATGGCAAGGGCAAGCTGGAGCCGGCCGACAGCGGCGGCTCGGCAGGGATGGTGTTCGGCCGCGAAGGCGATTACGTGCTGGCCAATGGACGGCGGCGCCCGATTCTATTGGCGAGGCCCGGCGCGCCGCAGCGCTGGCGCATTATCAACGCCGCGAAGAGCCGCTTCTTCTTTCTCGATCTCGACGGCCAGCAGTTCTCGGTGATCGGGTCGGACGGCGGCTTGCAGGAGAAGCCGGTCACGACCGACGTGCTGCTGGTGACGCCAGGGGAGCGCGTCGACGTGATCGTGATGCCAAAGGGCAAGGCAGGCACGCCGCTGCCGCTGCGCGCGATGCTGTACAACCGCGGCTACGGGAGCGTCGAGTACCGTAGCGTCGAAGAGGTGCTGACGATCGAATTCACGAAAGAGACACCGATCGCGGCAAAGCCCATCACGGTGGCGCGCGCGATGCCGGTGCCATCGACCGAGGGCGCCACCCCCGTCGGCGTGGTATTGACGCTGCCGCCGATGAAGAACAACAAGTCGGAATTCCAGGTCAACGGCGTGCCGTTCTGGAAGGCGAAGCCCTACACGTCGAAGCTTGGCGAGACGCAGTTGTGGATCGTCAAGAACGAATCAGACTGGGATCACCCGTTCCATCTGCACGGCTTCTTCTTCCATGTCATCGACGACAAGGGTCAACCGGTCCGGCCGCTCGCGCTGAAGGACACGGTCAACGTGGCGATGAAGACGACGGTGCGGTTACTCGTGTTGTTCGACGAGCGGCCGGGACAATGGATGTTTCACTGCCACATCCTCGATCACGCCGACGGCGGGCTGATGGGCACCGTCATGGTCGGCGACGGCACGCCCGTGCCTCACACCCACAAGATCCCGAACCACTGAACGCGCTAGGCGGCTGGTGGTTTGAGGCTATTGATCTTGAGCCGGAGCGCCACCACGACCAGGAGAATGGCGCCGAGTGACACCGCCAGGCCGGTGCGCCGGTACGAGACCTCCGCGAGCGCGGCACCACCGTCGGCGTCGATCTTCGCGGTGATGGCGAGGCCCTCCTGCAACACGGCGTCCACCGGTTTGGGATCGAACGCGTGCATCTCGGTTCGCGCCAGCGTGAGATGATTGCCGGCTTCACGCAGGGCGAGCATCTGACCGCCCATGTCCATGCCGGCATTCTCAGCGGCCGCGACGACCGATTCGGAGTGCGCGATCGCGGCTTTGAGTTTCTCGATACCGCCGCGCATCGCGCCGGCGGCCTGGTGCCCGTTGTCGCCCTCGCTGTGGCAGCTGACGCAGAGCGCGGCCTTGTCGGTGCCGAGCATGGCGTCGCTCGGCTTGGCGATCGCATGGTTGCTATGGCACTCCACGCAACTGCGATCGAAGATCTGGTTGTGTGAGCTCAGCGCGAACTTGGTGGCGAACGCGCTGTGACAGGTGCCGCAGACGTTGGCGATCGCCCCAACGCCCGGTGGCGCCGCGCCGTGGTTGCCGTGGCAGTCGTTACAGGTCGGCGCCGACAGGTCGTTCCTCTTGACCATCGCGGCATGGTGCACGCTGGTGTCGTATTTCGCGCGCTGGTCGGTCGGCAGCGGCGTTCCGTCCGGCAGTTTGTACCCCTTCATGCGCTCCGCGTCCGAATGACACTTGCTGCACGTCGTAGCGACGTTGAGCACGTAGACCGGTGACTGGGCGTCGCCGACCAGCCGCACGCCGTGTGCGCCGTGGCAGCTGACGCACGTCGCGACTTTCGTATCGCCCTTGGCGAGCTGGTGTCCGTGGACGCTGGTCGCGTACTCCGCGGCCTGATCGATGCGTTGTTTCGGCGCAAACTTGCGCATCAGGGTGCCGTCGCTGTGGCACTGCGCGCAGACGGCGATGACCATCTGGCCGGCCGGCTTGCCTTTGAATCCGGTGGACGGCGCCTTGGCTTTGACCTTGTCGGGTTCGTTGGCATTGCCGCCGTGACAATTGACGCAGCTGAAGCCGCGATCGCGGTGCACGTCCGTCAACGCAAAATCGCGCGACGGCGTTGACAGCCGGGCGTCGCTCTGCCCGCGATGACAGTTCTCGCACTCGGTAACCGCGGCCGTTTGTGCAGCGGCCGGCGCCGTAAATGTACACCTCACCGCCACCACGAAGAAACACGCGAGTCGCCAGCTAAGCCGCGAAGTAGCCATAAATGGTGAACACGATCAGATAAATCGCCGCGAGCACGCCCGCGACGGTGAAGATCCGGCTCGATTGCCCGCGCGCCGCCCCGCGATCGAGAAACGGCACCAACAGCAGCAGCACGGCGGCGACAGTGAACGCCATCACCCCGAGGACTTCGCCTTCGAACGGGCCGATATGACTCGGGATCAGTTTCAGCGTCTGGAACATCGCGAGGAAATACCACTCGGGGCGAATGCCTGCCGGCACCGGCGCGAACGCGTCGGCCTTCTTGCCGAGCTCCCACGGCAGGAACAGCGCCAGCGCGGCGAGCACCGCCAGCGCCACGTACCACCACATGACATCGTGCAGCACGTAGTTCGGGAAGAACGGCTCCTGCGGGATCTTCTCGCCGGCCTTCTCGCGCTTCTCGACGCTGGGCGGCACGCTCATGCCCTGGCGCTGGATCAACAGCAGATGGAGGCCGAGCAGGACCGTGGTGATCGCCGGCAGGATGGCGACGTGAATCCCATAGAAGCGGGTCAGCGTGGCGCCGGTCACTTCGTCGCCGCCGCGCAGGAAGCGCACCAGGAAGTCGCCGATGACCGGCACGGCGCCGGCGATGCCGGTGCCGACCTTGGTCGCGAAGAAGGCCAGCTCGTTCCACGGCAGCAGGTAACCGCTGAAGCCGAACCCCATCATGATGAAGAGCAGCAGGACGCCCGTGATCCAGGTCAGCTCGCGCGGCTTGCGATACGCGCGCAGGAAGAACGTGCTGAACAGGTGCACGAACGCCATCAGGATCAGCAGGTTCGCCGACCAGCTGTGCAGGTTGCGAATCAGCCAGCCGAACTCGACCTGGCTGACGATGAACTGAACGCTTTCGTAGGCTTCGGCGGCGCTCGGCCGGTAGTAGAGGAGCAAAAGGATCCCGGTGGCCACCTGCACGCCGACCAGGAACAGCGTGATGCCGCCCATGTAGTACCAGACGCTGTGCCGGTGGCGCGGCACGCTCTTCGCGGCGATGAAGGCCCGCAGCCCGCTCAGGTCCAGCCGCTCGTCGAGCCACGCGAAGACTTGGTCAGTCACGGCCGCACTCTCATCATGTCCTCGAGATCACGACATCTTCCTGTCCCGGGTCGCCGCGCAAGTTCACCGCGAAGGATTCGAGCGGGCGGGGCGGCGGACCTGACACCACGTTCCCCGCGAGATCGTAGAGGCCGTTGTGGCACGCGCACCAGATCTGCGAGGTCTCAGGCTTGTACTGCACCGTGCACTCGAGGTGCGTGCAGACGGCGGTGAATGCCCTGAAGTCGCCGTCGGTGGTGCGAATCAGGATCGCCGGCTTCGTACCGAACTTGAGCAGCGCACCCGTGTTGGGCTTGAACTCCGACACCTTCCCCGCGACGATGCTGTTGGTCGCGGGTTCGGCATTCGCGGGAGGGATGACGAAACGCCAGACGGGGTAGAGCACCGACGCTGCCGTCGATACGAATCCGAGTCCGAGCAGGCCGTCAAGAAAGCCTCGTCGTTTCATTCGACCCTCTACCAGAGATACGTCAGGCGCACGAATCCGGCGTGGGCGGTGTAGGGCCGATACAAATATCCCAGCAACAGCGCGTTGGTCGCGACCACCGGCAGGCCCTCCTGGACCGGCGGCAGCGCGATGCCGGTGAGCGTCGTCGGGCCGAGCGCGAAGTCCTGCACGTTGTAGTCGTCGAACCAGTAGGCGACGCCGAAGCGAAGGTTCCGCGCCAGCTCGTAGGTCACGTCGATCTCACCGCGCAGCATCTCGTTCTTGACCGGTGGGAGTTGTTCCGGCACGGCGAGCGGTGAACCCGAGACGAGGCCGTAGAGGTAGGTGTCGTTCGATCGGTTCCAGTCGGCCGACAGCCGGATCGCGGTGCGCTCGATCGCGCGATCGATGTCGAAGGCGGCCTCGAGGAAGTTGACCTTGCCGGTGTAGTCGGTCGTCCAGTCGCGGAGCGGATTCACCTGGTCTGCGGCGGTGGTGGCGCTTCGCGATCGCTGCAGCGAGCGGTACTTCTCCCAGCCGTAACTGGCGGTGAGGTTATAGCGATCGTCGGGCGTGATCGTGAAGCCAGCGGAGTACTGATCCGAGTCGAACGACTGCAGGCCGTGCTGGCTGGTCGGATACTCGTCGCGGCCGACGCCGGCCGAGGCCGTGAGGCCAAAGATCCCGCCGGGCATCACGGTGGTGATCAGCGTGAGGCGCTGGCGGTTGCGGTCGGCCACGTCGTAGTAGCGCATACCGGTCAGTTCGCCAATCGCCGGGAGCAGTTCCGCATCGAACCCCTCGCCCTCGCGCCTGCGGTTCTCGTACAGGCCGCGCACCGAGACCAACGCGTTTCCCGTCGTGTCGACCGACACGCGGAAGACGTTCTCGCCGGTCTTTTCAAAAATGCGGTGCCGGTAGTCGGTACCGAGCCGGCTGAAGCCGGCCTTGACCGACGTGAACGGCGCCACCTGGAATGCGCCATCGGCGTCGAAGGTCATGCGCTTGACGGAGTAATACTCCGACGACCTGGCGGCGGCTTGGAAGCTCGAGTCCTGGGCGACGGTCCCGCCCAGCCGTTCGAAGACGGGCGTCCGCACGTCGACGTCGGCGTAGCGGTACTTCGCGTTGAACGACAACAACCGGGTTGGGCGCATCGCCAGGGTGAACTGGGCGATCGCCATCTGCTGCTTGGCGTCGGCGGTCGGCCGCGCCAGCGCGATCGGCGCAATGGCCGTGTTGATGGTGAAGGGGAGCAGGTCCTCGTTGCTACGGCCCTGACCGAGCGCCACGTAGCCGGTGAGGCGCGAGCGGCCAGGCAGGCTGATGGCGCCGGTGCCGTGGAGGTAGGTGAGCGTGTTGCCCGGCCACAGCGCCATGCGCCCCTGCGACGGCGTGCCGGAGATGTCGGGGCCGAAGCGCACCGGGTTGTCCCAGGTCACACTCTCGACGTTGTTGTCGAACGTCGAGCCGTCCCAGCCAAGGCGCAGCATGCCGGTTTCGTTGCCCCATTCGAGGGCGGTCTGCAGTTCGGTGGTGCGCGTGTCCACCGGCACCGGCAGTTCCACGGCGTTGCCATGCCCGAAGGAGCCGCCGAACGGAATCGCGCCTTCACGGGTCGTGTTCTTCACCTTGAGGCTGATGTCGGTTGAGCGGTCGAAGACGAACTTGACGTCGGCCTCGCCGATCGAGCGGAGCGTGCGCAGGTCGAAGCGGACCGCCTGATCTTCGAAGCTGCGCAGGGTCTTCGTGCCGGCCTGGATCTCCTGCTGCATCGCGTCTTCGAGCCTAAAGACGCCGGGCGCGGTCTGCGTGTACAGCGTGCGGGTGTCGCGGCTGATGAACATCGGGATCTGATCC
This sequence comes from Acidimicrobiia bacterium, assembly GCA_043779345.1. Lineage (GTDB taxonomy): Bacteria > Acidobacteriota > Vicinamibacteria > Vicinamibacterales > UBA2999 > 12-FULL-67-14b. The sequence continues at coordinate 9,110 of JAYWEJ010000349.1, read as the reverse complement.
CACAGGAACCCTGCCGTCAGGCGGCCGACGCGCTGGAGATCCACCTGGTACCGCTGATCGCGGTACCCGGCGTTCCAGGCCTGCGCCTCGAAACTCCAGTCTTCGGTCCGCCGCCCGAACAGCATGTTGTTGCCGTACACGCCACCGCGCAGGTCACGATACCGCTGGAACCGCGCCTCGTCGCCGGTGACCTGGGTGACGCGCCCCCCGAAGTCCATCGAGCCGTAGATCTTGCCGCTCATTTCACTCCGCGCGATCTCCACCGGGTCGGTGCGAGCCGGCAGCGTCGGCGGATCCTGCGCGCGCGCCGCCGCGGCGGTGACGAGCACCAGGCCGGCAGCTATCCAAAGTTGGTTGCGCATGATCGTTCTCCCTTACTGCCGTATGAATCTCGAACCGGCCGGATGGTTCGAACCGTGAATGGCCGAGTGACACGTCACGCAGCTGCGACTGTAGAAATGGTTATTGCTCTTCGCAACCTTGTTGTCGTAGATGGTCGACGGATGCCGCGTGAAATTGTGGCAACGCTGGCAGAGGAACGGCAGCTTCGCCACCAGCATGCGATCGTTGTTGGAGCCGTGCGGATCGTGGCAGGTCGCGCAGCTGTCGCCGCTGACGCCGGCATGCTCGAACAGGAACGGCCCGCGCTTTTCGGTGTGACAGGTCGCGCACGATTCGTTGATCGAGTTGCCGGCCTTGAGCAGCCGCACGTTGGTCGAGCCGTGCGGGTTGTGGCACGACGTGCATTCCATCTTGCCTTCGCGGACCGGCATGTGGCCCGAACGATCCAGCTTCGCGACCTTGTCGCGGTGGCACGTCATGCACTGCTGTTGCTGGTTGACGGCTTTCAGCTGCGCATTGGCCGACTTGGGCCGATGGACGCTGTGGCACGTCACGCACGACACGTTGCGGGCCTCATGCTGGCTGCCCTTCCACAGTGCATGTGGTCCGCGGTTGTGGCAGGTCGCGCACGTTTCCGTGACGGCCTTCGCGGAAATCTTGTTGAACTGGATCGGCTTGACCTTCTCCGGATTATTCATGTGCGCTTCGCCGGGCCCGTGACAGCTCTCGCAGCCGAGCGCCGCCATCGGCGTGCGCGGGTCCTTGGCCTGTCCATGCTTGGTCGCCTTGACGGACGCTTCGTAGCCTTCATGACAGGTGATGCACGCCTCGGCGCCGGCGTAGCCTTTCGGCGGCGTCGACGGCGCCTGCACCGCCTGCGGCGTGTGCACGGCGGGAGGCGAGGCCGGCGGCGCCGACGCCTCGACAACGGACGATCGTGTCACGGTGGTGGCCAGGACCACCGCGAACAGCGCGCCCGCGAACAGATTCAGGAGCGTGACCGGTTTAGGGCATGGCATGACAACTCTCGCAATCCTGTTTGATCGCGCTGCCGTCTGGCGCCTTGTGGTTGTCGTCGTGGCAGCGGAAGCATCCGTTGAAAAACACGTGACCGATGTTGTTCGGATACGTGCCCCACTTCACCTTCATGGTCGGAAACACATTGCGGCTGTAGATCTCCTGGACGGCGCCGACCATGCGATCCAGCGCCGCGTCGCCGCCGTGCGACGGGTAGGCCTTGCGTATTCGCGCGTCGATGCCCCGTCTGGCATCGTCGCCCGTCGCGTATTCGTCCTTGAGCGCCGCGACGGCTTCGCGCCTCGCGAACGCGAACGTGCGCGGCAGCTGTCCCATGGCAATGGCGTTGTCGACGGCCCGTTCGGCCACCGGCTCGAAGGTGTGCGCGGGGCGGTTATGGCAATCGAGGCAGTCCATGACGCGATGCTCCCCCGCGGCGAGCATCGCCGGCGTCGTGCCCTCGACCGTGTACTCCCTGACCCGTCCGTCGCGGCCGGTGAACTTGACCCACGGAATGACCTGGCGTTGCGCATCGGTGGCGATGTACTCGACGCGGTTGTCGAGATTCATGTGCCAGTGAATTCCCGAACCCGTGCCGGCTTCGACGCGCCCGCCCCCCACGTGCAGCTGCAGCGCGGTCACGGTCTCGGTGCTCTTCTCGTCATTCGCGTACTCGCGGATCTGCCGCAGCTTGTCGCCGTGCGATTTTTCAGACCAGTGACAGGACTCGCAGGTGTCGCGGGCCGGCCTCATGGTATGGACCGGCGCCGGGATCGGCGCCGGCACGCTGTCGGTGAACAGCATCCATAACTGGCGCGTTCCCGCGATCTTCGATGCGACCAGCGCCTCGGCGCCCGGCCCGACGTGACAGGACACGCAGGCGACGCGCGAATGCGAGCTGACTTGATGCGCCGCATACTCCGGCTGCATGGTGGTGTGGCAGGTGGTGCCGCAGAACTTGGCGGACTCCATGTGGTGGACCGCGCCGTACGCGGCCAGCGAGAAGACCAGCACGTTGAAACTGGTCAGCAGCGCCACCGTGAAGATCACCGCCCGCGTGCGCGGCAGCCGCAGATCGATGACCGGCCATTCGCCGCTGGCGCGACCCGCCTCGATGCGTCGCTGGTGCCGCCACATGCCCAGGAGAATGAGGAGCAGGCCGATCAGAAAGACGGCCGGCACCGCCACGAACAGCAGCAACCCCAAGTACGGATTATTAAGCTGACCGCCGATTTCGAGCGCCAGCAACGCGCAGAACACCACTGCCATCGCGGTGGTGATGGCAACCCCGATCAGGCTGATCGGGTTGCGTGCTGCCGAGGGCAGATCGAAGCGCATGGGGGCCGCCGCTATGTCTTCTTCTTCGAGACCAGGAAAGCAACGAGCGCGTCGAGATCGTCCTTCGCGAGATTCGGAAACGCTTTCATCGGCGGCTTGCGAATGGCCTTGGCCTTCGCCGACATTTCCACCGGCGTGACAATCCACTGACGGGTCTCATCGGCCTTGAGCTTCGAGCCAATCCCGTCGAGCGGGCCTTTGACGTTGCCCTTGCCATCGAGCGAATGGCACATCGAGCACTTCTGTGCGCCGTAGACCACGGCGCCCTTCTCGATGGCGGTTTGCGCGGCGGCCGCGGTTTGTGCGGCTGCCGGACCCGCGAAGAGCAGAACAAGAGTGCCGGCCGATAAGAGACAACGTGTTTTCATCAGTCCACCTCGAGCGTATATTCACAGACCGCCACCTCATCATTGGTAACGGTCCAGCGCCTCGCAAGGTAGACACCGGCGCCCGTCTGGCGCTGTGCAGTTCAGCACACTGGAGACTTTGCAAACCTGCCATTGCGATCCCGTTGCAGGAAGTGCGAGGCGACGAGAGACTCGAGCACCGTGCAGCACGTCGGGCGATCCAGGTCCCACAGGCGTATCGCCTGGTCCAGCGTCAATTTCATGCCGGGCATGGCCCTGAACTCGCTCCGCACTCGTCTGAGTACCGCATCCTCGTGGAGGGTGCGATACATCACGATGCTGCAGGGTTCGTGCGCCTCACACTTCCGCAATCCCTCTACCAGCACGCCGGCCATGGTCATCGCCTCACCGTCGTCGCGTTGCCGACCGCGTCCCGGAGGACCGCAACGATGAGGTCGGCGCCGGCGTCGCGGATCACCAAGTCGTCGCCGATCAGCCGGTATTCGAGGGCTCCAATAAGCGGCGGCAGCGCATCGCGGAGCACCGGTGGAAAATCGCTGAGCTCGGTCGCGGGGAACGGTTGCAGCACCGCGGCGCGATGGGGCGTCCCGATCCCGCCGATGGCCGCGGGCGCTCGCCCGGCGAGCGTTTGCGCAATCATTTGGCGAAAGACCATCGCCACCGGAAGCGTGAAAATCTTTGGCGCGGGCGTTGCGGCGTTCAGGGCTTCGGGGAACATGTCGAAGCACTGATGACGCTGCGTGTATTCCACCACGCTCCGATCGAAGTCACGAAGGATCTGCGACTGCTCCATGGCCGTCTGCGCGGCCGCCCCATTTGGGGTCAGTGCGAGTCCCAGTATTCCGATGGCGACGGCTGTCTTCATATCCGTGTTCCTCACCCCGGGAAGAGCATCAGGCGTGCCATCGGCCGCACCGCGGGAACGTCAAGGAATAGGCCTAAAAGTGGCATAACCGCGACGCCAACCGGGGTTTTTCCCGCTCGCCCGGGGAGTTTTTCGCGCCGCGATAGACTGACACCCGATGAGTGTTCCCGGCTCACCGGGTGAACGGCCCTCGGTCGACGCCCTCCGAATTTCCGATGCGCGCTGGCGCGCCGTCATCGACGCGGCCGTCGACGGCATCATCGTCATCGATTCGCGCGGCCGCATCGAGGCGTTCAATCACGCGGCCGAGCGGATGTTCGGGTATCGCGAAGACGACGTGCTTGGCGGGAACATCAGCATGTTGATGCCCGAGCCCGATCGATCGAAGCATGACGGCTACCTCCAGCATCACCTCGAGACGGGCGAGCGCCGCATCATCGGCATTGGCCGCGCGGTCACCGGACTGCGCCGCGACGGCCAGCTGTTCCCGCTACACCTGTCGGTTGGCGAATTCGCGATCGACGGCGAAAAGCACTTCACCGGAATCCTGCACGATTTGTCCAACCGCACCGAGCTCGAGGATCGCCTGCGCGAGGCGACGGCGCTCGCGCGGCTCGGCGAAATGGCGGCGGTGATCGCGCACGAAGTGAGGAACCCGCTGGCGGCGGTCCGCGGCGCGGTGCAGGTGATCGGGTCGCGGCTGCCCGCGGGCACCAGTGACGGCGCCATCATCAAGGAGATCATCGCGCGCATCGACGGTCTCAACGATCTGATCCAGGATCTGCTGGTGTTCGCGCGGCCGCCGGCGCCGCGTCCGGCGCCGGCCGATCTCAGGGCGCTCAGTGAATCGGTCGTCCAGTTATTGAAACGGGATCCCGCGTTTGCGGAGCTGCAGGTGATCATCGACGGCGCCCAGACGCCGATCAGCGGCGACGCCACGATGCTGACCATCGCGATTCAGAACCTGCTGATCAATTCGGCGCAAGCGATGCAGGGCCGCGGCGCGGTCCGCGTCAGGCTCGGCAGTGCGGACGGCTGGCATTCGATCGAGATTGCCGACACCGGCCCCGGCATCCCGGCCGAGATCCGTGCCGCGCTGTTCCGTCCGTTCAAGACCACCAAGGCGCGCGGTACCGGTCTCGGCATGGCCACCGCCAAGCGCCTCACGGAGTTGCAGGGGGGACGAATCGAAGTGGTGTGCCCGGACGGCGGCGGCACGACCGTGACGCTCTTCCTGCCCTCGCCACCGGCTGCCGCCGGCTAGTGCTGGGGCTTCTCCAGCTCGAATTTTTCGATCCGGTATCGGATTTGGTCGCGGTTCAGGCCGAGCATCGTCGCCGCCTTCGTCTGGTTCCAGCCCGATCGCTCCAGCGCCTGGACGACCAGCGACCGCTCCAGCGCCTCGAGGTTGATGCCGCTCACCGGCAGGGTCATGCCGGATGACACGTCGCCGCCAGGCGCCGACAGCACCGGGAAGTGTGATTCATTGAGCTCCGCCGATTCCGACAGCAGCATCGCGCGCTCGACGGCGTTGCGCAGCTCACGCACGTTGCCGGGCCAGTTATAGGCGCCGAGCGCCTCAAGCGAGGAAGGTGACACGCCGCGGATCTTCTTGCGGAACTCGATGTTGAACGCGGCGATGTAATGCGTGATCAGCGCCGGGATGTCGTCGCGGCGATCGCGCAGCGGCGGCAGCGGCACCGCCATGACGTTCAGGCGGTAGTAGAGATCCTCGCGGAAGCGTCCCTTCTTGACCTCTTCCTCGAGCGATCGATTGGTGGCCGCGATGACGCGGACGTCGACCTTGATGTCCGCCGACCCGCCGACCCGCTTGAACATCTTCTCCTCGAGGAATCGCAGCAGCTTCGCCTGCAACAGCGGCACCATTTCGCCGATCTCGTCGAGGAAGACCGTGCCGCCGTCGGCCGATTCGATGAGGCCGCGCTTCTGGCGATCGGCGCCGGTGAACGCGCCGCGCTCATGGCCGAACAGCTCGCTCTCGAGCAGCGTCTCCGGCAGCGCCGAACAGGTGATGTTCATGAACGGCTTGGCGGCCCGCGCGCTGCTGTAATGAACGACCTTCGCGGCGAGGTCCTTGCCGGTGCCGCTCTCGCCGGTCAGCAGCACCGTTGACGCGGGGCTGACGGCGATCTTGTGGAGCAGGGCGCTCACGGTCTTGATGGCGTCGCTCTTCCCGACGATGCTCTCCGGTCCGTACGGCTGCGCCTGGCGCGCGCGCAACGTCCGCACCTCGCGGCGCAGTTGCGTGGTCTCGAGCGCCTTTTCGACCAGGATCATGATCTCGTCAAGATCGAACGGCTTGTTGACGTAGTGAAACGCGCCCTGCTTCATCGCCGCCACCGCCGTACCGACCTCGGTATTCGCGGTCAGCATGATGACGAGCGTGTCGGCGTCGGTGTCCTTGATCTGCTTGAGGACGTCGAGGCCATTGGCGTCCGGCAGCGCGTAGTCGAGCAGGACCAGGTCGGCGCCGTCGCGATGCTGCGCCACCGCGTCGCTCGCGGTGCCTGCTTCGAGCGTGCGGTAGCCCTCTTCCTTCAGACGATTGACCAGCGACCAGCGAATCAGCGGTTCGTCGTCAACCACCAGTACCGTTGCGTTTGGCATCAGTTCGGGTTCCGTGCGCCGTAGGCAACCAGGCGATTCAGTTCGTCGAGCTCGAACGGCTTCAACAGGATCCCGACACCAATCGCCTGCGCCTGGTCGAATATGTCCGCCGTGCCGAACGCCGTCATCAGGATCAACTGGGCGTGCGGCAGCACCTGTCGAAGCGTGCGGAGCAGCGACAGATCGTGCATGTCCGGCAGGCGCAGGTCCAGAATCACGACGTCGAACGGCAGTGCGGCGTTCGTGACAATTCTAAGCGCAGATGCGGCGTCGCCCGCTTCCTCGATGTCGAACCCCTGGTCGCCGAGTGACGCGGCGACCGACCAGCGGATGAGGGGCTCATCGTCGACGACCAGCACGTGGACCGGGAACTTTTCCACACGGAGTTGAGAAATTCGCGGCTCCACCAACGGCACCTCCACGAAAGGCCCAGCGATTTGGCAAGTTGTGAGAGTCATGTTCGTCGATTCATCAAGAAGCGCGCCACTTTTGCGGTGGCACATCTTGTGCTCGATCCGCGTTACCGGCTGTCGCCGGAAGGCTGGAGAAAATCATGATCGCACTCAAGAACGTCCTGGTGGCCACCGATTTCGGCGAGCCCGCCGCTGTGGCCCTCAACTACGGCCGGGATCTGGCGCGCACCTTCAACGCACGGCTGCACGTCGTGCACTTCGTCGACGATGTTATCGCGCGCTGGAGCCCGGAGATGGGGCTGGTCAGCGAAGACCTGCAAAAGGACCTCGAGGAGAGGGGGTGGCGTGATCTCAACGCGCTCATTACCGACGACGATCGGCGGACCCTATCGATCGTGGCGGATGTCCGGACCAGCCTCAACGCCGCGACCGGCATCGTCGAGTACGCGAAAGCACACGCCATCGATCTGATTATCACCGGCACGCACGGCCGCGGCGCCATGAAGCATTTCCTGCTGGGCAGCGTCGCCGAGCGCGTGGTCCGGCTGGCGCCGTGCCCGGCGCTGACGGTTCACGCCACGGAACGTGACTTCATCGCACCGGACGCGATGGCGGCGTGCGCGATCGCATGATCGCGCGGCGCGCTGTCGGCGCTGACGCGCACCCGCACGTCAAGCGCCGACGCGCCGCGCGGCAGCACCACCAGGGGGTTGACGTCGAGCTCCTCGATCTCAGGGCACATGCCGACCAGCGCCGAGACCCTCAGGATGGCCTCCTGGTAGGCAAGGATGTCCGCCGGCGCGGCGCCGCGGAAGCCGCGGAGCAGCCGCATCCCGCGCAGCCCCTCGACCATTTCAATCGCGTCGTGTCCGGTCACCGGATACAGCCGGCACTGTGAGTCGTTCAGCAGCTCGATCAGCACGCCGCCGCTGCCGCAGACGATCACGTGGCCGAACGTCGCATCGTTGATCGCGCCGAGCATCATTTCGGCGCCGCCGGTGATCATCCGTTGGACCAACAGGCCTTCGACTTTGGCGCCGAGCGCTGCGAACAGCCCGGCGGCGGCCTCCCTCACTTCCGCCGCCGTCCGCAGGTTGAGGCGAATCGCCTGGTGCTCGGTCTTGTGCAGCAGATCGGGGCCGAGCGCTTTCAGCGCGGCGGGGAAACCGACTTTCTGCGCGAGCGTCGTGGCCTCGTCGATCGAGTTGGCGACGTACGACTGCGGCGTGCGGATCCCGGCGGCGCTCATCAGCGCGTCGGCTTCGACCGCGCTCAGCCAGCCGCCGCCGCGCCGAAGCGCGGCGTCGATCACGGCGCGCGCGAGCCGCGGCGACGTGCCGTCGAGTGTCGGCACCGTGCCCGGAGGCGTGCGGCGCCATTCGCCGTACGCGGCGACGCGCGACAGGGCGATCGCGGCCGGCTCGGGAAATGCAAAACATGGAATCGCCGCCAGAGCTTCCGGCGCGGCGGCGCTGCGCATGAACACGCCGACCACCGGCTTGTGAGGGCCGCGCGCGATTGCGTCGCTGATCGCCTGCGCGACCTCGTCGGCGCCGGTCACGAGCGGCGGGATGAAGATCACGATCAGCGACTGGATATTCGGATCCCGCATCACGATGCGCATCGCATCGCCGTAATGCTGCGGCGGGGCGGCCGCGAGCATGTCGATCGGGTTGTTGACGCTGGCCGCAGCGGGCAAGAAGGCACGCAGCGACGCCTTCGTTTCCTCCGAGAGTGCCACGACGTTCAGGCCGTGTGCCTGGCACGCGTCGGCGGCAAGGATGCCGGGCCCGCCGGCATTGGTGAGGATCGCGACGTTGCGTCCGCGCGGGACCGGCTGGCGCGAAAGCAGCGAAGCGACGTCGAACAGCTCCGTCACGGTATCGGTGCGAATGACGCCGGATTGATGGAATAGCGCGTCGACGAAGGCGTCGGATGAGGCGATCGCGCCAGTGTGCGATGCCGCGGCGCGCGCGCCGACCGCCGAGCGTCCGGACTTGAGCGCGACGATCGGCTTGGTCCGGCTGATGCGGCGGGCAATGCGGCTGAACTTTGCCGGGTTGCCGAAGCTCTCGAGGTACAGCAGGATCACCGACGTCCGCGGATCCGCTTCTCAGTGCTCGAGCAGATCGTTGCCGG
>JAYWEJ010000348.1:0-2738 GCA_043779345.1 Acidimicrobiia bacterium | reverse complement strand
GCTTGCTCGTCGGCTTGCAGACGTACATGCCCTTGAGGATGCCGTCCTTCGAGCCTTCCGGCATCGGCGGGTGCTCGTACTGCTCGTTCATCACGGTCAGGTAGTAGAAGATGTCTTCCTGATCGCGATACATGCGCTTGATGCCGTCTTCGACGATCACCGCGAGCTCGTAGGCAAACGCCGGATCGTACGACTGGCAGTTCGGCACCGGCAGCGCCAGCACGTGGCTCTGGCCGTCTTCATGCTGCAGGCCTTCGCCGTTGAGCGTGGTGCGGCCCGAGGTGCCGCCCATCACGAAGCCCTTCATGCGCATGTCGGCGCCGGCCCAGATCAGGTCGCCGACGCGCTGGAACCCGAACATCGAATAGAAGATGAAGAACGGGATCATGTTGATGCCGTGCGTCGCGTAGGCGGTGCCCGCCGCGATGAACGACGACATCGAGCCGGCTTCGTTGATGCCCTCTTCGAGGATCTGGCCGTCTTCCGCTTCCTTGTAATACAGCAGCGTGTCGCGATCGACCGGCTCGTAGAGCTGGCCGGCGTGCGCGTAGATGCCGACCTGGCGGAACAGGGCTTCCATGCCGAACGTGCGCGCTTCGTCCGGCACGATCGGCACGACCAACTTGCCAATCTTCTCGTCGCGCAGCAGCTTCGACAACATGCGCACGAACACCATCGTCGTCGACGCCTTGCGCGCCTCGGTGCCCTTGTGGAATTCGTCGAAGGTGTCGCCGAACTCCGCGTCGATCGGGGCGACCCTGACCTGGCGCTTCGGCACCGGCCCGTTCAACGCGGCGCGGCGCTCCTGCACATACTTCATCTCGGCGCTCTCGGGCGCCGGCCGATAGAACGGCGCCTTGACGACTTCTTCATCCGAAATCGGAATGCCGAAGCGGGTGCGGAACGCCTTGATCTCTTCTTCGTTCAGCTTCTTCTGCTGGTGGGTGATGTTCCTGCCTTCGCCGGACTCACCGACGCCGTAGCCCTTGATGGTGCGGGCGAGGACCAGCGTCGGCATGCCCTTGGTCTCGGTGGCGCGCTTGAACGCGTTGTAGACCTTCTCCGGATCGTGGCCGCCGAGCGTCAGCTTCTTCAGCTGCTCGTCGGAGAGGTGCTTGACCATCTCCAGCAGGCGCGGATGCGCGCCCCAGAAATGCTTGCGCACGTAGGCGCCGGTTTCGACGGCGTACTTCTGGTATTCACCGTCGACGATTTCCCCCATGCGCTTGGCGAGCAGGCCTTCGCTGTCCTTCGCCAGCAGCGCATCCCACTCGGTGCCCCAGATGCACTTGATGACGTTCCAGCCCGCGCCGCGGAAGATCGCTTCGAGCTCCTGGATGATCTGGCCGTTGCCGCGCACCGGTCCGTCGAGGCGCTGCAGGTTGCAGTTGATCACGAAGATCAGGTTGTCGAGCTTTTCACGCGACGCCAGCGTGATCGCGCCGAGCGACTCGGGCTCGTCGGTCTCGCCGTCGCCGAGGAACCCCCACACCTTCGCGTCGGTCTTCGGCTTGAGGCCGCGATCTTCGAGGTAGCGGTTGAAGCGCGCCTGGTAGATCGCCATGATCGGGCCGAGGCCCATCGAGACGGTCGGGAATTCCCAGAACTCCGGCATCAGCCACGGATGCGGATACGACGACAGGCCGCCGCCCGCGGCGAACTCGCGGCGGAAATTAATCAGTTGCTCCTGGTCCAGGCGGCCTTCCATGAACGCGCGCGCGTAGATGCCGGGCGAACCGTGGCCCTGGAAGTAGACGATGTCGCCTTCGTTGCCATTGTCGCGGCCGCGGAAGAAATGGTTGTAGCCCACCTCGTACAGCGTCGCGGACGATGCGAACGTGGAGATGTGGCCGCCGATGCCGTCTTCGAGCTTGTTGGCGCGAACGACCATCGCCATCGCGTTCCAGCGGACGATGCTCTTGATGCGGCGCTCGATCTCGCGGCTGCCGGGATACGGCACCTGCTCGTCGGGATTGATGGTGTTGACGTACGGCGTGTTGGCCGTGAACGGCAGCCGAACACCCGACTTCTGGGCGTGAACGCCAAGTTCACGAAGCAGGCTTCCGACCCGTGCCGGCCCTCCGTGCTTGAGAACATCGTCCAGAGAATCGAGCCACTCCCGGGTTTCGAGGGCTTCGAGCTGGGCGGCATCAGTAGGAGCGGTATTTCTCATGGCCGGGCTAAACCTTCCTTATAAGTGCTTGCTTCGCGAATGGGCAATCGAACCATTCTAGCGAGATGGGGGGCGAATTGAAAGCATCCGGCCAGCGGTGCCCGCTTGTAACATGTTGCAACGACAACACATGAGCGTTTCCAGGACCAACCGCCCCTCCACTCTGTCGGCCGTTCGAGACAGCATCATTAGCTGCGAGGCCTGCCCGCGGTTGCGCACCTATTGCCTGGATGTCGGGCGAACCCGGAAGGCTGCGTTTCGAAACGACGTCTATTGGGCGCGGCCGGTCCCCGGTTTCGGCGATCCGAAGGCCCGGGTGCTGATCCTCGGACTCGCGCCCGCCGCGCACGGCGCCAATCGGACCGGACGGGTGTTCACCGGCGACGGCGTGGGCGCATCTGGCGACTTCCTGATGGCGGCGCTCAAGCGCGCCGGGTTCGCGAACATCTCGACCTCGCAACGCGTCGACGATGGCTTGACGTTGACCGACACCTACATCGCGGCGGCGGTCCGCTGCGCGCCGCCGGCGAACAAGCCGCTGCCCGAAGAAGTCGGGCGCTGCCTC
>JAYWEJ010000347.1:0-6499 GCA_043779345.1 Acidimicrobiia bacterium | reverse complement strand
CGCCGAACGTCGACACCTCGACGCAGTCGGTGCTGGCGAAAGCGGAGCTCGTCGAGGGCCGCGGCCAGTTCCGTTCCGATCAATTCGTCCGCGCGCGGGTGATCTGGACCACCGCGCCGGGCCTGACCGTGCCGGTGACCGCCGTCGTCCGCATCAACGCGCAGTTTTTTGCGTTTGTCGCGGAGAAGAACGGACAGGCCCTGCAGGCGAAGCAGAAGTCCGTGCAGCTCGGCGACATCATCGGCAACGACTACATCGTGGAGAGCGGTCTTGCGATCGGCGAGCAGCTGATCGTGTCGGGCCTGCAGAAAATTCGCGACGGCGCGCCGGTGGTGCTGGCGCCGCCTGCGGGTGCGGCCCCGGCCGCGGCGAAACAGTGATGCCCCCCGGTTCCCGGCTCCCGGTTCCCGAAAGTTTGTTTTTATGATGGCCGACGTTTTTATCCGCAGGCCGGTGCTCTCGACCGTCTGCTCGTTGCTGATCATTCTCGCGGGCGCGGTCGCGATCCCGACGCTGCCGATCTCGCGCTACCCGGCGCTCGCGCCGCCGGCGGTCACGGTGTCCGCCTTCTACACCGGCGCGAACGCCCAGGCCGTTGAAAGCGCGGTGACGACGCCGCTCGAGCAGGCGATCAACGGCGTCGAGGGCATGAGCTACATGACCTCGTCGAGCACCAACAGTGGGTTCGCGACGATCACGGTGACGTTCGACGTCGATCGCAACCAGGATCTTGCCGCGGTCGACGTCCAGAACCGCGTCAACCAGGCGCTCGGCCGCATGCCGGCCGAAGTGCGCCAGAACGGCATCTCGGTCGTGAAGGTCGCGAGCGGCTTCATCGGCGGCCTTGGCTTCTTTTCGAGGGACAACCGCTACTCGAGCCAGTTCATCAGCAATTACATCGACCTCTATATCCGCGACGCCATCAAGCGGGTGCCGGGTGTCGGCGATGTGATCGTGTTCGGCGAGCGCAAGTTCGCGATGCGGTTGTGGCTCGATCCGACGAAGCTGGCGGGCCGCAACATCACCGCCGCCGACGTCTTGAACGCGCTGCGCGAGCAGAACGTGCAGGTCGCGGCGGGCGCGCTTGGCGACGCGCCGGCGCCGGTCGACCAGGCCTACACGATCAGCGTGCGCGCCATGGGCCGCCTGTCGGAAAAGCCGCAGTTCGAGGACGTCGTCGTCAAGGCCGGCAAGGACGGCGCGCTGGTGCGCGTCAAGGACATCGGCCGCGTCGAGCTCGGCGCCGAAACCTATTCCTCGAACCTGCGGTTCCTCGGCCTCGAAGCGCAGGGCGTCGGCATTTCGCTGCTGCCGTCGGCGAACGCCATCGAAGTCTTCAGCGGCGTCGTCGCGGAGATGGATCGCCTGAAGCAGAACTTCCCGCCGGGCCTCGAATGGCAGGTCGCCTTCGACAACGTCGTGGTGGTGCGCGAGTCGATCGTCGAAGTGCTGTGGACCCTCGGCGAAGCCATCGGCCTCGTCATCCTGGTGATGTTCTTGTTCCTGCAGAACTGGCGCAGCACGATCATCCCGGCGATCACCATCCCGGTCTCGCTGATCGGCACCTTCGCGTTCATCAAGCTGTTCGACTTTTCGATCAACGTGCTGACGCTGTTCGGCATCGTGCTCGCCACCGGCATCGTCGTCGACGATGCGATCGTGGTCATCGAGAACATCGAGCGCCACATGCGCGAGTTCCACAAGTCGGCGCGGCAGGCCGCGGTCGACGCGATGCGCGAAGTGTTCGGCGCCGTGGTGGTGATCGGCATCGTGCTGGTGGCGGTGTTCGTGCCGGTGGCGTTCTTCCCGGGCGTGACCGGGCGCCTGTATCAGCAGTTCTCGCTGACGATTGCGTTCTCGGTCGTGTTGTCGGTGTTCAACGCGGTGACGCTGACGCCGGCGCTGGCGGCGCTGCTGCTCGACAAGGAAAGCCATACCCACGGCCGCTTCTTCACCGGTTTCAATCGCCTGGTCGAGTCGGGCACCAACGGATACGTGCGGCTGGTGCGAGGCGCGCTGAAGCTGCGATACGTGATGCTGCTGCTGTTCGTCGGCGGGTTGTTCGCGACCTACAGCGTGTTCCAGGCGGTGCCGTCGTCGTTCGTGCCGCAGGAGGACGAAGGCTACTTCATGTGCATCGTCCAGGCGCCGGCTGGCGCGTCGCTGGAGTACACGACCGAGATTGCCAAGAAGGCGGAGGCGATCATCTACGCGGACCCGGAAGTCGCGGCGGCGTTTTCGGTGATGGGCTTCAGCTTCTCCGGCGCGGCGCCGAACAACGGGATGATCTTCGTCCGGTTGAAGGGCTACGAGGAGCGCCGCGGCGCCGACCAGTCGCTCGGCGCGGTGGTGCAGCGCCTGAGCGGGCCGCTGTTCATGATCCCGGGCGCGATCGTCGTGGCCTTCCCGCCGCCGTCGATCCAGGGCCTGGGCACGTTCGGCGGTTTTCAGTTCGAAGTCCTCGACCAGACCGGATCGACCGACATCAACACGCTGGCCGGCGCGACGTTCGGCCTGATGGGCGCGGCCAACCAGAGCGGCCAGGTGCGGGGCGCGTTCAGCAGCTTCCGCGCCGACGATCCGCAGCTGATCGTCGACATCGATCGCGACAAGGCGCGCAGCCTCGGCCTGCCGCTGCGCGAGGTCACCGACGCGCTGCAGGTGTTCTTGGGCTCGCAGTACGTCAACGACTTCGACTTCAACAACCGCGCGTATCGCGTCTACGTGCAGGCGGATCAGCGGTTCCGCGCCAGCCCGTCGAACCTGAAGCAGCTCTACGCGCGCGCCTCGAACGGCGACATGATCCCGCTCGACAGCGTCGTGCGGCTGCGCGAGACGACGGCGCCGCAGGTGATCAGCCACTTCAACCTGTTTCGCTCGGCGGAGATCAGCGGCAATCCGGCGCCGGGCCGCAGCTCGGGGCAGACGCTCGACGCGATGGAGCAATTGGCGCGAACCCATCTGCCTCCCGGCTTTGACTTCGCGTGGGCGGGGCAGTCGCTCGAAGAGCGGCGCGCCGGCGGCCAGGCCGGGTTGATCTTCGGGCTGAGCCTGCTGCTTGTCTATCTGGTGTTGTCGGCGCAGTACGAGTCGTTCATCCTGCCGCTGATCATCCTGCTCGGCGTGCCGCTCGCGGTGTTTGGGGCGTTATCGGCGCAGCTGCTGCGCGGCTTCAACAACGACGTGTTCTGCCAGGTCGGCCTGGTGCTGCTGGTCGGGCTTGCCGCGAAGAACTCGATCCTGATCGTGGAGTTCGCCGAACAGCTTCGCGGTCGCGGCATGTCGATCGTCGACGCCGCGATTGAATCGGCGCGCATCCGCTTGCGGCCGATTCTGATGACGTCGCTGGCGTTCATCCTGGGCGTCATGCCGCTGGCGCTGGCGAGCGGCGCCGGCGCGGCGTCGCGCAACTCGGTCGGCACCGCGGTCGCGGGCGGCATGCTGGCCTCGACGTTCCTGTCGATCGTCTTCATTCCCGTCCTCTATGTGGTGATTCGTTCGCTGGCTCCTGGCCGGGCCCGTCGCGAGCGCGAGGAAGAGCCCGCCGGTCGTAGAGGCGGGTCTTTAGACCCGCCTGCGGTGGTGACCGGGATTCTGTTCGTCATCGGTCTCTCGCTCGCCACGCCGGCGTTCGCCCAAGACCCAAGACCCAGGACTCAAGACCCAGGTGTGGTCGTTGAGACCGTGACCTTCGACGAAGCGATTGCGCGCGCGCTGGAGAAGAATCCGTCGGTCGCGATTGCGTCCACGAACATCCTGCGATCGGAAGCGCTGTTGCAACAGGCGCGGGCGCAGACCCTGCCGCGCGTCGGCGTGACCGCGACC
Source organism: Acidimicrobiia bacterium (assembly GCA_043779345.1). Lineage (GTDB taxonomy): Bacteria > Acidobacteriota > Vicinamibacteria > Vicinamibacterales > UBA2999 > 12-FULL-67-14b. Next base: position 2,674 of record JAYWEJ010000347.1, on the reverse strand, counting down.
AACACCACGCTCGATACCGGCCGCGAGTTCGGCGGCCAGACGGTGCAGCCGCAGAACCAGACCGTGCTCGGCCTCAACGCGACGCTGCCGATTGGCCCGGCGCAGTGGGCGGCCCGTAACCAGGCTGTGGATCAAGTCGAGATCGCGCGTCTGTCGGTGACGGACACGCGCCGCCAGATCGCGGTGGCGACGGCCTCCGCGTATCTGGCGATCATCGCCCAGCAGCGGCTGGTCGACGTCAGCCTGACCGCGATCGAGACCGCGCGCGGCCAGCTCCAATACAACACCCGGCGCCGCGAGGGCGGCGTCGGCAGCCGGCTGAACGAGCTGCGCTCGTCGCAGGTGCTGTCGTCGACCGAGGCGCAGCTCGAAGTGCTGCGGCTGGCGGTGCGGCGCGCGCAGGAAGCGCTCGGCGTCCTGATCGCCGCCAACGGCCCGGTCGACGTCAGCGGCGAGCCGGTGTTCGAGATTCCGCAGGAGGGCGCCGAGGCCGAATGGCTGCCGAACCGCCCGGACGTGAGGGTCCTGATCGCGCAACGCGACGCGTTCGAACGGGTCGCAGGCGACAGCCGGAAAGACTGGTGGCCGGCGGCGTCGGTGACGTTCGGACCGCAGCTGCTCGCGCCCGCCGGCATTTTCCAGCCGTCGCGGACGTGGGCGCTGTCGATGCAGTTATCGCAACCGCTCTTTGAAGGCGGCCAACGGCGCGGCCTGCGCCGTCAACGCGAGTCGGTGTTCGAGGCGTCGAAGCTATCGCTCGAGCAGCTGCAGATCGACGCGCGATCGGAGGTGCGCATTGCGCGCGCGGCGATCGACGCGCGCGAGCGGGCGCTCGCCGCCGCGCGCCAGGCGGCGCTGACGGCGAACGAAGTGCTGAAGATCACGATCATCGCCTTCGACGCCGGCTCGACGACCAACATCGAGGTCATCGACGCGCAACGCTCGGCGCGCGATCTGGAATCGTCGGTGGCGCAGGCGGAAGACGCCGTGCGCCAGGCGCGACTCGAGTTGCTGGTCGCGCTCGGCAGGTTTCCGAAATAGCTACTGGACCGACAGGACTTCGACGTCGAAGACCAGCGTCTCGTTGGCGCGAATGGCGCTCGAGGGCGGATTGTTACCGTAGGCCAGATCCGGCGGGATAATCAGCCGCCGCTGGCCGCCGACCCTCATGCCGACCACGCCGCGGTGCCAGCCTTGAATGACGTTGCCCGTTCCGAGCACGAATGAGAAGGGCGTCCGTCCGGGGCTGAGGCTGCTGTCGAACGCCGCGCCTTTGTTGTCGGTAGCGCTCGCCGACCAGACCCAGCCTGTGTAATTGACGGTGACGAGCCGCCCATTGGTCGCCTCGGTACCCGTTCCCACTCTCAGGTCTATCGTTGAAAAGGGCACGTTCGCCGAGGGCGCGGTCGGAATCGCGCTGCTCGCACCGCCGCCCCCGCATGCGCTCACGACCAGCGCGCATAGAATCCCCAAGGCAAGTAGTTTCATTCCCCTAGTGTATTGGGCTCGCTGCCTGTTTTGCAGCAGCGTCTTTTTGACAGGCGGAACCGGCATGTCCAGCTCCAAATCGGCCGTTATGGTTGTCAGATTCATCTGGGTTGTGATGGCGCTCCAGCCATCAACTTTGCCCGCGCTCAAGATTGTCGTGATCAAAGGCGAAGACGCGGTCAATGTCATTCAGCAGAGGACGGCCGTCGCTCCCATCGTCGAAGTCCGGGATCGTAACGATGTGCCCGTTTCGGGTGCCGTCGTGACGTTTGCGATCCAGGGCGGAAAGACCGCGACGTTTGCTGGTGGTCTCCCGGCCATAACAGTGACGACAAACGCGGCTGGTCAAGCGGTCGCTTCGCTCAGTCCATTGACGAGCGGCGCCGTGCAGATCAACGTTCAGGCCGCGTTTCAAGGGCAGGTCGCCGCCGCAACGATTACGCAGACCAATGTGTTGACGGCGGCGCAAGCTGCCGCCCTCGGCGCCTCCGGCGCGGGCAGTGGCTCAACCGGTGCCGCAACTGGCGGCGGAGCAGGTGGCGGGGGAGGAATCTCAGGCACCACGCTGGGGATTCTGGGCGCGGCGGTAGCCGGAGGCGCTGCCGCGGCAACCGCAGCCACAGGCGACGACAAGGCGGAGATAAGTTCTCCGCCCGTGACGCTTCCCACGCCGGCGGCCGTGCCGTTCAGCACCGTCGATTTGAGGGTGGGTAATGGCGCAGAGGCAACACCCGGTCGGACCGTGATCGTCAGCTACGTCGGCTGGCTGTACGACGCGACTGGACCGGACAATAAAGGGGTGCAGATCGATGCGAGCAGCGGGCTCGTCTTCGTGCTCGGTTCCGGTCAATTCCTGGCCGGATTTAATCAGGGCATCGCCGGGATGCGTGTCGGCGGCCTTCGACGCATCATTATTCCCCCCAACCTCGGATATGGGTCACAGGCTCCCGCGCCGATTCCAGCGAACGCCACGCTGGTTTTCGAAGTGGTGCTGCTCGAAGTTCGATAACCTTCGGTTTCGCAGGTCTCGATTGGCGTGCGTCGCATGCGTTTTGGTGGGGCGAGCCATATGCAAAGCTAAGGTCTTTGTTCTTCATGGGTTTGCAATAGTTTGTCATTGACAGGGTAGTGGGTCAGGCGTAGCCTCCGAATCGCCCCGTGAGGGGTGTTGTGTCTCGTGACGGCC
>JAYWEJ010000346.1:0-2755 GCA_043779345.1 Acidimicrobiia bacterium | reverse complement strand
GGCGGTCCGCGTCCGCCATGCGGGCCGCACCAAGTTCGCGCGCGTCAAGGTGCCGAGCATGCTGCCGCGCTTCATCGCGCTGCCCGACAACCTGTCGCCGCAATCCGGCGTCTCCCATGTCTTCCTCGAGGACCTGATCCGGCGCAACATCCAGCAGCTCTTCCCCGGCACGCAGGTCGAGGGCGCGCACCTGTTCCGCATCATCCGCGACACCGACATGGTGATCCAGGAGGATGAAGCCGACGACCTGCTCGAGACCGTCGATCGCGGGCTGAAGCAGCTCCGCTACGGCGCGCTGTCGCTGCTGCAGGTCGAAGCCGACATGCCCAAGCGTGTCTTGAGCATCCTGATCGAGAACTTCGAGGTCGATGAAGACGTCGTCGTGCGCACCACCGATCGCCTCGGCTTCGGCGACTGGCAGGCGCTCTACAAGCTGCATCGCCCGGCGCTGAAGTACCCGACGTTCACGCCGCGCACGCTGTGGGCGCCGGACGAAACCGACAAGGTCTTCGATCAGATCGCCGATCAGGATTTCCTGATCCACCATCCGTTCGATTCGTTCACGTCGGTGGAAACGTTCCTGCGCGCCGCCGTGCTGGATCCGCACGTCGTCACCATCAAGATCACGCTCTACCGCATCGGCGCCAACTCACCGCTGGTCGACCTGCTGATCGAGGCGGCCGAAGCGGGCAAGCAGGTCGCGGTGCTGGTCGAGCTGAAGGCGCGCTTCGACGAGCGCAACAACATCGCGTGGGCGGCGCGCCTGGAAGAAGCCGGCATCCACGTCGTCTATGGCCTGATGAACCTGAAGGTGCACTGCAAGCTGTGCCTGGTGGTCCGCCAGGAGGCCGACGGCATCCACCGCTACGCGCACGTGTCGACCGGCAACTACAACCGCAAGGTGACCGAGGTCTATACCGACCTCGGTCTCTTCACTGCCGACGAAGCGGTGCTCGACGACATCACCGAAGTCTTCAACTCGCTGACCGGCTACTCGAACCGCCGCTCCTATAACGCGCTGCTGGTGGCGCCGGTGGGGTTGCGGCAGGGTCTCCGGGCGCTGGTCGAGCGCGAGATGGAGCATGCCAAGGCCGGCCGCCCGGCGCGCATGATCATCAAGAACAACGCCGTCGCCGATCATGGGATGATCAAGATCCTGTATCGCGCCTCGCAGGCCGGTGTGACGGTGGACATGATCGTGCGCGGCGTCTGCTGCCTGCGCCCCGGCATTCCCGGGATCAGCGACCGCATCAACGTGCGATCGATCGTCGGCCAGTTCCTCGAGCACTCGCGCATCTACTACTTCGAGAACGGCGGCGCGCCGGAGGTCTACATGGGCAGCGCCGACCTGATGGAGCGCAACCTCGATCGCCGTGTCGAGGTCCTCTGCCCCGTCAACGATCCGGCGATGCGGCAACTGCTCCGCGATGCCGTGCTCGAAGTGCTGCTCAGCGACACCGATCGCGCCTGGACGTTGCGGACCGATGGCACCTACGCCCGCGCCACCGCTCCGGAAGGCGTGCCGCCGCTCAACTCGCAGCGCTTCCTGCTCGAGTGGTACGCCGCGCAACACGAAACCTAATCAGGTCGTCGGGTTGTCAGGTTGTCAGGTCGTCAGATAGTCACTGCCAGCGAAATAATTTCAGCGACAGCAGGAACGAGATCCCGCCCCACGCTGCCATGATGCCGACCTGCGGCAGCACGGCGTCGAAGCCGCGCCCGTCGTTGACGATCATGCGCAGCGAGTCATTCAGCGCCGTCAGCGGCAGCACCTCAATGAACGGCTGCATCGCCTCGGGAAAATTCGTCGAGGCGAAAAACACGCCCGACAGCACCCACATCGGCAGCATCACGAGATTCATCAAGCCCGAGACCGCTTCGATGGTCCGCGCGCGGCTGGCGACCAGCAGACCGAGGCCGCCGAACGACAGCGCGCCGAGGATCGCCAGCGCGGCCAGCGCCCAGACCGGACCGTGGACCGCGACGTCGAAGAAGATCCACGCGAAGCCGATGATGACGACGACTTCAATCGTCAGCGTCGCCATGCGGCTGAGCACCAGCGACAGCAGGTAGTGCGACTTCGACATCGGCGTGGCGACGAGGCGCTTCAGCAGTTTCTTGGCGCGGGCGTTGACGATGGCAAAGCCGACGCCCCACAGGCCGGTGCCCATGATGTTCATGCCGAGCAAGCCGGGCACGAGCCAGTCGATGTAGCGCGAGCCGACGTTTTCAATGGGCTGCCGCACCGGCGTGAACGCGTCGGCGCGTCCGGCGGCGCGCTGCAGCGCGTTGTCGACCGCCAGCCGCGCCACCTGGCTCTCAGCGCGGGCCCGGTCATAGCGATACACCGGCGGCGTTCCGGGGATGATGACCACCGGCGCGCGGCCGTCACGTAATGCGCTCTCGACCTCGGCCGGCGCGATCGGCCGCACCGTGAATCCAGCCTGCGTCAAGGTCTCGGCGATGCCATCGGCCCCGGCCTGCGTGACGACACCGGCGATCACCGGCTCCTCGCCGCGCGATCGGAACGCGATGCCGAGGGCGCACGTCATGATCACGGGAAACGCGAACACCCAGAACACCGCCTCCGGCTCGCGCACGAACTCGCGGAAGCGCGACAGCGTCAGCTCGACAAGTGGATTCGGACGATCCTTACTCATCGCGCAACTGCCTCCCCGTCAACGTCACGAACACGTCCTCGAGCGTGGCGCTGTGCGTGCCGAGCTGGCTCAACGCGGCGTCGCGCTCGCGGAGA
>JAYWEJ010000345.1:0-2758 GCA_043779345.1 Acidimicrobiia bacterium | reverse complement strand
GCTGGCTCACATCAAGGCTGGGGGTGGGAAACTTTTTCTGACGCGATCATCAAAACAATTTCAAATAAAAAAGAGCACGTGGTGTTTTTGCTCTGGGTGGCGACCTCGCCGCTCCACGACTGGCCATCAGAGATCAGCACGAACGCCTTGGAGTTGTCCGCTGGCGGCAGCTTGCCGGTGGCGAGGACTCCGGCAGTGCGGCGAATCTCCTCGTCCTTCTCGATCAGCCGGAGACCCCAATAGATCCCGCGTTCGATGTTGGTGTCCCAGGAGCCGTCATCCTCCAAACGGAACGGCGATTTCCCTTCGAGGTGATCGAGGAAGAAGAAGAAGGTGTTGGGATCCTTGGTCAGCCGGATCTGCGGTGTCGCCATATGCGCGAACAACGCCAGAGCCACCCGATCGTTCTCCCAGCGCAGCGCTTCGCCGAGCGTGCGCAGGAAGCGCATCGAGCGCTGCCAGCGATCCGGCCTGACGTCGGTGACGTGCATCGACGCCGAGCCGTCCTGCAGGATGACGATGTCGACGCCCGCGGTGCGCACGAGGGACGTGACGGCCTGCGGCTGGGCGAGCGCGAGGATCGCCGATCCCGCGGCGAGCACGAGGAACAACCAGAACAGCAGCTCGCCGAAAAACGGAATCCTCTCGTCGACCGGCACCTGCCGCCGCCGCATGAAGGCGCGCGCATCGGCGCGCCGGCGCCACAACTGCCAGAACCACAACAGCAGCAACGCCGCCGGGACCGCGAGTAGCGGCAAGAAGCCTGGTGCCCCGAATCGCATGGCGAACTAAGCCCGCAAGCCCGTAGCCCGCAGGACCTATCCCTTTCTTACCTTGGTCGTGCCTTTGCCGGCCTTCTCGGCTTCGAGGCGCTCGTCGGGACGCATCGGCACGATCATCTTGAACTTCTTCATGTCGGACGCTTCGGGCGGCGCGCCTGCGAATCCGTGAACGGTGAGACCGGTCCCCCTGGCGTCGAAGGGGGGCACCGGCTGCTTCCTCGCCGCAAATACCGCGCGCAGCCTCACCACGTACTCGTAGTTGAAGACCGCTTCGGAGTTGTTCGGATTCTCGCGGACGATCTCCGCGTACTGCTTCACGAGCGAGTCCATGCGGCCGACGACGGCCTGCCACGAGCCGCCCTGTTCGCGAATTTTCCGGAACTGCGCGTTGGCGGCCAGCAGCTTCGCGTCCGGATTCTCGATTGCGGTGTCGTATTCGCCGCGCCAGTAGGCCGCGGTCGAGGCCAGCGCCTTGGCATCCGCCGCCGTGGCCGTCAGCGGCATCAGGTTGGCGAGCCGCCCTCCCGGTTGCGCCGCCGCCTCGGCCGCATCGTCGTACTTCAGCGTCACGAGATCGCGCTCCGCCGCCGCGAGCCGCCGCTCGTATTCCGACGATCGCCACAGGATCGCGCCCGCGGCAACGAGGAGGATCGCGATCAATGCCTGCCCAAACCAAGAAGAAGACTTCATGTTCAGCCTCAGGCGGGACTACAGTCCCGCCTCTACAATTATGGAAACGTCTGAAACGTCGGAATCGTGAAACGGAGTAACAGCGCCGCGCACCAGAGCAGCGCCGCGGTCATCGCAAACGGCGCGTAGCGCGGCCGCTCGGTACTGTATTGCTTCATTTCGATGGTGCCGGCGGCGCGCCGATCGATCGCCTGGATCGACTGGATGATGGTCGCCTCATCGCCGCCCGAAAAGAATTCGCCGCCGGTCTTCCTGACGGCGCCAATCCAGAGATCGTCGGCGACGCTGCGCTTGTTCTGAAGGTTGCCGCCGATCTTGATCAGGTAGACGGGGACTTTCGCCCGCTGCGCTTCGGCCAGCACATCGTCCACTGTCTTGCCGTTCTCGAGGACGTCGGCATCCGCGCCGTCGGTAAAGATGACCATCAGGTTGCCAGAGGCGTCGAGGTAGTCGAACGCGTTGAAGAGTCCAACCGCCTGCTCGACCGCGCGCGCGACGACCGTGCCCTGGTCGGGAAACGCCATGAACTCGTTCCAGTCGCCGATCAGCGCGGTGCTCAGGAGGATGTTCTCGTAGTCGGTCGTGAACGGCGTAATCACGTAGGCGTCGTCGCCGAACTCGATCAGGCCCATCACGTCGCGATACTTGCCGGCCATGCGCCGCTCGATGAAATAGCGCGCCGCGCCGACCGTCGTGAAGAACGCAGCGTTATTGGGAGCGCCCTTGGCGAGCGTGGTCGACGGCAGCGCCGACAGCATGCTCGATGAGGCGTCGATCAGCAGAGCGATGCGGCGGCCGGGAAACGTCGTCTCGGAGCGCGTCAGCGCCGTTCGCGGATCGGCCAGCGCGATGATGAAGAAGGGCAGGCCGGCGAGCGCGAGCAGCAGCGCGCCATGCCGCGACAGCGACGCGCGCGACCAGCCGGAGCCTTTGACGAGCGCGGGCAGCGCCATCCGATGCTGGCGCGGATTGCGATCGCCGAACGAGCGAATCACCATGAAGATTGCCGCGATGCCGATCAACGCGATCAGGATCTGCCGTGCCGTCGTCGTCTCGGAATACAACAAGCGATCAAGACGCAGGTCGCCCCACTCGGCCCAGGTGGCCGCAATCAGCTCGTTGAGATCGCGGACGATTTGCACAGCTTCAGGCCAACAGGCGAACAGGCGAACAGGCCATCACGACCACACCTTCTTTCGGAGATCCACTACCGACGCGGTGAACGAGGCGGCCCATTCTCTCGGCAATGAGTGCGCCGACCGCTGTTCCCTCGTCACGCGCATTGC
>JAYWEJ010000344.1:0-2759 GCA_043779345.1 Acidimicrobiia bacterium | reverse complement strand
GCGAGAACCCGCTGACGCTCGTCCGCGGCACCCGCGTGCTGCTGCGCGGCAAGGAATACGTCTATCCGCTCGAGATGCTGCAGGTGCTGTTCGGCGTGAGCCCGCTGCTGTCGGCGCGGATCCTGTTCGACTACAGCATGGCCACGCTGAAGTCGTTCTTCGCGCCGGCGAAGACGGAAGACTCGTTCGAGGAGTGGGGCGTGCGCAATCTCGGCCGCACGTTGTACGACCTCTGCTTCGGGATTTACTCCGAGCGCGTGTGGGGCCTGCCGACCAGCCAGATCTCGTCGAAGCAGGCGCAGCGCGTCGCCAAGCTCAATCTCAAGAACATCATCCTGCGCACGCTCGGGATCAAGGCCGATCCGGCCACCTACTTCACGAAGTACTTCTACCCGCGCAAGGGCATCAGCCAGCTCTACGAGGGCATGGCGAAGGAAGTCACCGCAGCCGGCAACACCGTGCTGCTGAATGCTCCGGCGTTGCGAGTCGAGCGTAATGGCGATCGCGCCTCACGCGTCGTCTACAAGACCGCTGCCGGAGATCAGACCATCGACTGCGACATCCTGCTCTCGACGCTGCCGTTGCCCGCGCTCGTCAACATGACGTCGCCGGCGCTGCCGCAGCCGGTCATCGATCACGCCGCCAAGCTGCGATATCGCAGCCTCAAGTTGATCTACATCGCGCTGAAGCGGCCGCAGCTCACCGACTATCACTGGATCTACCTGCTCGACGAGCAGTTCCGCGTCAACCGCATGTCGGAGCAGAAGAACGTCAGCGCCGACATGGTGCCGAAGGATCGGACCATCCTCTGCATCGAGCTGTCGCTGTGGAAGGACGAGCCGCTCTGGCAGGCGAGCGACGAGGAGGTCTACCAGCTCGCGCTTCGCGACCTGATGAAGATGGGCTACGGCGTCACCGAATCGGAAGTCGATTCCTACTACGTCACCGACATCCCGACGGCGTACCCGGTCTACGAGCTGAACTTCGAGGATCACCTGATCCCGGTGCTCGAGGGCGTGCACGAGATGCGCAACCTCATGACGCTCGGCCGCCACGGGCTGTTCCTCAACAACAGCATGGACGACAACGTCGGCCTCGGCTTCCAGATCGCCGATCACATCGATCAGAAGGGCGCCGACGGCCGCACCTGGGTCGCCGAGATGCTTCAGTTCATGAAGCTGCGCTTTGCGGGCAAGTAACGATCACTCAGGCCGGCGCGCCGTGATCGCCACGGCGGCCAGCGCGAGCACGAGCGGTTTGACGGGCAGCGATTGACGCGTCTCACACAACAACGGCACATGCACCCCGGTCACATAGAGCAGCGTCAGTGCGATCAGCGCGGCTTCGGCGTAACGGCGCCGGCGCAGCAGCACGATGATGCCGGCCGCGGCGATCGCGAGCAGGACGACCTGCGCCAGCCAGATCAGGCGGATCACGATCACCGGCGCGGCGTTGATGTCGGTGTAGCGGATCGGAATATCGGTCGCCCAGAGAATGAACGCTCGACGCATCCCGCGCCGGAACGCCCAACCGCCGACATCCTCGCGGATGTGCTCGACGGCGGCGCGCAGGTATTCCTGGTCGGCGACAACGCGCGCGCGGGCGCGCTCCATCGGATCGGTCGGACTCTCCCAGATCGTCCGGATGTCCTGCCACTCGTGGACGTAGTTGAGCATGCCGTCCGGCGCGATGCCCTCGCGGGCGGCGATCTCCCGTACTGTCGCGTCGAGCTGGGCGCGATCGGGCGTGACTTCAGCCATCTTCGTGAGGTCGTTGTGGGCGCGGCCGGGCCAGCGGCCCTGCCACGAGCCTTCCCACAGCCCGCGGCCGATGCCACCCGCCGGCGACAGCGTGAAGCGTCCGAGGTAGACGTAGTTATAGGTGAACCACGGCACCATCGTGATGGCCGCGACCGCGGCGAGCGCGGCCCATTGACCGATGCGGCGGCGGTTGCGCTCGGTCGGCACCAGCATCGGCAGGCCGGCGGCGAGACCGAAGGGCAGCAGGATGAAGGCCGGCCGCACGATCGTCGCGGCGCTGAACAGCGCGCCGGCGATCACGAAGTCGCGGGTGCGCCCGCTCTGAATGGCGCGCAGGCACATCAGCATGGCGGCCATCAACACGAAGGTCGTCCACACTTCGGTGAGGACGAGCGCGCCGTAGTACGGCAGCGGCGGGAAGAGCGCGGTCATGATTGCGGCGACCGTCGCGGCCCGGCGACCTGCGATCCGCGCCGCTACCGCGTAGACCAGGAAACAGATCAGCACGAACACGAACGCCTGCGCGATCGCGACCGGCAGCGTGCTGACGCCGAACAGCGTGTAGATCACGGCGACGAACGCCGGGTAGCCGGGCGTGCGAATGACTTCGGGAATGAAGGTCGGCGAATCGGGGAAGCGCGTGAACTCGCCGCTCCTCGCCATCGCCGCGCCCAGCTGTTTGTAGCCGCCCTGATCGCTCCACGCGACCTCCCAGTCGGGACGCTGATACGCGATGAAGAACGCCGCGTGCAGCAGCGCGATCAGCACGACGGCGAGGCGGGTCCGGCTCGACATTCGATTGAAATGATAGTGCTAACGCGCCAGCAGATCGCGATAGAGCACGGCGATGTCGTAGACCAGCCGATCGATGCTGTAGCGATCGAGGACCGCCGCCCGCGCGCGCACGCCGGCGTCACGGCGCTGGGTGCGATCGCCCAGGTAGCGGACGATCGGCGCGGCCAGCGCGCCGGCATCGCCGTTCGCGACGCGGGCGCCGAC
>JAYWEJ010000343.1:0-2766 GCA_043779345.1 Acidimicrobiia bacterium | reverse complement strand
GGCGACGCCGAGCTGGTCGTGCCGGGCCTCAAGGCCTTAAACCTCGCAGCGCTGGATGCGCTATGCGCTGGCTGAGATCGCCGTGGTCAAGCCGCTGGCCGAGCGCATCGCCGATGCCGCCGATCGCCCCGGGCCGGATCTGGCGGCGCCGGCGCTCCTGATCGCCCGCATCGAGTATCCGCGCCTCGATCCGGGCCCCTATCTCGATCGCCTTGAGCAGATGGGAGAGACGGCGTTCCATTTCGTGGCGAAGGATCCCGGACACGATGCGCCGCTGGGGGCGCGCATCGACGCGATCAACCGGTATCTGTTCGGCGAGCTCGGTTTCGCCGGCAACCGCGAGCAGTTCGAGGATCCGCGCAACAGCTGCCTCAACGAGGTGATGGATCGGAAGAAGGGCATTCCGATCACGATGGCGGTGGTCTACATCGAGGTGGCGCGCCGCGCCGGCGTGCGCACCGAAGGGGTCAACTTCCCCGGCCATTTCCTGGTGCGCTGCCTGCAGGATCTCCACACCGACGACCCGAACGACGGACTGATCGTCGATCCATTCCACGGCGGCGCGATCCTGAACGAAGCCGAGTGCCGCAACCTGCTGCAGCCGCACATGAGCGAAGCCGCCTTCGATCCGTCACTGCTCGCGCGCGCGACGCGCCGGCAGATCCTGGTGCGGATGCTGCTCAACCTGAAGAAGCTTTACGTGAAGATGCACTCGTTCCCGCAGGCGCGCGCCACCACCGACGCCCTGCTGGCGCTGCAGCCGTCCTCGCTCGCGGATCTGCGCGATCGCGGACTGCTCGCGTATCACATGAACGATTTCTCCCACGCGCTGCGCGATCTCGAGGAGTACCTCAAAGTCGCGCGCTTGTCGGATCAAGACGACGACCAGAAGAAAGAGACGGAGCAGGTCTGGGAGCACGTCAAGACCCTCCGCCGCCGCGTCGCCCAGCTGAACTAGGCCACAGATTAAACACAGACTATGAACACCAATCGACTTGTCCAAGCCGCGGTTCTGTTGCTCCTGTCAGCGCCCGTGACGAATGCCCAGCCACGCCCTCAGGTGCCCGCACCGTCCGACGTCAAACCCGGCAGCATCACCTGCGAGGAATGCCCGTATCCGTTTCCTTCCTCGTACTTGCCGCTGACGCTGTATGGCCAGGACGTGCGGATGGCCTACATGGATGTGACGCCGCAAGGCACGGCCAACGGCCACACCGTGATGATCTTCCACGGCAACAACTTCGCCGGGTTCTACTTCGGCAACATGATCGAGGCGCTGCGCAAGGAGGGGTTCCGCGTCATCGTGCCCGATCAGATCGGCTATGGCCGCTCCTCGAAGCCGATCATTCCGTACAGCCTGAACGACATGGCCCGCAACACGCGCGCGATCCTGCAACACCTGAAGATCGACAAGACGATGATCGTCGGCCACTCGATGGGCGGCATGCTGGCGGCGCGGTTCGCGACGCAGTATCCCGCGGTGGCGGAGAGGGTCGTGATCTACAACCCGATCGGCCTCAGCGATGGCCGCTACGATCGCCCCGCCGGCAGCGTCGACGAGCAATACAAGAACGCGCTGGGCGCCACTTTCCAGAGCGTGCGCGCGAGCCTGATGCGCTACGTCGCGCACAATCCCGCGGCATGGACGCCAGAATTCGAGAGCTACGCGAAAGTCCGATACTCATGGACGCTGAGCGCGGACTGGCCGCGACTGGCGATGGTGCAGACCCTGACCAGCAACGTCATCTATGGCGATCCGGTCGTCTACGACTGGGCGCACATCACAGTCCCGACGCTCGCCTTCGGCGGCGCGGAAGACGTGCTGCCGGGATCAGCGAAGATCTTCCAGGATCGAATGAAGGTGCTCGCCGACACGATCCCGAACGGCAACGGCACGCTGCACTTGATCCCCGGGCTCGGCCACGTGCCGCACACCGAAGCGCCGGAGAAGACGCTTCCGCCGCTCGTCGCGTTCCTGAAGGCCGGTCTCTAAGCACCCATCTGAGTGGCGAGATCGTTGAAGTCTGTCGCCGACAGGTCGGCGATCGACGCATCCGCCTTCAAATCAGGCTTGCCGTTCGGTCCGTATTCGAGCGGCCTCGTCACGAACGCGGTCTTCAGCCAGAGCGCCTTGGCGGCGCGCAGATCGCCCAGGTGGGCGGCCACCATCATCACTTCACCCGGTTCGAGATCGAGGAAAGCGGCCGCGGAGAGATAGACCTCGCGATCCGGCTTGTAGTGGCGAACCAGCTCGGCGCCAAGGATGCAGTCCCACGGCAATCCCGAATGCTTCGCCATCGCCGTCATCAAAGCGATGTTGCCGTTCGACAACGGCGCAATGGTGAACCGCTTTTTCAATCGCGTCAGGCCGCTGACCGCCTCCGGCCACGGCTGCAGTCGATGCCACGCTCGATTGAGCGCAGCGGTCTCCGCGACGGACAGTCCAGTGATCTTGAACTCGACGAGAATCCTGTCGAGGATCAAACGATGCAAATCGTCGAGCCTGGTCCACGGCAGCTCGCCGGTGCGCACGCGGTTCATGCTCGGGCCATAACCACCGCGCCACGCATCGGCGAACTTCGCGCCATCGACGGTGAAGCCTTTTCGTGCCGCGAGGGCCTCGATTTCCTTCGCCACCGATGAACGCCAGTCGACGACGGTGCCGAAGGTGTCGAAGACGAGCGCCTTTATCCCAGAGAGCGACGGATTCGACACCTTGCCGGCCTGCGAACTGTTCCGCATCGCCGCGTCACCGCCGCCAAAATC
>JAYWEJ010000342.1:0-15623 GCA_043779345.1 Acidimicrobiia bacterium | reverse complement strand
TCCTCACGCGTGATGCGCGATTGCAAGTCAGTCAAATCGTTAGACGTGATATCCGCCGGACCGTTAGCGATCTCGAGCAGCACGCGCTCGAGGTCCTCGAGGATGTCGACGATCTGCGCGTCGCCGCTCTGCAGCGCCGACTGGCGAATCACGCGATTGGCGGCGACCAGGTCCACGGCGCGTTCCTGCTCGCCGGCGAGCACGTCGGTGCCGTCGGTGTCGGCGTTGGCGAGCTCGACCAGCATCATCTGCGTGCGATCGAGGTGATCGCCGACAGCGGTCTGCAGCACGCGGCCCGGGTCGGCCTCGGCCACGACCGTCGCCGTCGGAGCGGCCGCCGGGTCTCCACCGGAGACGCGGCCGGCCACGAACGCCACCACCACGAGAGCCGCCACGGCCCCGCCCAGCGCCCACTGCGGGAACCAGAACAGGGAGCGTGTCCACCGTCGCGCGGAGCGCGAAGGCGGAAGCCCCGGCTCGAGGCGCGCCCACGCGACGCGCTCGAAGCCGATCGGCGCTGCCACGGGATCGGCGGAATCAACCAGCGTCATCACGCGACGCAGCTTGCCGTCCGCGAACTGACACTCGATGCACGACTCGAGATGCGAGGCGACGCGCGCCATCTCACCGCGCCCGGTCTCGCCGTAGTAGTGCAGGATCAGCTCGTCTTCCGAAAGATGTTGGTCCATATCGTTTCCAGGCCGGTCTGAAGACCCGCCTCTACCAAGCGAACGGCTCCAGCGCCGCCCGCATTTTCTTCACCGCGCGAAAAATACTGTGTTTCGTCGCGCTCGTTTTCATCCCGAGCTTGGCGCCGACTTCCTCGATCGACATGCCCTCGACGTGCCGCAGCGTGAATGCCGCGCGTTCCAGCGCGGTCAGCAACGCCAGCGCCTCGTTCACGCGATCCGAAATCTGCCCGCTCGCCGCGACCCGTTCCGGCGTCGGCTGCGATTCCGCGCCGCGCTCGCTCAACGGCCCCTGTTCGAGATCCGACGGATCGTGCGCGTCCTCACGATGACGACGACCGCGAATCAGATCGATCGAACAGTTCACGGTGATCCTGTGCAGCCAGGTCCGAAAATCAGCCCTGGCCTCGAATCGGCCCAATTGCTTGTGCGCCTTGAGCCACGCTTCCTGCACCACGTCTTCCGCGTCCTGCGCATTCCCGGTCATCCGGTGCGCCAGCGAATAGATGTAGCGGGAGTGTGTTTCCACGAGCGCCCTGAACGCGTCGCGGTCGCCATCGCGGGCCTTGGCGACAACCGACGGGTCGCGCTCGTCCATTCCTGCAACTTGGACGGATTTTGCAGGATTCGGTTGGGCTTGGACGGTCAAGATTCAGGTTCGCTGAAAGGACGGTTTAAGGTGATCTACACCTTTAGAATCAACGGCTTACGGTATCATCTCGGCATGGACCCACGCTTCCCTACCGGAAAATTCGTGTTCGACCTGGCCGGCGCCGCCGAGCGGCGCCGCGACTGTATCGCCGCCATTGCCAGCTTCCCGGGAGAGCTCAAGGCCGCGATGGCCGGCGCCAGGCTCGACCAGCCATACCGCGACGGCGGCTGGACCGCCCGCCAGGTCGTGCATCACCTCGCCGACAGTCATATGAACGCGTTCATCCGATTCCGGCTGGCGCTCACCGAAGACAAGCCGACCATCAAGCCGTACAACGAAACCGAGTGGGCCAGGCTCGCCGACATGGCGCTCGATCCGCGCGTCTCGATCCAGATCCTCGACGGACTGCATCAGCGGTGGCACACCATGCTGCTCGCGATCACGGACGCCGGCTTCGCGCGCGAAGCCGTGCATCCGGATCACGGGCCGAGATCCCTCGACTGGTTCTTACAGCTGTATGCGTGGCACGGTCGCCATCACATCGGGCACATCAGGCTGACGGCGGCGTGACCGGCGGCGGGTTGTTCCTGCGCACACGATTGACGGCCTTGACCATCAGGAACACGACCCACGCCAGGATCACGAACTGGATCAGCTGATTGATGAAGGCGCCGAAGGCAACCACGGTTGCTCCAGCGGCCCTGGCGTCAGCCAGCGATGCGTACGGCGCCGCGGCTTTCAGACCGTCTCGGAGCACGACAAACTGATTGGTGAAATCCGTCCCGCCCATCGCCAGGCCGACGACCGGCATGATGATGTCGGTGACCATCGAGTCGACGATGCGCTGGAACGCGGCGCCGATGATGACGCCGACAGCAAGATCCATCACATTGCCCTTGACGATGAATTCTTTGAACTCACTCAGCATGGTCGACTCCCACCGGCGATTCTACCGCCACGCTACAATTGCGGTGTGTCAATCTCACTGACCGCGCGTGAGCGCGCCCACCTCAAAGGCCGAGCTCATGCGCTCGAGCCGCGCGTGCAAATCGGCCACGGCGGGCTGACCGACAAGGTCGTCGCGGAAATCGACCGCGCGCTGACCGCGCACGAGCTGATCAAGGTGAAAATTCTCGACGGCGATCGCGACGCGCGCGAGGTGATGGGTGACGCGATTTGCGAGCGCACCGGCGCCGCTGCCGTGCAACGTGTCGGCAAAGTGATGGTGATCTGGCGACCCAAGCCGGATGACCCGGAGGCGGATGGCTAGCCGTCGATTCAGCCGGCGGCCTGACATCGCAGCGTTTTGAATCTCGACGCTCTTTCTGTCTCTCGCCCATGCCGCCGGCGCCGAGATCCTCTAACGTGCCAGGGGCGGGGATTCGATTCCGGTACCCAGCGTGAACGACGAGCCGACCGCCGCAACCACCGCCGTGCGACGCGCGAGTCCGATGAGCTGTCGCAAGCGAAACACCGCTTCGATTCCCGTGCAGTGCGCGCCGAGAAGATTTCGGACGCCGAGCGCTTTTAACCGGCCGCCGGTCCACTCCAGCACTTCATCCGAGGCGCCGTAGAGATGAAAGCCGCCGATCGCCGCTTCAATCGGCACATCGGCCACGGTCTTTCTCGCGTACTCCATCGTATTGATGATGCCGGCATGGCCACAGCCGCTGATCACCACCAGTCCGTTTGACGTGTGGACGACCACCGCGGTGTCTTCCGGGACGTTGTCTTCGACCGGGCCCTTGGGCGTTTGCAGAATCCCGCCGCCGCCGAAATTGCGCTCGGGATTGACGCGCGGCACTGGGCCAAGCAGCCACACCCCCGGAGCCAGGGCGAACGGTGCGGCGTGCTCGACGAACTGCCCGCCCAGTCCCTCGTACGCCGCTTTGATCGGCGTCAAGCCATTCGTTTCAACGCCGCCTGGGGTGCGCCGGCTGAGAAAGATTCCCTGCGGCACGTGCACACGCGACAGCGCGCGCGGATTCTTTTTCATGAACTCGCGCCGCAACGCCAGCAGCCCGCCGGTGTGATCGCCGTGATTGTGCGTCAGCACCACGTCGGTGATGTCCGACAGATCGACCTTCAGCTCGGCGACGTTTTTCAGCACCGTCTCAGCACGCGCGCCCGTGTCAATCAGGATGCGGCGACCGTCAGCTTCGAGCACCGCGGCGAATCCCCATTCGCCGATACCGCCGGGGCCGCTCGCGCCGACGAGCATCGTCGAAAGAACGGTCACCTTCACGGCGGCAGCTTGCGATCGGCCTGGCGTCTGGGCCCACCCGCTCGCCGGCATCACGACCGCCAGGGCGAGGACGACGGTCGTCAGCGGCGATTTCGATCTGATCATACGTTCCTCCAGCGTTACCGTCACGAGGCTCATGGCTTCTGACCACCAGCCGCGATCGACGGCCAATTGAGCAACACCTGGATCGACGGATCGTTTCGGCGCGGAACGGCGCTGACGATAAAACGCTGGCCGTCGGGAGTCACGTCGTACGGCGGCTTCTGTGTGGGGATGCCTCGCTGCGTCGAGAAGAATCGGAACAGCGGCTCCGGCCTGTCGAACTCAATCGACTGCGCGATCCGGACGGCCGCGGCCATCAGCGTGCCGTCAGCGGCGACGTAGAACAGTTCCTTCCCATCGCGGCGCCACCGCGCCGAGACGCCACCATTCGATGACACCTGAAGACGCGCGCCACCTTCAGGAAAGCGCTGCACATACACCTCGAACTCGCCGGACACGTTTGAGGTGTAGGCGAGCCAGCGGCCGTCAGGCGAAAACACCGGCTGGGTGTCGAACGCTGGTCCCGATGTGACCGCGCGTGCGGGACCATCGCCCTTCAGCGGTTTTACCCATACGTGATACGCGTCGGTCCCCCCCTCGTACGCGAGGTAGCCGCCGTCCCGGGACACATCGGTCGGGTGCGCGTGGTCGCCGGCGCCGTTCGCCGGCTCGACGACCAACGTTTCGCGGGCGTCGCCGGGTTGTGCCTCAAGAATCACGTCCTTCCCATCCTTGTAGGCCCCACGATGGAAGATGATTCGTTCCCCTCCGGGAGACCAGGTCGGCGCCGAGCCGCGCACGATCGCCTTGGACAGGACGGAGCGGGCGAGATCAAACACCCAGATGTCGTTGCGCAGCATGATGGCCAGCCGGCGCCCGTCGGGAGAAAGCGTGGGTGCGACCGCACCCGCGGCCTGGTCGATGCGTTCCACGATCTGCCCGCGGCGATCCATCCAGACGAGCTCCGCGGCATTGGGACGTTCAGATTCATCGAGCGGCACGTATGCAAGCGCGCCGGTCTTCGACGCGCTGAACATGGCCGCCGCCGACTCCGCCAACACCACCGCCGTGCCGGACAATCGCAACGTCGACGGATCGAACGGCTGCGCATACACGTTTCGATCGCGCGCAAACAGCAGACGACCGCCCACATACTGTGTCCAGCTGGCGAACGGCAGAACGCGGGTGCGATCGCTGCGATCGGTTTTCGAGACATACGTGCCGGTCGTCGCGGGATCGGTGCTTTGCACCGACAGCAGAAAGCGACCGTCCGGAAGCGCATCGCTCGCCTGGTGCGTCTCGTCCGCCGATCGCGTGAGCAGCTCCGCGGTGCCGTCGGGCGCGACGCGCCAGAATCCGGGGTTGGCGTTGACGAACACCGTATCGCCGGGCAGCCACAGCAACGAGCGCGCCGCACCACCGCCAAGGGAGGCGGACCCGACCATCTGGATTTCCGGAACACCGCCAGACAGCGCCACCTTCCTGATCAGGCCGTAGGAGTTGAAGGCCAGGGACCGGCCATCGGGCGACCAGGCGATCGACGTCGCACCATCAGTACCGGGCACGGGCCGAGCGCCAGAGGCATTGAGCTCCCGTACCCAGATCCGCGGGCCATCCGTGCCGAACCCGGCGAATGCCAGCATGCGGCCATCGGGCGACAGCGCCATGTCGCCCTGCACGCGCGACACGATGACCTGATCGGTGTCGTGAATGGCGAAACGCACGACCTCGGCTGGCGAAGCAGTCTCGCCGTCTGCTGTCAGTGCCCATGTGGCGGCACTGGCCGTGAGGCCGCCGACGATGAATGCGATCGCCGCGACCCAGGGCCAACGTTTCGGACGTAGTACCGCGACGGACTCGTCGCCGCCGCGCGCGTCGTCAATCTCGAGCCGGGCAACCGTCGCGTCGCGCAGACGCCGCTTCAAATCTTTTTCCAGGCAGCGACGCAGCAACCGATGGATCGATGCGGGAATGTCGGGTGGCAGCGCCGTCCAATCCGGTTCGTCTTTCAACACGGCTGCGATCACGTGCGATACGGTTTCGCCCTTGAACACCTGACGGCCCGTGAGCATCTCCATCAGCACGACGCCAAACGCCCACAGGTCACTGCGCTTGTCGACCGTCTTGCCGGCCGCCTGTTCGGGACTCATGTAGGCGGCGGTGCCGAGGATGATGCCAGCCTCGGTGGCGTGGATCGACAACGTCGGCGAGTTCGCCGAATCCCCCGATCCCTGATCCCCAATCCCCGATCCCTGCTTGGCCAGACCAAAGTCGAGCACCTTCACGGTGCCGTCACTACGAAGTTTGATGTTCGCCGGCTTGAGATCGCGATGGATGATGCCATGATCGTGGGCGGCTTCCAGCGCCTCGGCGATCTGTCGCGCGATCGGTAATGCTTCGTCGATCGGGATCGGTCCTCGCGCAATTCGCTGCGACAGATCCTCGCCTTCAACGAGCTCCATCACCAGCGCGGTGACGCCGCCTTGCCCTGAGCTTGTCGAAGGGCTCGATTCTTCGATCCCGTAGATCGCCGCGATGTTCGGATGATTGAGCGAGGCGAGCACCTGCGCTTCTCGACCAAAGCGCGCGAGGCGATCGGGGTCGTTGGCGACAGCGGGCAGCAGGACCTTGATCGCGACGTCACGATTCAGCTTGGTGTCCCGGGCCCGATAGACCTCGCCCATGCCGCCAACACCCAGCGCCTCTACTACTTCATGGGAGCCGAGGCGCGTGCCGGGGGGAAGGCTAATCCCGGGAGTATAATCCGCTTCGGGAACCCGCCCGCCCGTTGCGGACCCTTTCACATAGCCCGGATGCTCCCGGGTCCCTCGACGGAGTCCGCATGACTATCACCGAACGCATTACTCACGACGTCGTCGTCCTCGATCTCGCCGGCAAACTCGTCATGGGCGACGGCGCCGAGCTCTTGCGTGACAAGGTCACCAGCGTCGTCTTCCAGGGCCACTCGAAAGTGCTGTTGAACCTGGCGGGCGTGCCCTATATGGACAGCGGCGGCCTCGGCGAGCTGGTGCGGTGCTCGATGGCAGCGCGCAAGGCGAACGGGTCAGTGAAGCTGGTGGGCTTGACCGGAAAGATTACCGATCTGCTCACAATTACCAAGCTGCTAACCGTGTTCGACACGTTCGACACCGAGCAGCAGGCGATGGCGAGCTTCATGGCGGCGGCGGTCTGAACGGGTCACATTCGACGAGTTTGGAAAAATGACAGCGCGGGGCGTCCATAGGAATGAAGGAGCCCCTAACATGCGCATCACCGAACGAAAGATTGACGAAATCGTTGTCCTTAACCTCGTCGGCAGGCTGACTGTCAACGACGGCGTCGACCTGTTGCGTGAAACCGTGACGAGCGTTGTCCGCCAGGGTCACCCGAAGGTGGTCCTGAACCTGGCCCACGTGCCCTACATCGACAGCCCCGCTCTGGGCGAGCTGGTGCACAGCTTGATGACCGCCCGCAGCGCCAGGGGATCGGTAAAGCTGGTCGGCGTCAACGGACGCGTCGTCAACCTGCTGACGATCATGAAGCTGACCGCCGAGTTCGACACCTACGACACGGAGCAGGAAGCGCTCGCGAGCTACCTGGCTACAGCCTGAAGAGATAAGGCCGGGGTGTCGGCGGGGCGCTATTCTCTCTGGAAGATCACGCCGCTGGCGAGTGAGCCATGGGGATCGAGGCTCCGCTTGATGGCGCGCATCGCCTCGATGCCGGCCGTTCCGTACAGCTGTTTCAGCAGTTGCTGCTTGATGGGATTCCGGCCGACGCCATGCTCGGCGAGCGGGCATCCGCCCATCGCCATTACCGACGCGCCCAGGTCGAGAATCGCGTCGCGGCCTTTCGTGACGTCGCCGGCGCTGCGCGGGATCACGTTCGGGTGAACGTTGCCGTCGGAGATGTGTCCCCACACCGCCAGATCGAGATCGCGCTCGGCAAAAAGCCGCCGGCACTCGCGCATCATCTCGCCGAAGCGATCGAACGGCACGATCATGTCGGCGGCGGTCTTCGAGATCGCGGGGTCGGCCTGCTTCGCCTGCGCGACACGGCGGTTGACGCCCGCGGGCACGGCCTCGCGCAGCTCGGCAAACGCCGCCGCGCGCGAGCGATCGGCGGGCAGCGCGATCTCGGTGTCGTCGAGCACGCCGTTTCGATCGAGCAGCCGGCAGAAGCGCACCAGCGGCGAGTCGATCGCCGACGAATCACGCACCGATTCGAGCTCGGACCAGAGGTTGCTGGCGGCGGCGGCCGGCAACTCGAGATCGACCAGCAGTGCCACCGCCGCTCCCGATGGCAGCGCGACATCGAGCTTTCGATCGACGCCGTCCTCGCGAATGACGGCGATCGACCGCGCGTCGACGTGCTCGATCGCGGAAATGTCGATGCCGCGCGGATCGCGTGTCCGCCAGGTTTCAATCGCGGCCGCTCGCAGCTCGCCGGCCAGCGCGATCGCGAGCTCTTCAGACGGCACCGGCACCAACGCGCGGCACAGCCCGGCCGGCAGTGGCGCGGTCCTGAGGGTCGCCTCAACGATCGCGCCGAGCGTACCCTCGGAGCCGATGAACAAATCGACGAGGTCCATGTCCGGGGCGATGAAGTAGCCCGCGGAGCGCTTCGGAACGTCGGGCATGCGTAACTCCGGCAGCGTGATGGTGCGATCGCCGCTGGCGGTCGCGATCGTGAAGACGCCGCGGGCAGCACGGCACTCCCCCCTCGACAATTCGAGCACGTCGCCGCCGGCGAGCACGATCGTCAGTCCCTCAACCCACTCGCGGACGGTGCCGTACTTGAACGTGGCGGCGCCCGCCGCGCACGTCGCCACCGCGCCGCCCGCAAAGGCGCCGAGATAGGTCGGAACGGGCGGAAACCATCGCCCTGTTTTTGCGAGCTCGTCCTGGACGACTTGCAGTGGCACTCCGGCGCCAACCCGCACGCGATCGCTGCCGACGCTGATCGAGGTAAGGCGCTCGGTGCTGAGGACGACGTCGCCGAACGGCGTGGCGCCGCCGGTCAACGACGACTGCGCGCCGACGACGAGCACGCGGCGAGCCTCGCGAAGGCATGCCGACACCTCGTCGATCGATCGCGGACGGATCACCCCGGTCGCGCTTCCGCCCGGATAGTGCGCGGCATCTTCGAGGAAGGCACTGGCATCGCGATCGGGAGCCGGAGCGGCGCCCTTCGAGGGAGGACGCGCGTTCATATCAGGACACCGATCGCAAGCGCGAGGAGAGCGAACCCGGTTCCGGCCTGCAGGAGCCGCCGCTTCCAGGGCGCGACGAACCATCGCCGCATGGCGTCGAGTGCCGTCGCCCACATCGCGTGACACGCGATCGCGAGGCCGACATGCGTGGCGGCGAGGCCTGAGTAGTAGAAGCGCGAGGCGCCCGCGGGAATGAACGACGGCACCACCGACAGATAGAAACTGATGATGACCGGGCTCAACAGGTTGATACCGAGCCCGTCTGCAACATACGCGGCGGCATGCGACCGCGCCGAAGCGGCGCCGGGATCGAGCGACAGGCGAATGCCGCCGTCGTACCGCGTCGCCGCTCGATAAAGGCTGCTGACGCCTAGCCAGGCGAGCAACAGCGCGCCTCCGATCCGGATCGCGTCGAGCGATCCGGGCCATACCGACAGCAAGATCGACAGGCCGAGGCCGCAGGCGATGGCAATCGTGGTGTTGGCGAGGGCGGCGCCGAGCGCCGTGAGGTAACCGGCGCGACGGCCGCCTTCGAGCGTATTACGCACGACCACGGCCGTCGTCGAACCGGGCGTGACGACGAGAACGAACGTAAACGAGAAGTACGCGAGGTAGCTGGCGTCGATCGGGGGCCGCCCTTACTTCCTCGAACTATTTTCTGAGAACGGCAGCGTTCGACGTCGCCTCGGCGTGATAGCGCTTCTCACCTGCCTCGATGCGCACCGCCAGCTTGTTCGCCGACGGCGGCAGCGGGCACGTGGTCCACGGGTTGTAGGCGCACGGCGGATTCTGCGCGCGGTTGAAGTCGAGCGTCACCTTGCCGTCCTTGTCGGGGGCGTCTGTGTACAGGAACCTCGCCGAGGGGTAGGTCGAGTCGGCGCTGGTGAGATCGCGGAACACGAACCACAGGCGCTCACCCGATCGCCACGCTTCCATGTTCGCGGTCTTGCCGCCGATCGTGACCGCCACGGTGCCGGGCACGGTGAACGGTTCGAGGTCGCCGAGGATCGTCGGCGCCTGCACGACCTTCGGCGTGGCCAGCGGCGTGAAGGTGCCGGTCACCTTCATCGCGGCATTCGTGGGATACCACTTGAGGCCGGAGAAGTTCTTGCGCAGCGGCGCGCTCTGATCGCGCACGCGAATCGCAAGGCGCGGGCCGCTGAAGTGGAGGAAGAACGTGGTGGACTTGTAGGTGATCAGATCCGCGGGCCGGCCCCGTTCGGACAGGCGGAGCGGGCCGTCGTTCACCGGCTTGCCGTTATAGGTCAGCGTCTGGCCGTCGGCGGCCTTGATCGTCACCGTGTTGCTGTCCATCGTGATCACGCCGGCCTGCCTGGGCACGTCGGCGAACTCGAGCACGATGTCGTTCAGCGGATCCGATCCGAACTTGTTCTCGCCGGGATTGAGGAAGTGGAGGCCCGCAACGGTGAACCAGCCGTTGTCGGCGAGCAGGACTTTCTCGCGCTCGGCGCGAAACGCCTTGAGGCCGGCCTCGTCGTAGGTCTGCGCGGAGGCGACGGCCGCGACCAGGCTCAAAAGGAGGAATCTCATGCGCCGAATGATATCAGCGGCGCGAGCCGTATAGGTCGTCCGCGAGCGTCACGTCGGCGCCTGCCCAGGCCTTGTCGAACGCCGCCTTCGTTTCGGCGGCGGCGTATTTCTTCTGGCCTTCGAGCGCCCGATACAAGCCATAGAGCGACCGAGGATTGCCGACATTCCTCGCCAAATCCGCCCGGAAGACGCGCTCGGCATCGGCGTGGCGCCCGGCCCTCAGCAGCACCGCGCCGAGACGCTCGCGCTCGGGGTGCAGCCAGTCGGGCGGCTCGTTGTAGCCGAGTTTGTCTTCAGCGGCGACGGCTGCCGTGAAGCCCTTGAGTGCCGCCGCCGTATCGCCTTTGGCGTCGGCGAGGCGCGCCGTGAGATCGGCGATCGCCACCGCGGCGACATCAGCCGCGGTATTCGACGCACCCACCATCTCGTCTTTCGGCAGCTTCGCGGCGGCGGCCTTCAGCGCCGCGAGGTCGGCGTCGGCTTCGGCAACCTTGCCGGTCGCGGCGAGTGCGGCGCCGCGCGCGAAGTGATAGATCGCGCTTTGCAGCACGCGGGTCGGCGGCGGCGCCTTCTTCTCGAGGATCTCCGGCCACTGACCGAAGCGCACGAGCACCGCCAGCTCCTGCGCGGCGAACGGCTCGATCATCACCATTTGATCGGCGATCGGATCCGCGATCTTCTCGGTGCGCTGCGCGGCCGCGCGCGCCTGCGCGAGATTGCCGGCGAACATCGCCGCCGCCGACTCGAACTGCAGGTTGTGCGTGTAATACATCATCGGATAGAGGCCGGTGCTGGCGCCGGTCGCCTTGAAGTACTTCTCGTCGACGGCGGCCGCATCGGCGTTGCTCTTCGCCGACTTCGCGTACTGGCCGGTGCGGATGTAGACGTGCGCGGGCATGTGGACGAGATGCCCGGCGCCGGGCACCAGCGTTTCGAGGCGGCCCGCTTGCGGCAGCGCGCGCTCGGGCGACTTCGACGCCTCGACGGCGTGGATGTAATAGTGATTCGCGCCCGGGTGATTGGGATCGCGCGCCATCACCCTTTCGAGCGACGCGACGATCTGTTCCGTCCCAGGCTCGGGCGAGCCGTCCTTCGTATACAGGCGCCACGGCCGCAAATTCATCAGGCTCTCGGCGTACAACGTCGCGACATCAAGATCGTCCGGGAACTTCTTCGAGAGCGCGCCCATCGCATCCGAGTACGCCTGCTCACGAACGGCCTGCTCTCCGGTTGAATCCGCGACGTAACGCTTCGTAAGCGCGTCGACAAGTCCCTGTTCGACATCACTGCCCGCACTCTTCCGCCTCTGCGCTTCCGCGAGATGCGTGTAGGCCTGCTTCAACCGATCGGCCGGCGCGATGTCGTTGATGTTGGTGCCGAGCGCGAGCGACATGCCCCAATGCGGCATCGGCGACGCCGGATCCTTGGCCGCCGCGATCTCGAACGATTTGAACGATTCTTGGTGGTTGAAGCCGTAGAGCAGCGCGATGCCCTCATCGAAGAATTTCTGCGCATCGGCGTTCGTGGACTTGATCGCGCGATGGTAGGAACCGAGATTGCCCAGCAGCGCCGTCCTGGGTGTTCCAGCCGCGGGGGCGGCCCCGTGCGCGTCATGCGACGACTGATTGGCCGGCGGCGCCGGCGCCGGCTGACGCGAACAGGAAACGATCGCGGCCAGCGCCCACGCCGCCGCAGCAACTTGAAGTCGGATACTCATACGTTCTGCCTTCGGCTCAAGAGCCACAACACGGTTTCCGCGCCCAACAGGAGACTTGCGACGGTTAGATGCCCGACCTGCGCAGCCGGTAATAGCGAACCGTACGCCATCACCGCCCCCAGGGCAATCTGGGCGACCGCGAGTGCCAGGACGACGAAGGACCACCGCACCAGGGAGGAGTGTCGCGACATCAGCCACAGGGTCAGAACGGTGGCGCCGATCAGGACGACGAACGCGAGATCGCGATGCAGGAAGTCGAAGCGTCCGACCGTCGCCAGCGCCGCATCACGGGCCACGCCCGCATCAAGCGCGGCGTCGATCGCTCCGCGAACCTGCGTGCCGAACGCCGCCTGAATCAACGTCAACAGAATCAGCGCCGCGACCAACCAGCCTTCGGCCGTTGCTGTTCGGCTTCCGGAAGCTGTCGTCGTTTCAACCGCCACGTACAACAAAATCTGCACGATCACGATCGCGACAATCAGATGCACGGTCACGATCCACGCGGCCAGTTCGTGAGCGACGACGCGGCCGCCGAGCCATCCCTGGAAACCCACCAGCAGGAACGCCGCGATCGTCGTCCACAAGATGCGCGGCTGATGGCGATGGTGGCGCCACGCCGAAATCGCGGTGGCGAAGATCAGGAAGCCGACCGTGACGCCGAGCAGGCGGTTCACGTACTCCGTCCACATCAGCGTCGGATTGAACTGCGATGGGTCGAACTGCGGCGGGAGACTCGCGGCCGACGCCGGCGGGATCCACGAACCGAAGCAGCGCGGCCAGTCGGGACATCCCAGGCCCGCGCCCGACGCCCGCACGAGCCCGCCGACGAGAATCAGGAAATACGTGGCCGCCGTCGTCCAGAGGGCCAGGCGCTGAAAAGACGTGAGGCGCACGCCTCAATTATCGTTCAACCTTGACGTCCGCCGTGTTGAGCGTGTTCCAGAACCACGACGCGGCAAAGTCGGCGACCTGCGCGAGCGCGCCCGGCTCTTCAAACAAGTGCGTGGCGCGCGGCACCACCTTCAAGCTCACCTCGCCGGTCATTTCCTTTTTCGCCTGCTCGTTCAGCACCAGCACGGCGTCGTCATAGCTGCCGACGATCAGCATCGTTGGCGCCGTCACCTTCTTCAACGCGGCGCCGGCGAGGTCCGGGCGGCCTCCACGAGAGACGACGGAGCGCACCTCGGGCCGGCTGGCGGCCACCACCAACGCGGCGGCGGCACCGGTGCTGGCGCCGAACAGCCCGATCGGCAGTTGCTTCAACGCCGGTTGATCGGCCGTCCAGTCCACCACCGCCATCAATCGATTGGCCAGGAAGTCGATATCGAACCGCAGCTCACGCGTCTGATTGTCGATGTGGCCTTCTTCGGTGGTGAGCAGATCCATCAGCAGCGTGCCGAAGCTCGATTCCTGCAGCGTCCGGGCGACGAACTGGTTGCGATGGCTGTGACGGCTGCTGCCGCTGCCGTGCGCGAACAGCACGACGCCGCGGGCATCGACGGGGACTACCAGATCAGCATTGAGGACGGCTCCGGGGGTGGGAATCCGGAGCGGCTGCGCCTGCGACAGTGGTCTCATTCTCTAGTCTCCGCACTAGAGACCTGAGGGGTAAGTCTCTAAAACCTCCTCATGATACCAGTGTGGGGACGGTTCGAGCGGCACCAAAGCCGTCGATCGATAGAGATTGCTGGACGGCCAGGTCACGTGTCTGTCCCGAGCAACGTTCGCACTTCGTGATCGGTCGTCGGCGTGAAGTCGCGATACCACAGGCCGACGGCGACGAACGGCTCCGGCGTTCGCACGCACACCACTTCGTCGGCCTCGCCCGCCAGTTCGGCGCACGTCGAGACCGCTCCAACGGGTACGGCAACGATCACTCGTGCAGGTTGTTGTTGCCGCGCCGCCATCACGGCGGCGCGCATCGTCGATCCAGTGGCGAGACCATCGTCGACGAGAATGACGGTCTTGTTGGTGAGGGCGACCGGAGCGCGATCGCCCCGATAGGCCCGCTCGCGCCGTTCGAGCTCGATCTGTTCGCGCGCCGCGACGGCGTCGATCACATTGGCCGGGATGCCGAGGGCCTCGACGACGTCGCGGTTGACCTGGCGGACGCCGCCGCTCGCAATCGCACCCATCGCGAGCTCTTCGTGGCCGGGCACCCCAAGCTTGCGAACCACGTAGACGTCGAACGGGACGCCGAGCACGCGCGCGACTTCCCGCGCGACCGGCGCGCCGCCGCGCGGCAGCGCCAGCACGACCACGTCGTCGCGGTCGCGGTACTCCGTCAGCTTTGCGGCGAGCAGCTCGCCGGCCTCGCTCCGATCACGGAAGGGTTGCGTCGACACTAGTAGCATCTTTTCTACAGGTTCTCCTGCTAGATCGTTACCATTTGTGCCCGGTGAAACAAATCGCCTCCGATTCGAGTCTAGTCAGCCATGGCCTTCACGTCCGACCTCAGGCATTCCGTCCGTTTGCTGGGACGCAGCCCGGTTTTCACGCTGACGTCAATCATTTCCCTGGCCCTGGGCATCGCCGCCGCGTCGACGATTTTCAGCCTGACGGATGCGCTGCTGTTCGAACCGACGATAGGTGTGCGCAATGCGTCGGAGTTGATCGACATCGGACGGGCCAATGATGGCAGCGGCTTCGACAACATGCCGCATCCGGCCTACAAATATCTGCGCGACCACAGCCAGACGACCGAGATCGCCGCGGTTGACTTTGGCGGCGGACCGATGAGCCTCGGCACGGCCGGAACCAGCGAGCGCGTGATCGGCACGCAGGTCTCGGGTAATTACTTCGACGTGCTCGGCACACGGCCGGCGCTCGGCAGATTCTTCCGGGCTGATGAAGACCAGATAGCCGGTGAGCGGCCGGTTGTCGTCCTGAGCCACGCGATGTGGACCACACGTTTCAATAGCGACGCCGCGATTCTCGACACGCCGCTGCGTCTCAACAATCGGGAATTCTCGGTGGTCGGCGTGGCCGAGCCCGGCTTCGAGGGATCTTCGATGATCGGCACCGACCTGTGGGTGCCATTTGCGATGGTGCAGGTCGTTCGTGGCGAGGCGAACGCGAACCGGCTGACGGAAGTGGACGGCGCCTGGCATGTGGCAATCGGCCGGCTGAAGCCGGGCTACACGATCGGGCATGCCCAGGCGGAGCTCAACACGCTGATGGCCGCGTTCAAGAAGGCCGAGCCGGCGGCGAATCAGCGTTACACCATCAACACCGCGCCGATGGGACGCATTCCCGGGCCGGTGCGAACCCCGTTCCTCGCCTTCATTGGTTTCCTGTTCGCGCTCACCGGCGCGCTGCTCGCGATCGCGTGCAGCAACGTCGCCGGCATGCTGCTGGCGCGCGCCGCCACTCGCCGCCGCGAAATGGCCACGCGCCTGGCTGTCGGCGCCGGCCGCGGCCAATTGATCGCGCAGCTGCTGACGGAGACGATGGTGTTGTTCGCGGCCGCTGCCGTGATGTCGATACCGCTGACCTTCTGGCTGGTGTCGTTGATG
>JAYWEJ010000341.1:0-6542 GCA_043779345.1 Acidimicrobiia bacterium | reverse complement strand
CCGCTCGCGAAACGTCAGCACTCCCCACAGCCAGCCGAGGATGAAAGGGATCGGATAGACGTTGTCGACGAGCATCCGGCTGTGCAGGACGTGGATGGGCGTCGCCAGAAGCAGCAGGGCCGCGGTGGCGGCCAGCCACGTGCTCTTGAACAGCCGGTTCGCGACGAGAAACATCAGTCCGACGTCGATCACGCCGACCAGCGCGCTGGTGATGCGCACCGATACCGTGGACAGCGGCGCGATCTTCAGCACGATTGCGGCGAGATAAATATCGATTGGCGTCGCCCAGAACAGGCCCTCGAAATACAGCGGCAGGAACCTGCCGTTCAGATCGTGCAGCGTGGTGGCAATGGCGTGGGCCTGCAGTGCAAATACGATCTCATCGTGGACCAGATGTGGCGGCGACCAGTCGAGGCCCAACGTGTAGAAGGGAATCGCGAGCGCCATGCATGCGAGCGCGGGAATCCAGGGCCTGGCCGTTGGTGTGGGCATCAGTGAGGAGCAATCACAGCGTCGCACGGCTGACCCGTGCCGTCAACCGCCGCATCTCGGACTTACTGTGCGGCTACAATCGGTCTGCAGGATGCCGCGCAGCCTTTTCTCCGTTGCAGTCGCCGTGTTGATCGCCGTGGCCGCCGCCAGCGTCTACACCACGCGGCTGGGCGACTCACCGATCTACATGATTCACGATGAGGTGAAGTTCGCACTGCACGCACAGTCGCTCTCGACCACCGGACGCGACTTGAGCGGGCGTGTGCTGCCGCTCTACTTTTCCGCGCCGGAGTTTCCGCCGGGCCGTGATCCGATGTTCATTTACGCGACGGCGGCGGTGCTCAAAGTCCTGCCGTTCTCGCCGGCTTCGGCGCGCCTGGCGGCGGCGCTGGTCGGCGTCGCCAACTGCGTGCTGATGTTCTTCATTGGCCGACGGCTGTTCGGCAGCTGGTGGATGGGCGTCCTCTCGGCGCTGGTGCTGGCGATGATACCGGAGCATTTCATCCACAGCCGACTTGGCCTCAGCATTGTGTTCCCGTTGCCATTCATTCTGGCCTGGATCCTCGGCGTGCTTCGGTATCTCGAGTCGCGCGAGCCATGGCGGCTGGGGCTGGCGTTCGCGCTGCTGGCCTGCGGGATCTACGGCTACCTCGCCGCCGTGGTGATGACACCGATCTACTGCGTCGCGCTCGCGGCGCTGTGGCCCGAGCGGCGCGAACGGCTGCCGTGGCTATGGGCCTGCTTCGGCTACGCGCTGCCCTGGATACCGATGCTGCTCTGGCACATCGTGCACCCCGAACGGATGACCGGTCTGGCCACTGAATATCGCGTCGACGCCCCCAGCGCTCAGAGTCTGCTCGGATTGTTCACGTACGGCGGGCTGCGGCTTCGCCTCGATCTCTGGTGGAGCTTTTTCAGCCCCGAATTTCTGTTCCTGTCCGGCGATCCGAATTATGTCAACTCGACTCGGGAGGCCGGCTACTTCCCGATAGCGTTCGTCGTCCTGCTGCCGCTGGGAGCGCTGGCGATTTGGCGCGGCGCGGGGGGCGCGATCGGCCGGATGTCGCTGTTCGGGCTGATCTCCGGTCCACTGGCCGCGGTGCTGTTCGGCGGCCTCGGCGCGAACCGCCTGATGTTTGCGATTCCATTCGGCGCCCTGGTGGCCATGTTCGGGCTGTCATGGCTGATCGCTTCGCCGCGCTGGCGCGCGCGCCTCCTGGCTGGACTGCTGTTGTCGTCGATGGTCTGGCAGTTCGTCGGGTTCTATCGCGACTATATGGGGCCGTATCGCGTGCGATCGGCAGCCTGGTTTGGATACAACCTGTCTGGTGCGATGCGTACCGCTCTGGCTGCCAGCGAGGGCGGGCCCATCTACATCAGTCCCAGAATTCCGCACGCCAACGTCTACTGGAGGTTCCAGGCAATTCAGGATGGTCGAGCGGCGCTGATCGACGCGGCGCAGTACGAGGAGCCCGGCGAGTTTGCGCCGCCAGGCGCGATCGCACTCTGCCCTGAAAACAACGTCGCGTGCGCCCCGATTGACGACGGCAGCTGGGCCACGCTCTCAGTGCCCGGCGAACCCGACGGCCGCACCCAATATCGCGTCATGCGTCGCCGCTAGACCACACCGCGAGCCGCGGCAGCAGCGGACGTCAGAGGTCAACGCGCCACGGCTTGCGGCGCGATGATCAGCATCGCGGCGCCGGGATCGGCGGACCGGTAGTAGCCGTAGAATCGCCCGAACTGAATCGGCATCAGCACCAATAGCACCAGGGCGAGCACGCGCGCAGCGGCCACCTGGGACGTGAGCAGCCGATTTAACCCGAACGCAGCAACGAGCAGGACGAACGGCACGATCGTCAGCGCGCGGCTCATCGTGTTCGATTCGCCGAAGGTCGCGGCGGCGAGCGGCGCGGCCAGCAGGCCGCCGAGCAGCGTCAGCGCCGTGGCACGATCACAGGCCTGAACGACCTGGCGAATGCCGATCAACAGGAGCACGCCGATCCCGCTGAGAAACACCGCGGTTTTGTCTGTGTAGTCAGGCCGGCCTGTCTCGAGCGGCATGAACAGCGTGGCCGGGTTCAATAGACTCCAATAGGTGCTGGTACGCGTCACCAGCGTGTTCCAGTTGACGGCCGCGCGAATCCCGTCGAGTGGATTGCGCAGGTGCGCCTTGAAGATCACCCATCGGCCCCAGGTGTCGCCGTAGGCATCGGGATGAAAGGCGAACCAAATGCCGGGCAGCACGAGAGGAGCGCAAAAGCCCAGCACCAGCGACATCGCTGCTCTGCGCCATTCGATGCTGCCGGCGAGCAGCGCGATCGATAACACCAACAGTGCCAGCATCTGCAGGGGCGCAACTCTTGCACTGAACACCCCGATCCCGAGCCACACGCCGGTCCACAACGGTGACACCATTCCTGGACTGCGAATCGAGGTCAGCGTCCGCAGCAGCCACACCAGCACGAACGGCAACACGTAGATGGTGTCGCGTGCGGAGCGGCCTTCGATGAGGTGCAGTGGCGTCGCCAGCAACAGGCAGCCGCAGACGAGCGGAAGGTAGCGCGTCGCAAAGAGCTGCCGGGCTACCAAATACAGGAGCGTGACATTGACCATCGCCATCGCGACGCTCATCGCGCGAGCGGCGACGATCGACTCACCAGCGATGCTTTGCGAGAGCGCCACGGCGTAGCCGGGAATCGTCTGCTGCCAGATGTCGTCCGCGGTATGCAGGAAAAGTGGTAACCGCCGGCCATCCGCATCGTGACCCGTAGCCGCGATCGTCCGCGCCGGAGAGAGCAGCGGCGCCTCAGTGGGACCAGGCGTCGACTCGCCGCCTCCGAGGCCGGCGGTGTAGACAACGGCTGTCAACAATACCAGTCCGAGCAACTCGGTGCGGCGCCAGATCTCAACAGGCGTGCTCATATGGTACCGAAAAGTCGATCACCAAAGTCACCCAGGCCCGGGACGATGAACTTGTGCGCGTTCAGTTCGCGATCGACCGCCGGCGTGAAGATCGGCACCGACGGATACGCGCTCTCGACCGCCTTGACGCCCTCGGGCGCCGCCACGATGCACACCAACCGCAGGTGCCGGGCGCCGGCCTTGGTCAGCATGTCGAGGGCGGCCACCGCGCTGCCACCGGTCGCGAGCATCGGATCGATCAGGAGCACGTAGCTGTCCTGGAGGTTCTTTGGCAGCTTGGCGTAATACTGCGACGCCACCGCGGTGCGCTCGTCGCGCTGGAGTCCGAGATGTCCGACACGCGCGTTGGGGACGAGCTCCAGCATGCCCGGTAACATGCCGAGGCCGGCGCGCAGTACCGGCGCCATCACGACGTCGGCGGCGAGCCGGCGGCACGGCGACGGCCCCAGCGGCGTTTCGACAATGCCATTGACCATCGGCACGTCGCGCAGCGCCTCGGCGCCCAGCAGCACGCTGATTCGAGTGGCGAGCACGCGGAAACGTTCGGGGGCGGTGCGCGCGTCGCGTAGCTCAGCGAGGCAATCGTGCACGAGGGGATGAGTGACTAAGTGCAGCACGCGGCAGAAGCTTACACGCAATTTACGGATTCACGTACAATCCGGCCTGCATGATCATTCGTGTTCCCGCGCTCGCGATGGTGCTGTCGATCGCGGCGGCGCTCGCATGGCCGGCCGCTCCGGGAAGAGCCGCCGCTCAGCAGCCCGCGGCCGTCTCCCTCGTCATCGCCAACGGCATTGTCGTCACCGTTGACGGCACGCGGCGGATTCTGAATCCCGGCTCGGTGGCCATCAACGGCGCCGACATTGTCGCCGTCGACACGCCCGCGGCGATCGCCGTGCGTTTCAAGGCGGCCCAGACCATCGACGCGACCGGCAAGGTCGTGATGCCCGGCCTGATCAACACGCATACCCACGCGGCGATGGTCATGTACCGCGGCCTCGGCAACGATCTGAGCTTGATGGACTGGCTGCAGAAGTACATCTTCCCGGCAGAGGGCAAGACCGTCACGCCCGAGTTCGTTCGCGTCGGCACGCGCCTCGCGCTGCTCGAGATGATCCAGTCCGGCACCACCACCTACTGCGACATGTATTACTTCGAGGAAGAAGTCGCGCGCGTCAC
Organism: Acidimicrobiia bacterium; assembly: GCA_043779345.1. Taxonomy (GTDB): domain Bacteria; phylum Acidobacteriota; class Vicinamibacteria; order Vicinamibacterales; family UBA2999; genus 12-FULL-67-14b. Next base: position 1,946 of record JAYWEJ010000341.1, on the reverse strand, counting down.
CAAGGCCGCAGGCATGCGTGGTGTGCTGGGGCAGACCGTGATCGAGTTCCCGGTGCCAGATGCGAAAACGCCCGCGGATGCGCTGAAGAGGTCGGAGGCGTTCGCGAAAGAGTTCGCGAACGATGACCTGATCACGCCGTCACTGGCGCCGCACTCGGTCTACACCCTCGACGCGAAGACACTGACCGCGACCAGCGAGCTCGCGAAGCGGTTGAACATTCCGATCCAGATACATCTTGCTGAAACATCCGCGGAGATTGGCATGTCGCAGGAGCGTCACAAGATGCGTCCCGTCGCCGTGCTCGATTCCTTGAAGTTCTGGGCGCCGGTTACGATTGGCGCCCACGGCGTCTGGATCGACGCGGCGGAGATCGCGTTGCTCAAGCAACGCAACATCGGCATCTCGAACAATCCCGAAAGCAACATGAAGCTGGCGAGCGGGACCGCGCCGGTCGTGGCGTATCGCAAGGCGGGCGTCAACGTCGGCATCGGCACCGATGGCGCCGCCAGCAACAACGACCTCGACATGTTCGAGGCGATGCGGCAGGCCGCCTTCCAGCAGAAGCTGGCGACGATGGATCCGACGGCGATCAGCGCGCCGGAAGCGCTCGAGATGGCGACGATTGGCGGCGCCCGCGTCATCGGCCAGCAGGCGCGCATCGGCTCGCTGGAGCCGGGCAAGCGCGCCGACCTGATCATCGTCGGCATGTCGAAGCCGCGGCAGCAGCCGCTGTTCGATCCGATCTCGCAGATCGTCTATGCGTCCCGCGGCGACGACGTCGAGACGACGATCGTCAACGGCAAAGTGCTGATGCGCGATCGGATAATGTTGACGCTGGACGAGGCACGCGTGATTGGCGAGGCTCGTAAGGCGGCTGACCTCGTCCGCAAGGCCGTTCAGCAATAATCTGTGGCCTATTCGAGGACGCCGATGTAGGGCAGGTTGCGGTACTGCTCGGCGTAATCGAGGCCGTAGCCGACGACGAACTTATCCTCGATCGTGAAGCCGATGTAATCGACCTTGACGTCGATCTTCCGGCGGCTCGGTTTGCTGAGCAGGCACGCGGTGCGCAGGGAGCGCGGCCCGCGCGCGAGCAGGATCTCCTGCAGGTAGTGCAGCGTCAGGCCGGTGTCGACGATGTCTTCGACGATGATGACGTCACGGCCCTCGATGCTGGCGTCGAGGTCCTTCGAGAGGCGCACTTCGCCGGACGACGAGGTCGCGGCCCCGTAACTCGAGCAGGCCATGAAGTCGATGCTGACGTGGCCGTCCAGCGATCGAATCAGATCGCCCAGGAAGAGGAACGCGCCCTTGAGGACGCAGACGAAATGCAGCTGGCCGGTCGGAAAATCGGTGCGGATTTCAGCGGCAAGGGCGTGGATCCGCGCGGAAAGTTCGTCGTGATCGATCAGGACGGCTGGCTTCACTGTCGTCGGCATCGCGCGACAGACTAACATGGCCACAGAAGGCACAGAAAGCACAGAATCTTTTCGATGAAGAGTTTCGAAATCATCACGGAAGCCGACGCTCGCGGGTTGGAGATCGGCTCGAGCGTGACGTTGAAGCCTGGCGGACACGTCACGCCGCTGGCGGCCGACACCTTGAGGTCACGCCGCATCACGGTGCTGAGCGGCGTCGCCGAGGCCAGCCTCGACGGCCTGGCGCCCGTCGCCGACATCAAGTCGATCGCGATCGGCAGCGATCATTCGGGGGTTGCCCTAAAAGCCAAGCTTCGCGATCACCTGCGGCAAAAAGGCCTCAGCGTCCTCGACGTCGGCACGGACGGCCCTGATCCGGTGGACTATCCCGACATCGCGGCCCAGGTCGCGCGGCTGGTCGCGCGGAAGGAAGTGGACGCGGCGATCGTGATCGACGGCGCCGGTATTGGCTCGAGCATCGCCGCCAACAAGATCGACGGCGCACGGGCGGCGATGTGCACCGACAA
>JAYWEJ010000340.1:0-2776 GCA_043779345.1 Acidimicrobiia bacterium | reverse complement strand
GGCGTTGAGGGAAGCCGCGCGGTCATCAGGGTCCGCGACAACGGCGCGGGTATCGATCCCGGCTTCCAGGAGCACTTGTTCGAACCGTTCCGGCAAGGTAAGTCGTCGACGTCGACCAGGCGATCGGGGCTCGGCCTTGGCCTCGCGATTGTGAAACGCCTGGTCGATCTGCATGGGGGCCGCATCACCGTCGACAGCAAAGGCGTCGGGCAGGGCGCGGAATTCACGGTGTCGTTGCCGCTCGCGCCGGCGGCGCGGGCCGCGGCGACGCGTTCGTCACGGCCGGAGCCCGATTTCGATCATCTCCACGTCCTCGTCGCCGAGGACGATGCGGATTCAGCGTCGGCGGTGACGGCGATTCTCAGGCTGCATGGGTGCGAAACGCAAACGGCGGCTACCGCGTCGGAATGCCTGCGCATCACGAGCGAATGGCCGACCGACGTCCTCGTGTGTGACATCGGCCTGCCCGATGACGATGGCTATGGACTCTTGAAGCGGCTGCGGCGGCTGCCGGAAGGGAAGCTCATTCCGGCGATTGCGCTTACCGCGTATGCCCGTCCTGAAGATCGCGCGAAGGCCCTGGCCGCCGGCTTTCGCGCGCATCTGTCGAAACCGCTCGATCCTGAAAGTCTGCTCAGAGAGATCTCCGAAGCAGTCAAGGATCAATCGGCTGCCTAGGCATGCGGTGATTCACTAATCCCGCATTCCTTCATCTTGTTCAACAAGGTCTTGTAGCTGACCTGCAGATACTCGGCGGTCTTGCGCCGGTTCCAGCGGAAGCGCTCGAGCGCGTGCTGGATCGCTTCCTTCTCGGCGCCCATCGCCGCGGTGCGCGCCAGTTCCTGCAAGTTCACGCCCTCGGCGCCCATCGCGGCGGCAACGCCGTCGCCACTCGATACGGCCGCGGGTGCGGGAATCGAGAACGCCGGCGGCGGTGGCGGCGCCGCCGCGACCGGACGCGAGTAGGGAGAGAACTGCGGCGGCGGTTGCGTCGGCTGCGCCCACCGTGGCTGTTCCTCGGACTCGGCGTTCGCGCGCGCGGTGCGGAGCCGGCCGAGCTCGGCCAGGATCAACGTTTCATCCTGGAGCACGACCAGCCGCTTCATCATGTTCTCGAGCTCGCGGATGTTACCGGGCCACGCGTACGACAACAGCGCTTCCTGCAGCACGAGGGACGGGCGCAGCGCCGGTCGGTGATAGACCGACGCGAACTTCAACAGGAAGAACTCGATCAGCTGCGAAATCTCTTCACGGCGCTCGCGCAGTGGCGGCACGTGGACTTCGATCACCTGCAGGCGGTAATAGAGGTCCTCGCGGAACGTCCCCTGGCGCATCATCTGCTCGAGATCGCGGTTGGTGGCGGCGATCACGCGAACGTCGACTTCCACCATGCGGTTGCTGCCAAGCTTGGTGAACGCGCGGTCCTGCAGCACGTGCAGGATCTTCGCCTGCAGCGCCTGCGGCATCTCGCCGATTTCGTCCAGCATGATCGTGCCGTGCTGCGCGAACTCGAACTTGCCGACGCGCGTCGAGGCGGCGCCGGTGAACGCGCCGCGCTCGTGCCCGAACAGTTCGCTCTCGAGCAGCTCGGCCGGCAGCGCCGCGCAATTGACCTTGACGAACGGCGCCGAACGGCGCGGCGATCGCCGGTGAATTTCGCGCGCGATCACTTCCTTGCCGACGCCGCTCTCACCGCGCAGCAGCACGCTGATGTCGTTGTCCGCCACGCGATCGACCATCGTCATCACGGGCTGCATCGCCTTGCCGGAGCTCCAGCACGGTTGCGCGCCGTCGGGATCCTGTCCGACCTGGGTGCGCAGCCGCTGCACTTCGCTGGTGAGCGAGAGGCGCTCGAGGGCGTTGCGGATCGCGGCTTCGAGCGCCACTTCACCGACGCCGTCGGGATCGCCGGGCTTGACGACGTAGTCGGTCGCGCCGAGGCGAACGGCCTCGACGATCGTCGCGGGCGTCTGTCCGCCGGAGAGCATCACCACCTGCGCGGCGGGATGGGCAAGACGGATCTGCCGCAGCGTCTCGAGTCCGTCGAGACCGGGCATCGAGACGTCGAGCAGGATGACATCGGGGAGCGCACCTTCACGAAGCCCAACCAGCAAGGCGTCACCGCTCTGGTACGTCAAGGTCTCGTAGCCGCGAGACCGCAGCATGGTCTGCAGGTACTCCCCGAACGGCTGATCGTCGTCGACGATGGCGAGTTTGGCGCTGCTCATGCTTGTACCAATGGAATCCGGAAACCGACGGCGGCGCGATGATCCGCGCTCGTCCATGTTTGCACATGCTGCTTGTCCAGCACGAACGCCGCCCAAATCAACTTCAACCCTTTTCCACCCTTCACGAAATCCACGGGCCGCGCAGTCGGCGCGCCGGGACCCGATTGCAAAGCGGCGAGCGAGTCATTCGCCCCCGCGAGCACGATCAACGCGTCGCCGGCGTCGGTGCGCACGGCGTGTGGCGCCTCTCGCGCGTCATCGAACGCGGCCTTTGCGACGATCGCGACGGCTTGTGCCAGGTCGCGATGATTCGTCGTCTGGATCGCGCGCGTGCCGGCATCGCCGGTCCACGCCGCGCCGTCCACTTCGCTCTGAGCGCGCACGCTCGTCACGAATTCCGCGGCGGTCACGCGTTCGGGAATGCCGTGCGCGGCGTTCTCCGAGAGCGCGCTTACCTTTCCCATGTCCACGCAGAGCGTGGCCAGCGCGCCGAGTGCTTGACGCGTTTGCTCGAACGCCCGGCGCGTATCGTCAACGTTAGTGAATCG
>JAYWEJ010000339.1:0-2781 GCA_043779345.1 Acidimicrobiia bacterium | reverse complement strand
ACCGCACGGAGAAGGAGTACGCGATCCACGATACCAAGCAGGCGCTGCTCGAAGCGCGCCGCAAGGGCATCACCCCGTTCGCGCTGACCGTCGACAAGGAGGGCCACGACTATCTGGGCCAGATGTGCGAGGACATGGGCTACGAAGTCGTCGCCGACATCGAACAGCTCCCGCAGCGCCTGCCGGCGCTGTACCGCCGGCTGACGGAGTAGCGAGTTAGCCGTTCGTAGTTTCCCGCTGGCGCTTTCGGACGGCCGTTCCCCGCGCGCCCCGTTGACTGCTTGACCAATCAGGTACGATGCTCCTCGAACGCGACGTTAGACAGAGGAGCATCGCCATGCCAAAGATAGGCGTCAGCGAAGAACGGCGCCGCCAGCTCACGTCGTCGGCGCGCAGGGCGATCGCCGCGAAAGGCATGGCGCAGGCGACGCTGCGCGATGTCGCCGTAGACGCGGGCGTATCGACGGGCATCGTGAGCTACTACTTCGACGGCAAGCGGGATCTGCTGCGCGCCGCGGTGCGCGCCGCCGCGGATGACTTCGCGCAGCGCGCCGAGAAAACCGACTCGGGCGCGGTCAGCCCGTGGGAGCGTCTGGACGCGCACGTCGCCGCGCAGTTCGAGGGATCCGAGAAGCGCCGCCGGTCGGCGCTCGCGTTCTGGGCGGAGTGCTGGTCGGAGGCCGCGCGCGCGGAGGATGTGCGCCTGGTGCATCGCGATCACTTCAGGGATTGGTGCGCGCATCTGGCGTCGATCATCCGCGCCGGCCAGGCGGCGCATGCGATGGATGAGACGCGCAGCGCGGACGATCTCGCGGCATTCGTCGCGTGCGCGCTCGACGGGTTGTGGCTTCACTCGGTGATCAGCCGCGAGTCGGCGCCGCGCGCGCGGATCCGCGATCTCACATCGGAGATGCTGCGGCGGTTGCTTGCGCCACCCGGGTAGTTGACGTGCCGCTCCGCGTGTGCTTTAATTGGTCAATCAATTAGTTATAGCTCTGCGACGGAGGCTCCATGTCCAGCCTGTCACATTTGAAGTTCCGTGCGGTCGGCGATCAACCGGCGTTCGACGCGCGGGCGCTCGAACGCTTCGTCAGCGCGCCGCGCGTCGCGATCCTCGCCTACGCGCGGGCCGACGGCCGGCCGGGGCAGTCGCCGATCTGGTACGAGTATCGCGACGGCGTCTTCTACATGTCGACGGTGACGGGCTCGCCGAAAGCAAAGGCGCTGGCCCGCGACGGCCGCGTCTGCCTGACGATCCAGGACGAGGCGGCGCCCTATCGGGCGGCGATCTTCGACGGCGAGGCCGTGCTGAGCCCATATTCGGAAGGAGGCCCCGCCGCCACGCTGGCGACGCGGTACCTCGGCCGGTTCGGCGCAGCCGCCTACGACAAGATGACCGCGGAGACGTACGCTCGCACCGGCCTGACGCTTATCGCGCTACGTCCGGCAAGCGTGCGAGGCTTCGACAACACCCGCGGCCAGGGCGCTGGAACCAGCCTCTATCTCAAGCTGCGGGCGCTGCTGCCGGTGCCGCGAGCGTGGCTGTGATGCGGACGCCAGGCGAGCCCAACGCTGTCGATAGCGCCGTGGAGGTCGCCGCGCTTCGCAGCGACAATCTCCCGTCGGCAGCGCGCGCGCTGGCCGGCGCATTTCACAGCGACCCGATGATGCGGTACCTGATGCCCGATGATGCACGGCGCGCGCGGGCGCTGCCGCTGTACTTTGGTTCGGTGCTGCGGGTGGCGCGCCGCGAGGGCGTCATCGAGGTCGCCGGACGCGGCGGCGCTGAAGCGGCGATCGTCGCAATGCCGCCGGGGACGTATCCGGTACCCCTGGCGCCCCAACTCCGGGAGTTCCGAACATTTCTCGCGTTCGGGTGGACGGCAACGCTGCGCAACTTCCGGGACTTGCCGCCGATCGAACGGGCGCATCCGGCGTTCCCGTTCTGGTACATCATGTATCTCGGCGTATCGCCGGCGGTACAGCGCGGCGGCCTGGGCGGAGCGCTGCTCAGCAGGGCGATCGAGCGCGCGGACGCCCAGCATCTGCCCGTGTACCTCGTGACGATGAAGCCGGAGAATCTCGCCTACTACGCGCGCTTCGGATTCGCCGTCCGCCAGGAACTGCGGCTCGGCAAGAGCGGCCCCGCGACGTGGACGCTGCTTCGGGAAACGAAGGGCGCGGGCTGATTCGTGCTGGCGGACGTCGAAGGTGTCACAGCGGCTAGTTCGGGCCGCGCCGATCCGTGGCTGACAACCGCCCCAGCACCGCCTCCGCCTCGCGCATGATGTCGGCGATGATCGCGGCAGCCGGCCGCACGTCGCGCACCAGGCCGGCGCTTTGGCCGGCGTACGCAGAGTGCGTGCGCTCCGGCGCTTCGTTTGGGACAGGCGACTCAGCCAGGATCGCGGCGCGCTGCTCCGCAAGCTCCGCCTCGCGGCCGTGCCACTCGTCGGCGAACGGCGTGCGAATCACGCGGCCGGAGATGCCCGGCGGCCACGTCATGCCGTCGATCACGTCGAAGACGCCGGTGAACAGCGTATCGTCCGCCGTCGCGGCGACGATGCGCTCTCGGTGGCGGGGCTGCGACATCGACTCTTCCGCCGCGACGAAGCGCGTGCCCATGATCACGCCCTGCGCCCCGAGCGCCAGCGCCGCGACGAGGCCGCGTCCATCGGCGATGCCGCCCGCCGCGATCACCGGGATGCCGCCCGCCGCATCGACGGCCTGCGGCACGAGCGCCATCGTCGCGACGCTGCCGGTGTGGCCGCCCGCCTCGCC
>JAYWEJ010000338.1:0-2788 GCA_043779345.1 Acidimicrobiia bacterium | reverse complement strand
AACATCTACGGCGGCCTGCAGGACAACGGGTGCTGGAAAGGGCCGAGCGCGGTCTGGACCGCGAACGGCATCCTCAACGAGCACTGGTCGCGCCTGTGCGGCGGCGACGGGTTCTTCGCGGTTCCGGATCCGGCCAACTCGCGTCACGTCTTCTCTGCCAGCCAGTTCCTCGGCATCCAGCGCAACGACACGCGCACGTGGACGAGCCAGGACATCCGCCCGGGCGATCCGCAGGGCGCCATCGGCGATCGCCGCAACTGGAACACGTGGGGCAAGGGTGTGCCGCAGCAGGTGCTCGGCAACGAATGGCACTACGCCAACTGGGACGCGCCGGTCGTGCTGTCGCCGTTCGACCCGGCCACCGTCTACGCCGGCGGCAAGCACCTGTTCCGAACGCGCGATCGCGGCAACACCTGGGAAGACCTCGGCGACATGACGACTGGCGTCGATCGCGCAAAGCTGCCGCTGATGGGCCGCGTGCCGGACGAGAACGTGCTCTCGGTGGACGACGGCGTGCCGTTTTACCCGGGTCTCGTCGCGATCGCGCCGTCGCCGTTGCAGAAGGGTCTGATCTATGTCGGCACCGATGACGGCCGGCTCCGCATGTCGACCGACGATGGCAAGTCGTGGACGGACTTGCAGGACCGCCTGCCGGGAGCACCGAAATCGTCGTGGTTCGGCAGCATCGAGGCGTCGCGGCACAACGCGAACACCGTTTACGTGGCGATGGACAACCACCGCAGCAACGACCTGGGTAACTGGATCTACAAGTCGAGCGACAGCGGCAAGAGCTTCACCGCGATCGCGGGCGACATGCCGGCCGGCCGCGTCGTTCGCACGATTCGTGAAGACGTGAAGACTCCGAACCTGCTGTTCGCGGGGACGGAGATCGGACTGTTCTTCTCGCCGAACGGCGGCACCAACTGGAGCGAGCTGAAGAACAACATGCCGACGCTGCCGCACAACGATCTGGTCATTCATCCCCGCGACAACGATCTCGTGCTGGGCACGCACGGCCGCGGCGTCTGGATCCTCGACAAGATCAACGCGCTGCAGGAGCTGACGCCGCAGGTGATCGCGTCTCCTGCTCACCTGTTCACCGTCGCGCCGGCGTACCAGGTTCGACAGACGAACTTGAAGGCGCACACCGGTGACATGTGGTTCCGCGGCGAGAACCCGGCGAACGGCGCGCTGATCGATTACTGGATCGGCGCCCTCGGCACGGCGCCGATCGTGACGGTGCACACCTCGAGCGGTCAGCTCGTCAACACGCTGCGAGGCACGGGCAATCGCGGCGTCAATCGCATTGTCTGGAACCTGCGCGAAGCGGATCTGCCGATTCGCGGCGGCTTTGGCGGCGATGACGATGCGCCGGCGGGAGGAGGGTCGACGCCAGGTCCGCTGGTGGCGCCTGGAACCTACGTCGTCAAACTGGTTGCCGGGGGCCGCACGCTCGAGCAGAAGGTCGAGGTGCGCGAGGATCCGCGCATCGACACCTCGCCGGCCGAGCGCAAGCAGTGGACCGACGCGGTCCACCAGGCGGCGGCGCTGGCGCGAGAGTTCGGACCGGTGAACGATCGGATCCAGAAGCTTCCCGGGACCGCTGCTGACGTGGTCGACCTGAAGCGCCAATCGCGCGAGTTGATCGGGCGCATCAGCGCCCTGTATAGCGCGCTCGGACGATGGACGGGCGCGCCGACGAAGGATCAGATCAGCCGGCTTGCGTATTACCAGCAGATGGCCAAGCAGCTGTCGGGTCGCTAATCAGCGCTGTGCGCGCCACGTGCGCCGGACCGCTTCCCGATCGAATTTCACGCCATCGAGGTAGACATCCGCGATCGTCCGGGTGTTGCGAATATTGTCCAGCGGGTTTGCGTTCAGCACGATGAAGCTCGCCCGCTTGCCGGCGGCGAGCGTGCCGAGATCGGTGAGACCCATCAACTCCGCCGGCGTCCTGGTGGCGGCGACGATCGCCTGCGCGGGCGACAAACCGATTTGCACCCATCGCGCCAGCTCGACGTGCTCGCCCGATCCGAAGGTGTGCCCCGGATGGATGCCGGTGTCGGTCGCCAGCACCAGCTTCACCCCTGCGGCAATCATCAGCGGAAAGTTGTGCGCAAGGTTCTTCTCCCGCGTCGCCGCGTTGGCCGCAGGCGCGGCGCAATGCGCCTGGAGGGCCACGCGCTCCGTGCTGGCGCGGATCTTCGCGACGACCGACGGCGGCATCGCTTCCTCAAAGAACGGATCCTTGTTGCAGACTTCGACGGGATCGCCGAGCGAGATGACCGTGGCCCAGTACGGCTTCTTCTCCCGCAGCAGCGCCTGAAACTCTTCATCGATCGGTTCGCGCTGGACCATATGAACCAGCACGTTGGCGCCGGCGCGCACCACCGCCTTCTGATCGGCGAGCTGGATAGCGTGCGCGTGCACCGTGATCTTGCGCGCCTGCGCCTCCTGCACGATCGCCGCATAGGTCTCCGGGACCAGTTTCGGGTACGTGCCGCCGCGATCGTCGACCCACATCTTGAGATGCCGGATGTTCTGATCCGCCATGCGCGCAACGGCCGCGCGCGCCTCCGCGGGCGTCGTCACCTCGTTGATGACGCGCAGCTCGTTGGTGGCTTCCCGCAGGATGTGATCGGGACCGCCATTCGGCGGCGCCATGCCCGGCATGAAGAGATAGCGCGCCGCCGGAGGCAACTTGCCGGCCTGCTGATCGCGCTGAAACTGCAGCGACAAGCCGGTCGGACTGCTGCCGACCGATGTCGCAGCGGCGACGCCATAGAAC
>JAYWEJ010000337.1:0-2789 GCA_043779345.1 Acidimicrobiia bacterium | reverse complement strand
CGACGGCCGCGTTCTATGTCGCCGTCGCCTGGATCGGTCTCGGACGTATGTACGCGTTCGGGGCAGGCATCGCGATCATTAACGGCGCAATCGCGGCGGCCGTGGTTACGCACATGCCGGCCGAGTGGACGCCGCTCCTGTTCATAGCCGTCGCGCTGGTCATGGTGCTGACGGACGCGGCTGGCATCGAGAAGCTGCGCGAGCGAGTCGGGACGATCTGGGGGCCGCAGGGTCAGGTGCTGGGAGCGCTGGCGCTGGGATGGCTCCTGATCATCGCCGCCTACGCAGCCGCCGAGCCGGGCGAAGTCCAGACGCTGTGGTTCCTTCCGGTGACGCTTGCGGCGTTCGCCGCCGCTGCTGCCACACCGATGTTGCTGACGAAACGCGACTACTACGCGATCGCGGCGCTCGGCGCGCTCGCCGCGGCCGGCGTGACGGTCGCGTACGCGCCCGAACTGCCCGCCGAGAGCTGGGTCATCGCGTTCGCGGCGGTCGCCGCTGGTTTCGGACTGATGCTGATTGCGACTGACATCGCTTCCAACGCAAAAGGGCTGCCAGCGCGTTTCGGCGAGTATGTGTTTGGCTACGGCGTCGCACTGACGGCGATCGCCGGGCTGATCGCGCTGTTCTTGATGCAGGCGGCGTACGGCGATAGCGCGTCGTACGAGATCCGTACGCGCTGGTTCCTGGCCCCGTCCTTCGGGCTGGCGCTGGGGTTCTACGCGCTGGCCGGCGCATCGAAACGCGGGCGCGCGGGGACGGGCGCGATCGCTGTCGCGGCCGGCGGAATGGTCTCGTTCGCAGGCGCATGGATCGCGACCATCTACGGACTCGGCTGGCCCGCCGAGGTGTACGCGATCGGCATCGCGGCACTCGCGCCAACGCTCGCGCTGGGGCTCTTCGCCGCGCAAGGCCGCCGCATCGCGCGCTTCCTGCCGGAGCATCTGCGCGATGCGGCGTACGGCACAGCGATCCTGGGCACCATCGTCTCAGCGATCATCGCCGGCGCCACGATCGCGGCCGTGGAGCGGGACATCAATCCGTACGAGCTGAGCACGCGCTGGTTCCTGCTGCCAACGCTGGCGCTCTCGGCCGCGTTCTACGTCTACGACGCCGTTGCACAGCGGCGGGGGTTCGGCGTGCCGGGCTTCGTCATCGCGATCACGGGCGTGGCCGCAAGCGTCGTCTACGGGCTCGACGTGAGCGCCGAATACTACGCCTTCGCGCTCATCGCCCCGGCCGTCGCGCTGATCTCCGCCGCTCGCTGGGCCCCGCGCGCCGATGAACTGTTGGGGGCAGCATGGCGCGATGATACGGCGCTTCTCGGCCGTATCGCCACGGGCGCCGGTATGTCCATCGCATTCATCGCAGCAGTGGCCGGGGCAGATTCAGTGAGTGACTGGATGCCGCAATCGCACGTCTTCCTGCCTATCGCGTTTCTGGCGGGGGCCGTCTTTCTGGGCATCGACGCATCGCGAGTGCGCCGTATCGAAATGTCTCTTGCATTCGTCGCGGCGCTCGGCGCCGCAGCGGTCGCTGTGGCCTACGCGTTCGAAGCGCACGCTGCGTACTACGGCGTCACGCTCATTGGAACCGGTTTCATTCTTGCCGCATCGGGCCGCGTATGGACTCCTTCGTGGCTCGATGGCCGCGCGCGCGACGGACTGGCGGTGGCCGCCGTCGCTGCCGCTACGTTGCCCTTCGAGGTTCCGTACGCGGATCTGCCGGGCATCGGTGCCGGGGTGCACTTCGGCGCAGCGTTTTTCTTCGCGCTTGTCGCCGTCAGCGACCGGAGCGCGCGCACGTTCGAGCACCTGATCAGCGCGAAGGCAGCCTCGAAGGTGCGGCTGGCCATGGGGTGGTTGTACGCGGCGGCGCTCTGCGCGGCGATCGGCTACATCTTTGTACTGCGGAACATCGCGAGCGAAGAGCAGCTCGAAGATGGTTCACTCGCGGTGCCGATGCTCACGGTGACGATCGCATTGCTGCTCGTGGGCGCGGCGACGAAGTTCTGGCGACCGGAGTTCCGCCTGCACTTCTACGCGATGTCGCTCGTCGCAGCGCTCATCTCCATCGCGACGGTGCAGGACGCGGGCACACTCACCCTGGTGGTCACCGTGTTCGTCGCGGCCTACGTCGCGATCGCGGCAATCGAAGATGCGCCAGCCATCGCCACGCCGTCGGTGCTGTTCGGATTCGTTGCGGTGACGGCCTGGCGCGCGCATCTCGATGCGTCGTTCGCCGTCCTGCCGATCACGTACTCGCTGGTCGCGCTTGCGGCATACGGCGCGGCGCTTGCCGCGAGGGATCGCTTACCGCAGTGGTCGATGGCCCTACGCGCCACCGGCGCCGCGTACGCACTCGCCGCACCGGTGGCCGGGTTCGGCGTGCTCGCAGCGCAGAGCGAACGCGGTCTGCTCAACGGCGAACCGTTCGAACAGAGCGTGCTCTACCAGTTCTCGACGCTAGCGGTAGCCGCTGTCGGCGCACTGGCGCTCGTCGAATCGCTGATGGCGCGCCGCAAGTGGATCATCGTGCCGGCGTCGGCCGTGCTGTTGGTGGCGCTGTTGCTGCAGATCGGCAGCCTGCGCCCGGAAAACGCACAGGCGTACACCGCCGTGATCGGCGCGTACCTGGCGCTGCTGGCGGTCGTCGGGATCAGCCGCCTGCGCTTGATCCCGGCACTGGGTGGGTACGCCGCATACATCGAGGCGCTGGGCGCGGCGACGATCATGCTGCCGTCGTTCGCGCAGTCGATCGAGGCGGGCTGGCGGTATCAGTGGATCCTG
>JAYWEJ010000336.1:0-6587 GCA_043779345.1 Acidimicrobiia bacterium | reverse complement strand
TCATCGTGTGGGCGCACCACATGTTCGTGGCCGGCATCTCCACCTACGCGGCGATGGTGTTTTCGTTCCTCAGCTTCTCGGTCGCCATTCCGTCGGCGGTCAAGGTCTTCAACTGGACGGCGACGCTCTACAAGGGCGCCATCTCGTTCGAGACGCCGATGCTCTACGCCTACGGCTTCATGGGCCTGTTCGCCATCGGCGGCCTGACCGGGCTGTTCCTGGCGACGCTGGGCATGGACATCCACCTGCACGACACCTACTTCGTCGTCGCGCACTTCCACTACATCATGGTGGGCGGCGCGATCATGGGTTACATGGGCGGCCTGCATTTCTGGTGGCCGAAGATGACGGGCCGGATGTATAACGAGTTCTTCTCCAAGGTGTCGGCAATCATGGTGTTTGTCGGCTTCAACGTCACGTTCTTCCCGCAGTTCGTGGTCGGCTATCTCGGCATGCCGCGGCGCTACCACTCGTATCCGGACGAAATGCAAGTGCTGAACGTGATGTCGTCGGCGGGCGCGACCGTGCTCGGCCTCGGCTACCTGCTGCCGGTGATTTACTTCATCTACTCGCTGAAGTACGGCAAGGTGGCCGGCCCCAATCCGTGGGGCGCCTCGGGTCTCGAGTGGCACATGCAGTCGCCGCCCCTGACCGTGAACTTCATCGAGACGCCTGAAGTGATCAGCGAGCCCTACGAGTACGAGCACGCCGTCGGCAAGGAGTCGCATCTTGTCTAACGCGGTCGTCCACGCCGACCACGGCCACGCCGACGCCGCGCATCACCCGGCGCATCAGCACCATTTCGACACGATGGCGCAGCAGAAGGAAGCTGCCGTGATCGGGATGTGGGTGTTCCTGCTCACCGAAATCCTGTTCTTCGGCGGGCTGTTCGTGGCGTACATGGTCTATCGCATCTGGTATTTCGACGCGTTCGCCGAAGCCAGCCGCCGGCTGGACCTGTTCTGGGGCGGCCTCAACACCGCCGTGCTGATCTTCAGCTCGCTGACGATGGCGATGGCGGTGCGCGGAGCGCAGACCAACAAGCGCAAGGCGACGGTGAACTGGCTGATCCTCACCATGATCCTTGGCAGCGTCTTCCTTGGCGTGAAGGTCATCGAGTACCAGGACAAGTTCGCGAACTACGAAGGGCCGGGCGCGAACTACAACTGGATGTACCACGAGGAGCACGCCGCTGCGGAGGGACACCCGGTCGCGCACCGAGAGTTGTCGCTGACACCGGAGCAACTACAGAACACGACGCAGATCTATTTCAGCCTCTACTTCACGATGACCGGCCTGCACGCGCTGCACATGATCATCGGCGTCGGGCTGATGATGGTGATCACGTGGATGGCCTGGAAGGGCAAGTTCGACGCGCAGTACTACACGCCCGTGGAGATGAGCGGTCTCTACTGGCACTTCGTCGACATCGTCTGGATCTTCCTGTTCCCGCTGCTCTACCTCGTCGAGAGGCACACGTAATGTCGGCTCAACACGCACACGCAGACGCGCACGCTTCGCACGGCGCCGGGCACATTTCTCCGATCTCGCTGTACGTCACGATCTTCCTGTCGCTGATGGTGCTGACGGGAGTGACCGTGTTCGCGGCGTACGTCGACCTCGGCCAGTTCAACTTCCTGGTCGCGATGATCATCGCCGTGTTCAAGGCGTCGCTGGTGGTCTGGTATTTCATGCACGTGAAGTATCAGAGCAAGCTGACCAAGTTGACGGTGGCGACGGGGCTGTTCTTCCTCGCGATCCTGCTCGGCTTGATGCTCGTCGATTACGGCTCAAAGACGGGACCGCCGGGAGCGTTCGCGCCGATGCCGCCGCCGATCGATGCCGACTCGGCGATCGGCACTCCGCCGGCGCGCTAACAGGTGGTCCGGCTGAAGCCGGACGCCACAGTCCTACACGCGTGCGAACACATTGAATGTGTCGCGCGCGTTTTCGTGTACGCCGGTGTTCACGCTCTCCATTTGAATCGCGTTCGCGCCGATCTCGGCGAGCGCGTGCAGCATCCATTGCCGGCGCTCTTCGGGCACGCCGAGAAGGGCGATGGCGTGCGTCGCCTTTGCGAACATCCGCGCCAGCAGGCCGCGGTTGTGATCGAGATCGGGATTGCCGGCAAGAGATCGGCAGATCACGACGTCCCAGGGGATCGCAGGATCGAGCGCCGACGCCGTGCCGACCTGGAACAGGCCGTCCGGCATCGTCACGATCGCTTCTTCAATGGCGTCGGGATCGGCGTCGATGCCGCCGACGATGTAGCCGTTGAGGTGGAGAGGGTAGAGAAACTCGCCGCTGCCGCAATCGACCTCGAAGACACGCGTGCCGGGACCAATATCGAGGGTCTCGGCCACGTGCTCCGAAAGCCTCAATCCGCCTTCGCCAAGGCTACGGCGAGACAAGTTTACTTGTCGAGGGAAGCGATGTTGATCGTCGCGGTGTCGATCGCGACCGACGCGACCTTGGTGCCCATCGGGACGCGGAACGGGAACGAGCACTTGTACTCCGGCACCGAGCCGGCGTCGATGATCGCCACGGACGTGTTGTAAGTCTTGCCGGACGCGTCGGTGAGCACCGGTTTCTTGACGATGGTCTTGGCGTCGAACGACGGCGTCACCTTGAACGCGAGCATGACGACGGCGAACTCTTCCTCGCCGCGCGCGTTGCCGCGGACGCTGTTCTGTCCGGGCGGGCAGTCGACGAGCGCAACATTCTTGGCGCGATCGATGCCGAGCGGGGTGACTTCGAGTCCTTTGTAGCTGGTGGGTTTGCCCGCCTGCCCTGTGGCGATGGCCACAAGGCAGACGGTCAGGAATGCGGTTGCCGCGAGCTTCATTTACAGCGGCTGGTCGGGGTTCGCCAGCGTGCGCCACATGTGCGCGCTCGGGCTGTTGTCGTTGCCGAGACCTTCCTTCGGCGACTTGAAGTGGCGGCCGATGACGTCCTCGAACGGCTCGATCGAGACCTTGGCGTTCGGGTCGAACGCGTAGAGGTCGTTGACCGTGACGAGGCGCGGCTCCATGTACCACTTGTGGTTCTTGAGCATCTTGTAGGTCGCCTCGATGTGGGCTGGCGGTTTGTAGTCCTCGCCGAAGATGCGGAAGTACTGGTCCGGGTATTCGTAACCGGCGTCGCTGTCTGGGTAGAAGCGCAGCGTCTGGTGGTAACGAATCGCGAACGTCGACTTCTCGGGAATGTAGGGCTCGAACAGCTGCGCGCCCCACCAGCCGTGATCCGGCTTGATCAGGTTCAAGACGCAGTCGTGAAGCAGGCAGGCGAGGATGATTTCCTCGGACATGCCGGTCTTCAACGCGCGCGTCGCGCTCTGCAGCACGTGATTGCCCGGCGCGAAGCGGAGACGGAAGAAATCCTGGAGCGTCGGATTCTTCGGCATCGGCTCGAGCTTCTTGACGTTGCCGCGCCCGGACACGAAGAGGCTGCCGACGCCGCGGCGATAGTTGCGCGTCTCGATCTGCGCTTCGATCTCGGCGACGGTCGGGAACTTCGTCTGGGCCTGGTTCGCGGCCACCTGCTCGTCGAGCTGTTCTTCCATCCAGTGCTCGAGCGAGTCGGCCTTGGTTTCTGAATCCATCAGGCCGACGGCCGCGGTGCCACCGAGACTGGCGATGAACGCTCTGCGATCTATCTCCATGAGTCCTCCACCTTATTCCCGCTGCAACGGTTCAACCGCGCGGGCGGGCACCCGTGAAAATACGCCCTTTGCAGCCGTGCGGCAAGGGCTACTTAAGTCCTTGAGCCTGCAGGTCGGTCAGCCATTTCTGGGCAAAGGCCCGGGCGGCGTCGGTTGCGGGCTTTCCGGCCCGAAAACTCATTTTCCACTCCGCCGGCCGGGCTTCCAGGGCGGGGTCGGCAAACACCCTCAGCTTGTTCCTTTCGGCCAGCTGGGCATTGAAATCGACGTCTTTCGTCACGTCGAGGAAGCGGCGCAGCCGCAAGGCGACCAGGGCGCGCGGGTCTGCGGGGTAGGTCTTTTCGAATTCTTTCATCGCCGCTTGGCGTCCGCGGAGCATGCCGGTGCGCTGCTCGTTGATCTGGGCTTCGATCTGCGCGCGCCGCTCGCCCTTTTCCATCGCGTCGAACTGGTCGCGCATCTGCTTCCAGCCATCCTCGAGCGTGGCGCGCTGCTCGGGCGTGATCTGGTCGAACAGCTTGCGCATCTCGGCGACCTGGTTTTCGAAACCAGCGCGCTGCTTGGCAAAGATCGCGTCGGCGGTCTGCTCTTCCGGCAGCGGCTCGGGCCCGTTGGCTTCGCGATGATCGGCGTAGCGGCGCTTGAAATCGTCGCTCTCGACAAAGCTGCGCGCGAGATTCAGCGCGAAGTTGACGAGCGCGACACGCGCCGCCGCCGGCATCGCGGTGAACGCCGCCGGCTTGCCGGCGATCGAGACCGCGTCGGACATCAACGAATCGAACACCGCTTCCTTGGCGCGTCCTTCGGAGATGCCGAGCGTCGCGAGATGATCTTGCGAGGAGGTGGCTGCTACCGTTACGCATAACAGCGTAAGGGTTACGTAATACCGCATAGCGGGATTATACGGGCGTGGTGGCTTAATCAGCTCGCGTGGCCGTCATCGGATCGACGCGAATGGCGCGCCAGGCAGGAAGGATGCTGCCGGCCAGCGCCATCAGCAGCGAGAGCCCGACGGCGGCGGCGAAGACGCGCGCGTCGCCGGGATCGACGCCGAACAGCAGCGCCTGCATCGAGCGGCCCGCCGCGTAGGCGAGCACGGCGCCGATCGTGACGCCGATGATCGCGAGCATCGTGCTGCGGCCCATCACCATCCACATGATGTCGCGCGCCGTGGCGCCGAGCGCGATGCGCACGCCGATCTCGCGCGCTCGAGAAGACACGGTGAACGCCAGCAGCCCGTGGATGCCGATGGCCGCGAGCAGGAAGGCCGCGGCCGCAAACGCGCCAAGCACCCGCAGTTGCACCACGCGCGGCGCGGTCTCGAGCGAGACGACCTCTTCGAGCGTGCGCATGTTGGTGATCGGCAGCTGTGGATCCGCCTTCCTGACGATCGCGCGGATCGCCGGCATCAGCGTCGCCGGCGGCACCGACGTCCTGATGATCAGATCCTGGGGCGTATAGAACCCCGCCAGGCCATCGCGTTGTTGGAATGCGGCGAGGTAGACCTGCGGCTCGTTGTCATTGCGTTCGAGCCCGCGGAAGCGGATGTCGCCGCCGACGCCGACGATGGTCCTGACGGCGCCAACGAAACCGAAAGTTCTCCCGATGGGATCCTGACCGGGAAATTGCTGGCGCACGAACGACTCGCTGACCACGGCCACCGCCGTCGTCTCGGGCGTATCAGTTTCCGCGATGTCGCGTCCCTGCAGGATCGGAATGCCAATCGTTTCGAAATAGCCCGGTGTCACGTTTCGCAGTGCGGCCCGGTGGACGTCGGGCGGCGCAGCGAAGCCACCAAGATTCGTCGGATCCGGCGTGGTCGTCAGGATCTCCCACATCCCGCCGCGCATCGTGAACGGCGTAAAGCTGATGTATGCGGCGCGCATGACGCCCGGCACGGCGAGGGTGTCGGCGATGACCTGGCGGTAAAACTGTTCGCGACGCACCAGCGGATATCGCGGGCGCGGCAGGATCGTCTTCAGTGTCAGGACATTCTCGCTGCGGAAGCCCGGATCGATCGCCTGCACCTTGAGCAGCGCCTGGATCAGGAGACCGGCGGAAACGAGCAGCACGACCGAGGCGACGATCTCCGCAACGACCAGCGACGATCGCAGTCGCTCGGTGCCGCGGCT
The DNA here is from genome assembly GCA_043779345.1 of Acidimicrobiia bacterium. Classification (GTDB taxonomy): domain Bacteria; phylum Acidobacteriota; class Vicinamibacteria; order Vicinamibacterales; family UBA2999; genus 12-FULL-67-14b. Next base: position 794 of record JAYWEJ010000336.1, on the reverse strand, counting down.
GGTGCCGCCACGGGCGCCTTCCTTCAGCGCGGAGGCGTCGACGCGCCGCGACATGCGCAGCGCCGGCATCACGCCAAAGGCGATGCCGGTGCCGATCGTGATCAGCGCGGCGAGACCGAGCATCCGGAGATCCACCGGCGGGACCTCCGCAATCGGCAGTGCCGTCGGCACCAGCCGGACCACCATCGGCGCCGCCAGGATCGCGAACACGACACCGAGCGCGCCGCCCACGCCAGCCAGCAACAGGCTGTCGGTCATCATCTGCCTGACGAGTCGATCGACACTCGCGCCGACGGCTGTGCGCACTGCCATCTCCGTCTGCCTCGAGAGCGCGCGCGACAACAACAGGTTCGCGAGATTGGTGCAGGCGATCAACAGCAGGCAGATCGCGGCGCCGACCAGCGCCCAGAGCATCAGCCGGATCTGCCGGTTGACGTCGTCGCGCCACAGGTTGAGGTTGACGCTCTTGCCGGTCTGTTCCTTCGGGAACTGCTGCGCAATCTGATTGGCAACGGTTCGCATTTCCGACCGCGCTTGTGCGACGGTGACGCCCGGCTTGAGCCGCGCCATCACCTGCAGGTAGTTGTTGCCGCGGTTGTCATCGCCATTGTCGGCAGTCAAGCGCATCAGGCGCCAATACTCGGTCTCCCTCGACGGGAAGAAGAAGTCCGGCGGCATGACGCCGACGATGACCAGGGTGATGTTGTCGAGCGTGAGTGTGCGGCCGAGGACGTTGGAATCCGCGGCGAAGCGCGTGCGCCACGTCCGATCGCTGATCACCACCGGATTCAGAC
>JAYWEJ010000335.1:0-6600 GCA_043779345.1 Acidimicrobiia bacterium | reverse complement strand
GACCAGGTCGCGGCGATCGTCGGCGAGCCGCACGTGCTCGGCGGCACGACGTATGTCGCGACGGCGCTCGAAGGTCCGGGGCTGATCGTGCAGACCGGCGTGCACCGCTCGATCATCTTCGGCGAGGTGTTCCGCGATCGCGGCCGCATCACGCCGCGCGTGCAGGCGATTGCGGATGTGATGGCCACCGCCGACATCCAGGTGACGCCGGTCCCCGACGCGCGCGTCCCGATCTGGGACAAGTTCGTCTACCTCGCCGCGTTCGCCGGTTTCACCGGCGCGTCGCGCCTGGCGATCGGGCACATCTGGAAGTTTCCCCACGTGCAGGAGATGTTCAACGCGGCGTGCCGCGAGATCGCCGCCCTCGCGAAGGCCGAAGGCGTGACGATCTCGGCGAACCGCTTCGAGACGCTCGAGGAATACATGACCAACATCCCGCCGACGACGCGATCGTCGCTGCTGATCGATCTCGAGCAGGGGAAACGCATTGAAGTGGAAGCGCTGCAGGGCGCCGCGGTGCGAAGAGCGACGACGCACGGCATCCCGGTGCCGATCATGTCGACGTTGTACGCGCTCCTCAAGCCCTGGGAGAACGGCCCTGTGAAATAGTTCACAGTTCACAGTTCACAGTTCACAGTTCACGTGCGGGCCACGGAAGCACGGAGTCTCTACTTGACGATTCGTTTGATTCCGAATCCCATAGCTTCGACGTTGAAGTTGATCAGCAAGCCAACCCTCAAGCCGGTAAGTCGCAAGTAGGTCAATACTTGAGTCGTGCACACGGGTTCGAAGCTGCGAACCACCTTCAGCTCGACGACCACCGCGTTCTCGACGACAAAGTCGGGTCGATGATGACCGACCGTCGCGCCCTTGTAAGTAACGGCGATTGACGGTTCGCGAACGAAGGTCAAGCCTTGCTCGCTCATTTCGATCGCCATGGCGGCTTGATATGACTGTTCTGCGAGGCCCGGACCGATGGCCTTATGAACTGCTACTGCCGAGCCCAAGATCTTGTCCGTAATGTGTTCGTGGAGCATTTTGATCATAGGACTCCGTGCTTCCGTGATTCCGTGGCCCGTACGTGGACAGCGAGACAAGCCTCTCGCAATGTTTTTGCCAATAGGGGGAACGATTCGAGTACGACTGAGTACTGATCTGCCGACAACCCGTAAAGATCAGCGGCGAGCGCATTAAGTTCGGCGTAGTCACTGGCGTTAGCGTCGACACCTGTTGATGCGAGCGCTCGCGCCAGCGAGGCGACGCGATCGAACGCACGCGAACCCGGCGAAGGCTTCGGAACGGGCAGACGCGACATCAACGACGCGGTGACGTGTGTGGTGACGCTCAGGCGCACCAGGTAGTTCGCCACCAGGCTGTTCAGCAGGCCGAGCAGGCACCATTGAGACCGCTGATCGAGATCCGACTTCAGGCAGAACACCGTGTGCGTCGAGACGACGTTGGCCGGCAGCATCGCGGCGATCAACGTCAGCTTGTTGGTCGCGCCGGCGACGTCACGATACGCGATGCGCGCGCGGGAGAACGTCGCTGCGCTCAGCAGCCGCGACGCCGCCTCGGGGGGAATACCGCGGATCGATCGCGTGAGGTCGACTTGAAACGGCGACAACTGCTTGCCCTCGACGATCGGCAGGAGGCTGGAGCGCGAGCGCAGCGGCACGAAGTGCGGCCGGTCCTCGGTGGCGTTCAGCTCGCGGCCGAAACGGACGTTCCAGCCTTGCGGATCGCCGAGCGCCGGGGTGCGATCGGCGACGGACGTCATGATGCCGAGCGCGATCGCATTGGTGACTTCAGGAATCGTCAGCTGATCCGGACTCCACGACTCGATGCGCGACCGCGACAACGACAGCGGCGGGCCCTGCTGCTGGCGATGCAGGTCGTGAACGTCGCTCAGGCCGCATCGGAACCGCAGCGTCGCCGTGGCGCCGCTGTTGGTCGTGGCGAGGACGATGAAGCGGACGCTGCGGTGAATCGGAAAGATGCGGCGGCGATTGTCGAAGCCCACCCAGGTATCGATCGTCGTCCGATCGAAGAGGTGCCGGCGGAGCGCCGCGCTGCCGTGATCGGTGGCGATCCCCGAGGGCAGGATCAGCCCGATACGGCCGCCGCCTCTCGTCAGCTGCAGCGCGCGATCGAGAAAGAGTTGATAGCTGTTCGGATGGCCGGTGGTGTGACGGCGATAGCTGCGGGACGACGGCAGGACCGCCCACGGCGGGTTGCCGATCACGGCGTCGAAGCCCGCATTCGGCGCCGGTTGTCCGTCCGCATCGAAGAACACCTCGGGGAAGGCGAGCTCCCAGTGAAACGCCGAGTGCTTCGCGGCGATGTCGCGGGCGCGATCAAGGGATGCCTGCAACTGCGCAGGTGGGAGAGTGGTCGGCGCGCCGGTGGCCGCGGCAATCCATTCGCGGACGACGCCGGCGGCGGGCGGAGCGCCGGGCCACCACGCCGCGGCGCACCACGCGTCGGCGGCGGCGGCCCATCGTGCGAGCGGACCGTCCTGTAACGACAACGCCGCCATCGCCCGCTCCTTGTCCCTGACGATCTCGAGCGACTCCGACGGCGCGCAGAGCCGCAGCCGAACCGGCATCACCCGCGCCGACACGTCATCGGCAAGCTGATCGTCGAAGAGCGGGAGATCGGCGCGCAGACGGCCGGCGCGCGGGACCGGCGGCCGCGACAGGTCGCTGAGCCGCGCCCCGATCAGGCTGTTGCCCGCGGCCAGGTGATGATCGAGAAATGTCAACGGCCGATTCGCCGCCAGCGTCGTCAGCCACAGCGACACTCGCGCCAGCTGCACGGCGGTCGGATTCAAATCGACGCCGTACAAGCATTGCTCCGCCACCTGGCGGCGCAGCAATGCGCGATCGGCGGCGCCGACGTCAGACGCCTGCCAGTGACCGTCACGAATCATGGCCTGCTCGCAGCAGTCCGCGAGAAATACGCACGCGGCAACCAGGAAGGCGCCGCTGCCCATTGCCGGATCGACCACGCGCAACCGCAGGATCTCGGCCGCCGTCCGCCCGTCGACGAGCGGCGCGAGCGTCTTCCTGACCAGGAACTCCGTCAGCGCCTGCGGCGTGTAGAAGCTGCCGGTCGTCTTGCGCTGTTGCGACGTGCGCGTGAGCACGATGGCGCCGCCATCGGCCGACGGCTCGTGTTCGAGGATGCGCTCGTACACCGACCCCAACTGCTCGACGCCGAGGTCGTGGTACGAAATGCGGCGCCGCCCCTGCCGCGTGTGCTCGCTGGTCAGCGACAGCAGCATGTCGCGCATCACGGCGTCGGAGACGCGGCGCCGTTCGACGAGCGGCGCGTGTCTCGGCGAGAACAGGCGCCCGTTGAAGGCGGTGACGTCGAGATCGCCGGCCTTGCACCCGGCATGCGCGAGCCGCGAGATCGCCTGGAAGGCTTTCCACAGGCCGGTCCCCGCCGAGCCTGCCGCGCCGGAGCCCTGGCGGAGGGCTCTTCGGATCAGTGCCTCGATCGTGTAAGCGTCGCGATAGACGTCGTTCCAGACCGGCACGAGCCCCCGCGCTTCCGCGAATAGCAGGAAGAGCACCCGATAGACGAGCGTCAACGCCTGGTCGAAGGCGAATGCGCGATCGACGCGCGTGCGCGGACTGATCGCCAGGGCGGTGGTCAGCGCCGGCAGCGCCGACAGCACACCGTCGCCGAGCGTCCGGCAGACGCGCGATGCGTGCAGGTCGGACTCGGCGACGCGCGACCGCAGAGACGACTGGTCCACGCCCGCAAGCGCCGGCGCGCGCGCCAGCGCCCACAACACGGCGATCCCTGCCGGGCCCGACAGCAACGGCTCGAACTCGAATTCGATCGCCGCCCGCGACCACGATCGCGCGCAGTCGATGATCCTCAGCGAGCGGCCATTGCAGACGATCGCCCAGGCGCTGCCGGCGTCGAGGCCAAGACGAACGGCGTCTCGCCAGGTCGCCCTCGTCTCATCGGACCAGGGAACGACAATCAAGACGGCGTTCGCCGGCAGCGCCGCGGCGAATCCGGCAGGGCAGGGCGCAAGGGCCGGCCGCTCGTGATCGAGCAGCTGCAGCAGCGGAATGGCGGCGACGTCGGCAATGGCGCGCGCGCTGGACGCCGGGCCGAGCGTTCGTGAGACGCGGCCCCACCACCGGACCACGCGCCGTTCGAACGAAGCGAGCGCCGACCGATCGATCGCCGGCAACACGCGCTCCTCGACATACATGCGCGAGATCAGCCCGCCGCCAAAGCCCGCGATCACCGCCGGCACTCCGGCCAGGCGGCGATCAACTCGATCCGCGACTCGGTGGACACCGGGGATGTGACACTGCGCAGCACGCGTGACAGGCCGGCGTCGAGGCGATCGAGGACGGCCTGGCGTGCGGCCGCGTCGGCGTCGGCCCGCCGATCGAAGAGCGAGCGTTGGTACCGGACGGCATGTTCGCGTTTGAGGCGGGCGCGAATCGCCGCGACGCGCCTGGCAAATGCCGCTCGATCGGCAGGCCGTTCAGGCGATGGACGCGGAACCATCGCATCGAGATGCTCGAAGAGCCGGCGCCAGTCGCGCTGCTCGAGCGGCTCGTGATCACGTTCGACCCGTAGCCCTTGAAGCTGCTCGCCGACGACACCGCCGGCGTCATTGACGAACGTCACGCGATGCAGCGCGATCAGCGGCGATCGTGAATGCGCGGGCGGCGGCGTCCACGTCCGCGCGGTTGTGGAATGGAAATGGTGGAGCCGGCGCCGCTGTCCGAGCCGCGCCGCTTCAGCGGTCGCGGTCTCGATTGCGTGGGTCTGGATCTCCACCGGTCCGGGCTCGGTCGATGTCCCCTCGAAGATCGCGGCAGCCACGGCCGCATCGCTGGTCGGCCGATCGAGCGCATCCTCGGCGCGCTGTCGCCGGACGCGAAGGTGCTCGAGCACCTCGCTTTCGATCGTCCCCGGATGAAACATGCGGATCGCGTGCACGGTCCGGCGCTGACCGAGGCGGTCAACCCGGCCGACACGCTGCTCGAGACGCAGCGGATTCCACGGCAGCTCGATGTCGATGACAAGCCGGCTGCGGTGATGCAGGTTCAGTCCTTCGCCGGCCGCATCGGTCGCCACCAGCACATCGGCACGGCCCTCGTTGAATGCTTCGACCGCATCACGCCGCAGATCGGCGGGTACGCCGCCGTGAATCGACCGGACGCGGAGCGGCGAGCCGGACAGGCTGGCGACGATGGCGTCGAGCGTGTCGCGATATTCCGTGAAGACCACGGCCGGTTCGCCGGCGAGTCTCAGCAGCCGGCGTAAACGTCGAATCTTCGAGCTGGTGTCGCAACGAGTGGCCAGCGCCCGCAAGTGCTCCAGCACGGCGCGCTCTTCATCAGCGTTGTCGAGCCCGCGTGCCGCCAACACTTGATCCTTCTCGACATCGTCGGCGTCGTCGGCCTCCTCCCACGGCAGTGGCGATTGGGCAGGCTCGGCCGCCACGTTGGTCAATAACTCGATCCGGCGATTGAGGGTTCGCGTGATGGCGGCAGTGGACGAAGCCGCGCGCCGCGCCATCGTCATGGCGATCAGCCGGACGGACCGGTCGTGCCGTCCGCGCGCGCGCCAGATCGCCCGCGCGTAGCGCTCGATGGCGGCGAGCAACGCCGCTTCGTCTCCGCTTGGCTGTACGCGCAGCACGTGCGATCGCCGGGAGACGGCCAGCCCGACATCGGAGCGCCGGCGGCGGAAGATCGCGATCGGATCGCCGGCCGCGCCCATCGCCGTGAGGTATTCGTAGGCCGCGCGATCGCCGGAGTGCGGCGTCGCCGACACGAGGACGCACCACGGCGCGCGTGAAGCGATACGCGAGATCGCCGCGCCGCGGTCGGTGCCGGGCGCGAGATGATGCGCTTCGTCCGCGATGACGAGGTCGATCGGCTCGTTGGCGATCGCCGACAGGATTTCAGGCCGCTTGACGAAATCGATTGATGCAATCGCCACGGCATGTCCGGACCACGGGCTGACGCCCTGGGGCCACGCCGCGATGCGCTCGGCGATCGAGGACTGATCGAGAACGGCCGCCGTGATGTTGAAGCGCTCGCGAAGCTCCCGCGCCCAGGTGCAGCGAAGGCCGGCCGGGCACACGATCAAGGCGCGTTCGACCCAGCCTCTCTCGCGCAGCTCCGACAGAATCAGGCCCGCCTGAATCGTCTTGCCGAGCCCGACTGCATCGGCGAGCAATAGCCGCGTGGCGCCGCGAATCACGGCGAGCGCGGGCTCCAGCTGATACGGCCACAGCTCGATGGACGACTGCGCGGCTGTCCATAAGCCCGTCGATCGACGGGCGCCGGCGATCGCGGCGAGTGCCGACGCGATCACGCGGCGGCGGGAACGCCGGCGAAGCTTGCGACTGGCCACGACCCGTGGACGATCGAACGGAGCGATGACGCGAATCCGCTCGCCGGCATTCGAGCGATCGCGTCCCTCGAGCGTCAGGATCGTGCAGGCGTCGAATCGCTGCGCGCGCGCTAACTTCCAGGTTTCGCCGCGCACGTCGAGCGACGCGCCGTCCTCGTACGAGAAAGCCACGCCAGGCCGGGTGCAAAGCCGCGGCCC
>JAYWEJ010000334.1:0-2799 GCA_043779345.1 Acidimicrobiia bacterium | reverse complement strand
TCGAAGAGATGTGCCAGGCGGATGCGGTGGGCCTCGGCAACGAGGCGGAAGAGCGCGCCATCGCCATCGAAGCTCCATGGCCGGCCCGCCTCGACGATTTCGAGGCGCGGTTCGTCGTGACGGTAGAGGATCTCGTCCGCCACGCGGCCGTTCGAACCGCGATACACAAGGGTCAGGGCGTCCGAGCCGTGCCAAGCGACGCTGACGACGGTTACCGCAGCATCAGGGAGGATGCCGCGGACCGTCGCGTCGGGAAGAAGGTTCTCGAGTTTCAAGAGCCGTGCGTCCTATCCATTTCCATCACGCCTCAACACCGATGAGGGCCCAGCATCTCGCGTCAGCGCGTGCTCGGAACCTGGCGCGGACGCCCCGGCGGCAGCTTCCAGACGCCCACTTTTTCGCGCTTCGCTTCGGCCTCCGCCGCCTTGAAACGTGGCTTCCGCGTGAACTGGAACTTGTCGTACACGCGCGCGTACCCCTTGCGCACGAACTCTTCGTTGACGTTCGTGCCGTCGTCCAAGATCACGTAGCGCAACAGGCGCGAGTATTTGTCTCGGTCTTGCTGGCGCGGCTCGGCTTCGAGCGTCACCGTTTCGCCGCCCAGGCGCGATCGCGCGTAGTCCCGCGCAGCGTAGGCCGCGTCGCGATAGGCCTGCCGCTCGTCTTTAAGCTCCGGCGAGTCGATGCCCACCAGGCGGACCTTTTCGGCGTGTCCACCAAACCTGACCGTGATCGTGTCGCCGTCGTGCACCGCCACCACCTGCGCCATTTGAGGCGTGGCGGTGAGGAGGACAGACCATAGGAGGGCGTGGAACACAGGCGGAGTATAGCGAGGCTAGCTGGCAGCCTGAGCCGGAGGTCGGTTCGAAGTGATGATGTGAGCCTGCTTGATAGCTAGGCCGGAGAAGATGCTGTCCCTCACCTCGACGTTGCCGTGCTCAACATGAACCTTTCGGTTGAGTTTCCGGACGTCGGCGTCTTCCGGGTCAATCACCACGATTCGCGAAAGGCTGACCAGATCGCCGTCACCGAGCTTGGATTTGATTTGCGCTACCAGGTAATCGACCGCCGCCGTGTTGTCGCCTCCCGTCCAGGAGGCCGAGACCATAAGATCCCACCGGTCAGGAACTTCCTCGCGCATGAACAGCGCGAACAGAGAAAAGTCGCCCTTTTCTTTCGCAATCTCAGTTTCGAGCCGGGCGAATCGCTCTACCAATTCCGGGGTGGTCATAGCGCTTCCAAGAGTTCGTCGGTTGCCTGAATCATCGATTCGGTGGCGGCCATCACCAAGATCGCACCTCGGTTCGGAGCGCTTCGATCCTGTCCGCATCGTCTTCGACGACGTACAACCGAACGATTCGCGTCACATAGCTCGCGCAATGCTTGATCAAGCTCTGCGGGATATCGATGAGGGCCCGAGGCTCGGCGTCTCCGGGCAGGAAGACCTTGATCAACTCGTCTTCGGCTTCCGATGGCTGGTCCTTGGCTTGATCCTGCGTCAAGAGAGTCCCACGCTTCTCTAACTTGATCGGTGGCACTTCGCCCACGAGGAAAAGTCCGACGTCGAGTTTGTGCTTACTTGCAAGGGAAGCCAATCTGTCCTCGCAACGCCGGAGAAAACTCGCCGCCGCATCATGTCGCTCGTGCCTCTCGTCGGCGAAACTGGTAACGGCAACTTCTTCCCGCAGAAGCTTCGGCGGCCGCCGATACGCGATGCACCGGGCCAGCCCATTTATGACGATATTCGGGCTTCGAAGTGCGAGGTGAACGACACGATCAGCGTAGTTGTCGGTGAACTCGACGAGCGCCGACGGATCCCGCGCGATCCGTCGCACCGCGTCGCCGTCAGTCGGCAAGTCGCCGATGCCGTCATCACGACATCGTCGCAAGAGTTGGCGGAGAGCCTCCTCCATCCCGTAGGTCGTCTTGTGATAGTAGACAGTCCGATACATGAAGTACCGGGCGACGAGAAACTGCTCCGCCGCCGGCAGCGCCTTGAGCGCGATGCCAATCATTCCCGTCGGACTCGCCCTCAAATTGTTCAAGAGGTAGTCCAGATCGATTTCGCCATAGGGAACGCCCACCGCACGCGCATCGCGCAGCAGAAAATCGAGGCGATCCATATCCAGCGAGCTGTGGATGAGCTTGCTGATCTGGACATCCGCAGCCGCGCTTCGTGTAAACAAGCTGGCAATGCGGGTCGCTCGGTCTACTCCCCCGAGGGCAGATCGTAAGTCGTCTTGTTCCGTGACGATTATTCGTCCGAGGTCTTCGTGGTCGGGATAGCCAGGTCGATCGAGGGCCAGAGGGCTTGGTCGGCGATCGCCCGTCAGTTCCTCCGTCAACGTAACGCGATCGAGTCGTTCCATGAGGTGCGAGTACGGGTAGTGACCAACATCATGTAGCAGCGCGCACAGGCGGAGGTCCTCTTCTGTGTCTTCATTGAGACGGATCTGATCGCGCGCAACGGCGATGACCTTCGACATGATTGCCAAAACGCCCAGGCTGTGCGCAAAGCGGGTGTGGGATGCGTTGGGGTACGTGAGGTGTCCAAGGCCGAGCTGCTTGAGTTGACGAAGCCGCTGAAAGCTCGGGGTGTCGATCACCTGACGCTCGACATCGGTGAGCTTGATCGCGCCGTGAATTGAATCGACGACGATTTTACTGCGCAGAGAAGGCTCCGAATCCTTGGAGTGCGAGTTTCGCGTTTTTCACGTCAGCTGCGTCGAACTGTTTTCCGTACGCTCGGAGTTTTTCCGCGATCGTTTCTGGATCCTGATCGGTGACCTGCTTGCGCGC
>JAYWEJ010000333.1:0-6617 GCA_043779345.1 Acidimicrobiia bacterium | reverse complement strand
CTTGAACAGGTTGATCGACGTCGAGTCGCCGACCATCACCTCACCGGCCCTGGCGCCGACGAGGGGCGCAATCTTGTCGCCGATGCGCTGCGCCAGGGTGATCCAGCCGGCGGTGTTCCAACTGCGAATCAGCCCGCCGCCCCACTCGCCTTCGACCACGTCCTTGATGCGGCTGATGGCCGCCTTCGGCAGCACGCCGAGCGAATTGCCGTCGAGATAGATGACGCCTTCGCGATCGACGCGCTCCAGCGCGAACAGACCGCGCAGCGGGGCCAGCGAGTCCGCCGCGTCACGGGCGAGGCAGTCGTCGCGCGTGATCATGACAGCGACCGCAGCACCGCGCGCACCGGAGAGGCGCATGCCTGGGTGAACTTCAACGGCAGCGCGATTAATTCGTAATCGCCGGGTTCCACATCGTCGAGCACGAGGTTTTCCAGCACCCGCAGATCGTGCGCGAGCAGCTGCAGGTGGCTGTCGAGGGTCTTGCTGTCTGCGGGATCCACCGACTGCGCGTCGATGCCGATTAGCTTGACGCCCAGCGAGGCGAGCCACGCGATTGTCTCCGGCGCAAACGCTGAGAAATGCGGCGACCATGCCGCCGGCGCCTTCGCGCACGTGCGAACCAGGACGCGTGGAGGAAGCCCTTCGGCCGCATGCTCGAGATGCGCCTTCGCGATCAGTGGTCCTTTGTCGATGGCGTGAACGACGCGGCAGCGGCCCAGGAACGGCTCGAGATCGACCGCCCCGATCGCGAGCGCGTTGCGGCCGTAGTGCAACGGCGCATCGGCGTGGGCGCCCAGGTGCGGCGACATCGTGATGGCGCTGACGTTGACCGGGCAACCCGGTCCGATTTCCGCCGTCCATCGCTGCTGATAGGTCGTGTCACCCGGAAACGCCGGTGTCGCGGGCGAAACCGGCGGCGAAATATCCCAGAGGCGCGGCATGTCTCAGCAGACAATAGCGCGGATGAATTCGCAACGGGAATCGCTGACGCGCGCCATCGGTACGCTCGGCCTCGCCGCCGGCATTATCAACATCACCATCGGCGGCGGCATCTTCCGGCTGCCCGCGGACGTCGCCGGCAAACTCGGAGCGGCGGCGCCGATCGCGTACATCGTCTGCGCCGTGGCGATGGGCCTGATCGTGGTGTGCATCGCCGAGGCCGGCAAGCGCGTCACCTTGACGGGCGGTCCGTACGCCTACGTCGAGACCGTGTTCGGCCCGTACGCCGGATTCATCTCGGGCGTGCTGTTATGGATGCTTGGCACGTTCGCGACGGCGGCGGTGTCGACGCTGCTCGCGTCGAGCATCGGCCTGCTCGTGCCGGCCACATCCGGATGGCTCGCGCAGGCGGCGATCCTGGTAACTGCCTTTACGTTCTGGTCGGTGATCAACCTGCGCGGCGTCACGCTCGGCGTGCAGCTGATCACGCTCGCCACTCTCGCCAAGCTGTTTCCGCTCATCCTGATCGCGGTCGGCGGCGCGTTCTACGTTCGCTCCGAGAATTTCGTGATGGCGGTGGCGCCCTCGGCCACCGACATTGCGCGGACCTCGCTGATCCTGATCTTCGCGTTCGCCGGGATCGAATCCGCCCTGATTCCAAGCGGCGAGGTGAAAGATTCCGAGCGCACCGTGCCGCGGGCGATCGCGGCCGCGATGATCGGCATCACCACGCTCTACATCGCCCTGCAGATGGTGGCGCAGGGCATCCTCGGCGACGGACTCAGGCTTGCCACGACGTCGCCGCTGGCTGATGCGGCCGGTGCATCAATGGGCGGCTGGGCGCGATCGCTGCTGCTCGCCGGCGCGGCGATCTCGATGTTCGGCTATCTCGGCGGCATGACCCTGTCGATGCCGCGCATCGTCTACGCGCTGGCGCGCGATCGGTTCCTGCCGCACCAGCTCGCCGAGATTCATCCGGTCTATCGAACGCCGCAAGCGGCGATCGTCTTCCAGGCGGCCTTGACGCTGGTGCTCGCGATCTCAGGCACGTTCGAGAAGCTCGCAATCTTCGCCAACGTCTCCGCGCTCGCGCTCTACTTCGGCTGCGCGGCCGCCGCGTGGCGGGTTGGACAATCGCCAATTGTTCCAGCGCTCGCCTGCGGCGTGATCCTGTGGCTGCTGACCGGCCTGACACCCGACGAGTGGCTCGGCTTCGGCGCCTGCATCGTCGTGGCGTCGCTCGTCTACCTCGCCAGGCAATCCGCGGTCGAGCGCAAAAAGGGGTCAGGTCCCGTTTTTTAGCAGTTCGCTATGCTGGGGTCAGGTTGAGTAGGGGACGACCTGTCCCCTTCGTAGCACTTTGCTGGTTTTCAGCACCTGACCCCGAATTGCGCCAGAATGGCCGCCATGAAAAACCGTGTCGTCGTCGCTGCGGCGCTGTTCACCGCATTTCTTGTGTCGGCCACGGCGCAACCCGCCCAGCGCTTCGATCTGCTGATCCGCAACGGCCGCGTCATGGACGGCACCGGCAATCCGTGGTTCCCCGCCGACATCGGGATTCAGAACGGCCGCATCGCGGCGATCGGCCAGCTCGCCGGCGCGCAGGCCGCGCGCGTGATCGACGCCGCCGGCAAGTACGTGGTCCCGGGCTTCATCGACATTCACTCGCATGCGGACGACGGCTCGGGACCGCGCGGTGGACTCCGCGATTCGGACCCGGTTCGTCGATCGGCGCCGAATCTCGTCTCGCAGGGGATCACCACCGTCGTCGTCAACCATGACGGCCGCTCGCCGTGGCCACTCGCCGATCAGCGCGCGCTGCTCGAGAAGACCGGCATCGGCCCGAACGCGATGCTGCTCGTGGGTCACGGCACCGTCCGCCGCCGTGTCATGGGAGAGGATGTGCGGCGGCCGGCGAAGCCGGATGAGATCACGCGCATGCGGGCGCTGGTGAAACAGGCGCTGCAGGAAGGCGCGGCCGGCATGTCGGCCGGCCTCGAATACGACCCGGGGCGATGGAGCACGACCGATGAAGTCGTCGAGCTCGCGCGCGAGCTGCCGGCCTTTGGCGGCGTCTATATTTCTCACGAGCGCAGTGAAGGCAGCGATCCGCTCTGGTATGTGCCGAGCCAGGACGGACCGCACGCGGTGACGCTGCTCGACGCGGTGCGCGAGACCATCGAGATCGGCGAGAACACCGGCGCGCGCGTCGTCGCCTCGCATCTCAAGGCCAAGGGCGAGCACTACTGGGGATCGAGCGCGGCCGCGGTCACGCTGATCCAACGGGCGCGCGATCGCGGCGTCGATGTGTGGGCGGATCAGTATCCGTATCCCACCAGCGGCACGGACGGATCGACCGTCCTGATTCCCGCATGGGCGACGCGCCCGCCCGGCGCCAGCCCGAATCAGCCGCGGACCAATCGCGCCGACATCCTGAAGCGCGTGCTCGGCGATCCGCCGTCGGCGAAGCTGGTGCGATCCGACATCGCGCATGAGATCCGCCGCCGCGGCGGCGCCGACAACATCACCGTTTACGAGTTCACCGACCAGTCGCTCTATGGGAAATCGCTCGCCGAGATCGCGCGGCTGTGGAAGCTCGATCCCGTGGAGACCGCGATCAAGATCCAGATGGAAGGCCTGCAGGAGCGCAACGGCGGCGCGCGCATGCGCGGCTTTTCGATGGCGGAGTTCGACATGGAGCACATCGCCAAGCAGCCGTGGGTCGCGACGTCCACCGACGGCGGCATCGCGATGCCCGCCGACGGCCCCTCAACCCACGCGCGTTTTTACGGCAGCTTCACGCGCAAGATCCGGCACTACTCGATCGATCGCGGCGCGATCTCGCTCGAGCACGCGATTCGAGCGGCGACGTCGCTGCCTGCGCGCATCATGGATCTCAAGGACCGCGGCCAGATCCGCGAGGGCTTCGCGGCGGACGTCGTCGTCTTCGATCTGGCGACGATTCGCGACAAGGCGACGTTCTTCGAGCCGCATCAGCATTCGGAAGGCGTCGAGCACGTCTTCATCAACGGCACCGCCGTTGTCGAGGGTGGCAAGCTGACGCATGCCACCCCCGGCAGAATCCTCGTGCGCTAAAACTGCAACTGCGCACCGAAACGCACGTAGCGGCTGGTCTGGATAGTCAGCGGGTTGTTCCAGACGCGGGTCGCGGCAACCGCGCCGAACGTCGGGTTGATCGTCGTCACCGTGCCGGCGTTCAGCAGGTTGTAGATATCCACGAGGCCCTGAATCCGGTACTTGCCAAACCTGAACGTCCTGGCCAGGCGCATATCGAGCGTATTGAGGTAATCGGTATACGTCGTGCCCGGCTCGATCAGGTTGACGTTGATCTGCGTCGCTCCCGCGGTGCTGCCGACGATCGGACGGCCGGCCAGGGCGCTCGTCACCGTGTAGTTCGCGGCGACGTTGATGCCCGGGCGGGAGACGAAGCTGCCGCTGATCTGAATGGCGTAGGGCAGCTCGTACGAGCCCGCGAGCTTGAACAGGGTGCGATAGGGTCCGGACGAATCGCAGAAGCGCCGGCTGTTCGGGTTGTCGCGCTGATCGCACGAGGTCGAGACCGAGCGCTCTTGCGTCACGCCGCCGAGCAGGAACGCGGTCTGGCCAATGCGCGCGTTCACATTGAGGTCCACGCCGTTGTAGATCCTGGTGTTCTGCGCCGAGAAGGTGCGCAGGTTATCGGTGGCCACGCCGACCTTGTTCGTGTTCAGCGTGAACATCGTCACCGGGAACCCGCCGCCGCCGGGCAGCCGATCATCGATCGGCGCGGTGATCGTGAACGGCGTCCAATCGTCCACGCTCAGGTTCAGGTTGTCGGTGACCGCGAGGTTGCCGTAGGTGCGGCGGTGATAGCCGCCCGACACCGACACGCGCGGGAACAGCTCGTGCTGAATGGTCGCGCCGTACTCCCAGTTGTGCTCGCGCTGCAGTGCCGGATCCGGCCGGTCGGTGCCAGACGCCTGGCCGAAGTTCGCGGTGCCGCCGATGATCTCGCTGCGCTGAAGGTTGCCGTTGGCGTCGAGGACCGAGCCATTGCCGTCGGCGTCGTTCCACGTGCGCGTTTCGGTCGCCGCCGTCAGCGTGTTGAACGCTTCGGCAAAGCCAAGCGCCGCCGACGCGACGTACTTGCTCGCGTTCACCTTTAGTGCCGTCTTGCCGGTGCCGAACAGATCGTAAGCGGCCGCCAGTCGGACCGCCCAGTCCTTCCAGTTCGGGACGTTCTTCACCGCCGGCCGATCGCGCGCGGCGACCCACTGGCTCGCCGGCGCCGCCAGCGCCGGGACTTCAGCGTTGAAGTAGTCGAAACGCGCGCCGAGGTTCAACGTCAGCCGATCCATCGTCCACGCGTCCTGCGCGAAGAAGCCGAGGTCGGCGTTCATCCGCTCGATCGACTCGTCGATAGGCGTGTTGCGGACCTGCACCTGCGTCGGCACGCCGTTGGTGAAGCGAAGCTGCAGGATGTCGGCCGGGTTCGCGCTCGGCCAGGTGCGAACGCGGCGGCCCCATCCGTAGTTCATGCCGGCCTTGAACGAGTGCGAGCCGGTGACGTAGCTCGCCGAGGCGGCCGACGTATAGTTCTGGGTCCAGCTGTCCATCGAGCCGGCGTAGGTGCCGGAGTTGACGCCGGTGCTGACTTCGAATCGCGGCAGATCGAGCGGGCCCACGCCGGGCTGCGGCTCGCGGCGGAAGTTGAGGTCGTACATCGTGATGCCCGCTTCGAGCATCAGCCGGTTGGTGGTGGTCTGCATCCACTTGACCTGCGGCGTCAGGCCGCGCGGCGTCCACAACTGGTGCGACGCTTCGAGCGTGGTGGTGGCGCCGAGGCCCTCGTAGCGCTGACCGTTCATCTGCTTGTCGACGTAGACGCGGACCTTGTCGCGCTGCGTCGCCTGCCACGTGACGCGCGTGACGTAGCTGTAGTTCGGCCAGTTCTGCTGGGTCCCCTGCGTCCGATCCGGCAGCGTCGTGTAGCTCTTGGTGTCCGACAGCTTGTAGGTGAAATAGAACCAGAGCTTGTCGCGCTTGATCGGTCCGCCGAACGACGGGTTGATCTCGTAGGTGTAGGCAATGCCGAGCGGCTGCGGAATGAAGGCCTTGACGGCGTCGGAACGGTTGTCGCTCGCTAACGGCGCGTTCGCGCCCTGGATGAAGAAGATGCCTTTGAACTGGTTGCCGCCCTCGCGCGGAATCATGTTGACGCGCAAGCCGCCTTGCGCCACTTCGGCGCTCTGCGCGCCCGTGTCATACGAAATCTCCTGCGCCATGCCGTCGTTCAGGTAGATGCCGCTGAACTGTCCCGACCCTTCCAGCAGGTTCAGCCGCATGCCGTCCACCATCACCACTTGATCGGCGGCCTGCGAGCCGTAGATGGTCATGCTGGTCTGGCCCGATCCCACCGGTGTGACCATCGTTCCGGGAATCAGGTAGGCGCGCGCCTGAAGGCTGC
This sequence comes from Acidimicrobiia bacterium, assembly GCA_043779345.1. Taxonomy (GTDB): domain Bacteria; phylum Acidobacteriota; class Vicinamibacteria; order Vicinamibacterales; family UBA2999; genus 12-FULL-67-14b. Next base: position 208 of record JAYWEJ010000333.1, on the reverse strand, counting down.
GGGTCGACGTCGGGATGGCGTCCAGCATGTCGCGGTTTACGACCACGGTGGCGCGGTTGCTGACCACGTCGACGACCGGAGTTTCCCCCGTCACCGTGATGGTCTCGTTGAGATTGCCGACCGCGAGCTCGGTGTTCACCGGCGCCGTGAAGTTGCCTTCGAGCACGATGCCGGCGCGACGCATCGGCTTGAAGCCGGCGATGGTGAA
>JAYWEJ010000332.1:0-15763 GCA_043779345.1 Acidimicrobiia bacterium | reverse complement strand
GCTTCGACGTGTCGGCGCTGCCGATTGCGACCTACGCGGTCGGCTCGGCGACGCTGACCTCCGACGTCACGCGCCGCACCGTCGAGGACGATCTCAAGCCGCTGCTTGGCCAGATCGACGGCGTCGCGGCCATTGAAGTCAACGGCGGCCAGGTCCGCGAGCTGCAGGTCAATCTCGACCCGCGGCGCCTCGAAGCGTTGAATCTTCCCCTCACCGAAGTCGCAGCGAAACTCGCGGCCGACAACCTGGACGTGCCCGGTGGACAGGTCCGGCGCGACGGCAAGGCGGTTTCGCTGCGCACTCAGGGGCAATACGAAACGGCGTCGGCGATTGAGAACGTGATCCTCCGCTCGAGCGGCGGCTCGACCGTGCGCGTTAAGGACGTCGGCACGGTGGTCGACGGCTACCAGGACCGCAATTCGACGACGCGCTTGAACCGCGAGGACGCGGTGTCGTTCTCGATCCGCAAGCAGTCGGGCGCCAACACCGTCGAGGTGCAGCGCAAGATCGATGCGGCGCTCGCCAAGGCGGCGCCGAGCTTCCCGCAGCTGCAGATCAAGACGGTCCACACCGACGCCGAGGCCATCATGGAGAACGTGACCGACGTGCGCGGTCACATCATCTTCGGCGGCATCATGGCGGTGCTGGTGGTGTTCGTGTTCATGCGCGACTGGCGCTCGACGTTGATCACCGCGCTGGCGCTGCCGACCTCGGTGATCGCGACCTTCTTCTTCATGTATGCGATTGGCTTCACCATCAACATGATGACGCTGATGGCGCTGTCGCTCGTGATCGGCATCCTGATCGACGACGCGGTGGTAGTGCGCGAGAACATCTACCGGCACATGGAGCAGGGCGAGGATCCGATGACGGCGGCCCGCAACGGCACGTCCGAGATCGGCCTGGCGGTGATGGCGACGACGTTCACGATCCTGGCGGTGTTCCTGCCGGTCGGCTTCATGACCGGCATCGTCGGCCAGTTCTTCAAGTCGTTCGCGCTGACGATCGCGTTCGCGGTGTCGATCTCGCTGCTGGTCGCGTTCACGCTGGATCCGATGCTGTCGTCGCGCTTCGTGCGGTTCATCCCGCTCGAGGAGCGCACCCGCACCCGGACCGGCCGCTTCCTCGAGCGCGTCGGCGGCTACTACGATCGCCTCGATCGCCGGTATCACCGGCTGCTCGAGTGGGCGATGGCCCACCCGTGGAAGATCATGGCGACGGCGGCGGTGGTGTTCTTTGCGAGCATGTCGACGCTGTCGATCATCGGCACCGAGTTCGTGCCGCAGGAAGATCGCGGCGAGTTCGCGGTCAACATCGAAGTGCCCGCGGGCACGGCGTTCGAGCGGACGGTCGCCTACGTGGCCGACGTGGAGAAGGTCGTGAAAGAGATGCCCGAAGTCGGACAGATCTTCTCGACGGTCGGCTTCGAGGGCAGCCCGCTGAAGGCGTCGCTGCGCGTCAAGGCCGGCAAGAAGCACGAGCGCGAACGCAGCCTCGCCGAGCTCAAGGTCGACATCCGCGAACGTCTCAAGCAGATCCCGCTGCTGAAGATGACGGTGGCCGATCCCGAGTTCATGCAGGGCGCGCCGACGCAGGCGCCGCTCAGCGTGTTCCTGCGCGGCGACGACATGGCCGAACTGCAGCGCCTCAACGAAGAGGTGGTGCAGAAGGTCAAGGCGGTGCCGGGCGCGGTCGACGTCGACAGCACGCTTGAAACCGGCCAGCCGGAAATGGTCGCCGACGTCAATCGCGAGCTGGCCGCCGACCTCGGCTTCGATGTCGGCTCGGTGGCGATGCAGCTGCGCGGCATGGTCGAAGGCATCGTGCCGACGCGGCTGCGCGAAAACGACAAGGAGTACGACATCCGGGTTCGGCTGGCGCCGGAGTTCCGCAACGACTTCGAGTCGATTGCGCGGACGCCGCTCTACTCGCCGACCGGCGCCGTGGTGCGGGCGCGCGACATCGTGCGGCTGCAGCCTGAAGTCGGCCCGGCGGCGATCGAGCGCGAGGCGCGACGCCGCCAGGCGAATATCAACATCGAGCTCTCCGATCGATCGCTTGGTGAAGTCACCGCCGATGTCGCCCGGGTGATGGACGGCATGACGCTGCCGCCGAACTTCGAATGGGGCTTCGCGGGCGACGTCGAGATGATGCAGGAGTCGGCAGCGGCGATGGGGCTGGCGCTGCTGCTGGCCACGGCGTTCATCTACATCGTGCTGGCCTCGCAATTCGAGTCGTTCCTCTTGCCATTCCTGATCATGATCTCCCTGCCGCTCGCCCTGGTGGGCGCGCTGCTCGCGATCCTCTTCACCGGCAAGAATCTCGGCATGCCGGCGATGATCGGCGTCGTCATGCTGATGGGCCTGGTGACGAAGAACGCAATCTTGCTGGTCGACCTGACCAACCAGTACGTGCGCGAGGGCCTGAGCGTGAAGGACGCGCTCCTCAAGGCCGGACCGGTCCGACTCCGTCCGATCCTGATGACGACGATCGCGATGATCCTCGGCATGATGCCCTCGGCGATGGGCACCGGCGAAGGCAGCGAGTTCCGTTCGCCCATCTCAATCGCGACCATCGGCGGCCTGATCACGTCGACGCTGCTGACGCTGGTGGTCGTGCCGGTGGCGTATCTGCTGCTGGCGCGCATCCTCGAGCGCGTCTCGGCGTGGCGCTCGCAGGGCGTCCGCGTTCCGCAGGCGGTGCGCGTGACCGGCGTGATCCTGCTGGTGGCCGTGCTCGGCTGGTTGATCTCTGCGACGACGGCGTTTGCTCAGACCGGCGCGATGACGCTTACCTTCGATCAGGCACGCGAGCGCGCGTTGTCGGCGAACGAGGGATTGAAGGTCGCCAAGGAGAGGGTCGTCGAGACCCAGGCGCGCGTGCAGGAATCGAAGACCACTTTCCTGCCGCAGGTGAACCTCGGCTACAACTTCACGCCGTCGCAGCGTTTTCCGGTGATCAAGATCCCGGCCGGCGTCTTTGGCCCGGAGGAACAGACGTTCCAAGCCGGGTTCGCGCAAAGAAACATCGTCCAACTGTTCGTCAATCAGCCCATCTACACCGGCGGACGGTTGAACAACGCCTACGGCATCACGACGGCGTCGCTGGATGCGTCGAAGCTCGAGCTCGAGCGGGCCCGGCAGGACATCGAATATCGCGTCGTCGAAACCTTCTATGCCGCGCTGATGAACGAACGCGGCGTGTCGGTGGCCGACGAGCAGATTCGCCTGACCGACAAGCAGCTCGAGCTGGCGCGAGTCCGCTTCGAGGCCGGCACGGTCGCCCGCCTCGACGTGCTGCAAGCCGAGGTCGAGCTCGCCAACGCGAAGGCCCGCCGGATCCAGGCCAAGGCGCAGGTCGATACCGCCATGCAGGCGCTGCGCGGTGTGCTGTCGATACCGCAGTCGCAGGCGCTGAAACTCCTGGGCTCGCTCGACGAGCCTGTGGTCGGTCATGCGCGCGAGGAGCTCAACACGCGGCTGCCGCAGCGCCCGGACCTGCAAGCGTTCACCGCGCGCCGCCAGGCGGCCGAGTACTCGTCGCACCTGGCGAATGGCGAATGGAAGCCGACACTGGCGTTCGCCGGCAACATGCAGTACCAGCAGGACGCCATCGGCTCACTGCTGGCGCGCGATAACCAGAGCTACGCGTTCGGGATTCAGCTGAACGTGCCGCTGTTCTCCGCTCCCGGCGCGGCGGCGCGCCGCAGCGTGGCGCAGTCGCAGATGCGTCAGGCCGAGCACGGCCTGCGCTTCGCCACCGACAACGCGCGGCTCGAGCTCGAATCGGCGTGGACGGCGCTGGAGTCGTCGGCGGAAGTCGTGACGACGCAGGAAAAGGCGCTGGAGCTGGCGCGGGAAAGCGTGTCGATCGCCCAGGCGTCGTACGAGAACGGCGTGATCACCTCTGCCGAGCTCAACGACGTGCAGGTGCGGCTGCTGCAGACCGAGTACCTGCTGATGCAGGCAAAATACGCGCGCATTACCGCGGCGGCGCGGGCCAAGGTCGCTGCCGGGATCTCATGAAGAACTTTGTGATATAAAGCCCTGGTGCGGTTCGACAAGAAGACGGCCGTCTTCGGCGTGCTGATCGCGGGCGTGGCAGGAGCCATCCTGTTTCCGCTCGCCATCTACTTTATCGGCCTGGCCGTCAGCCCGCCGCTGCCGACCGCCGTGACGGCGACGGTCCCCCCGCTCCTCGGCGAGGCGATCTGGGCGCGGGCCGACGGTGGTACCGCCACGGCACTCACGCCCATGACGCATCTCAGCATGGCGCGGTTTGTTGGCTGCGTGGCCATCGAGGATTTCAACGACACCAGGCCCGGTGACGCCCAACGCGTCGCCAACTGCCGGGCGTACATGCCTGCGCTGATGGGCCTTGAATACCTCTCCGGCGCGCATCTGCGTGACGCACACCTTCAGACCTCGTTCGGCGAAGGCCTGGCGCGGTTTTCCACCACCGCCTGGATGACGCACGCGTGGACGAAAGCCGACTTCCTCAACACCGTTGCCGAACGCGGCGAGTTCGGCGCCGGGTTGCGCGGCGCCGAGGCGTCGTCGCGACACTACTTCGCGCGCAGCGCCGCCGAGCTGACGCTGCCGCAGGCAGCCATGCTGGCGGCCTTCATCGGCGATCGAAACACGGTCTTCGATCCGTGGTGCGGGCCCGCCGGCGCGGTGGCGATGCGGAGCCGGGTGCTGCAGCGCATGTGGGACAACAACTCGATCGACGCGGCCGCCTTCAAGGCCGCCAACGTCAGCGAGCTCGGCCTCGGACCCCTGCCCGCCGGCCATGCCCCCTGTTCCCGGTGATGATTCCCGAAACGCGCTGAGGTATGCTGGCCTCCCTTTAGGAGGATGCATGCCCAAGTTCGTCATCGAGCGAGAGATTCCCGGCGCCGGCAAGTTGTCAAAAGCAGATCTCCACGGCATTTCCCAGAAGTCGTGCAGCGTTCTCACCAGCATGGGGCCGAAGATTCAGTGGGTCGAGAGCTTCGTCACCGATGACAAGATCTATTGCGTCTATATCGCGCCGGACGAAGCCACGGTGCGCGAGCACGCGACCAAGGGTGGCTTCCCTGCCAACAAGGTCTCGCGCATCGCGACCATGATCGATCCGACCACCTCGGAATGATGCGCACGCTGGCGGCGATCGCGATCGCGCCGCTGGCCGTCGTCCCGGTCCTCGCCTTGCTGTTCGGACCGTGGGCAATGGCCCACGGCGGCACGCGCTCGCTGGCCGGCATCCTCACCCCCGCCGTGATCGTCGCGTACCCGATGGTGATCCTGTTCGGACTGCCGATCCATCTCGCGCTGATCCGCCAGCACTGCACGCGGCGGCGCGACTATGCGATCGCGGGACTGCTGCTGGGCGCCGTGCCCGTCGCCGGCTATGTGCTGGTGGCGGTCGCGTTCGAAGCGAAGTTCGCGATCGCGTCAATGGGACCGGCGTTCATCAGGAACGCGGAATGGGGCTCGATCGGGGTGGTGGTGTTCGGGCTCTGCAGCGCGATGGTCGCGCTCGCGTTTCGCGCGATTGTTTTGCGTGACAACCTGACTGCCTGACTGCCTGACAACCTGTCTACGGCTTTTCCATCAGGATGGCGCTGAGCGCGTCCTTGTCGATCGGCAGCTCCGACTCGCCGGTTGGAAAGTTATTCAGCTTCAGCAAGTACGCAATGACGTCCGCGTACTCTTCCTTCTTCAAGCCACCGGGGTCGTCTTCGGGCATCGAATCGCTGATCACGTCGAACATTTCCCACAGCGGCTTGCCGGCGAAGCTGGTGTAGAAGAAATCGTCGGTGAACCGATTCGGCGCGTGGCAGCTTGCGCACTTCGAGCGATACACGGCCAGCCCGCGATCGGCTTGCGCGGCCGTGTAGACACCAGCCTTGACCGATATCTTGGGAGCCTGCGCGCCTACGGCAATTACCAAGATCGCCCAAGACCCAAGACCCAGAACCCAAGACCGCATTACTTTTTCTTCTCGACCTTGATCGCCGCCATCGCCGCCGCGTTGCCCTGCAGCTCGGTGTCGCCGGGCTTGAACTCGTTGAGCGAGAGGAAATACGCGAGGATGTCGCCGTACTCCTGCTGCTTGAGGCTGCCGGGGTTGTCTTCGGGCATGGTGCCGCTCGCGATGTCCCAGATTTCCTTCATCGCCTTGCCGTCCCACGCCTCGTAGAACGTCTCGCCCATGAAGCGGGACGGCTCGTGGCAGCCGGTGCACTTCGCGTCGAACACCGTCTTGCCGCGGTCGGCTTGCGCCGCGGTATAGACACCGTCGTTCGTCGTCTTCGCCGGCGCCTGGGCCGACAGCGCGACGAGGCCAATGGAATAGCCGGTGACAGCGACGGCCATCAATACGCGTGACATCATGTTTTTCAGTATAACAGTCGCGCGCCGGCGCCTTAAATCGCGCCGAAATGCTTCTGGTAGCGGCGTGTGAACTCGTCCCAGTTGTAGGCATGCGAGGTACCGCCGAGGTGCTCCAGCGCGTACGTCGCGGCGACGCTGCCGAGCTGCGCGCAGACCCGGTACGGTGCGCCCATCGCCAGGCCCTTCATGAAGCCGCCGCGGAACGCATCGCCGACCCCGGTGGGATCTTCGATCCGATCGGGAGGTACCGCGGCCACGTCTTCGACGCCGTCGCTGGTGTGGATCGAGCACCCCTTCTCGCCCTTCGTGATCACGAGCAGCGGCGCGTGTGCGAGGATGTCGGCCTCGCCCATGCCCGTCTTCTGGCGGATCAGCTCGAACTCGTAGTCGTTGCAGATCACCATGAACGAGCCGGTCACGCCGCTCTTCAGCTGCGATCCCTCCATGCGGGCGCATTGCTGCCCCGGATCCCAGATGTATTTCACGCCCATCGCCGCGCATTCCTCCGCCCACTGCACCATGCCGTCCGGATCGTTCGGCGAGATGATGACGAGCGCGTCCTTGATGCCGGCGACCGTGCGCATCGACAACTCGCCCGCATTGGCCATCGCCCCGGTGTAGAACGAGGCAATCTGGTTGCTCGCCTGGTCGGTGCTGCAGAAGAACGACGCGCAGAACTTGCCGTCGATCACCTTCACGAGCGAGGTGTCGATGTTGACGGCGTCCATCCATGCCTTGTAGTCGTTGAAGTCCTGCCCCGCCGTCGCCATCAGGAATGGCCGCTCGCCGAGCAGGGCAATGGTGTAGGCGATGTTCGGGCCGCAGCCGCCGCGGCGCTTGTCCATGGTGTCGACGAGAAAACTCAGCGACACGCGGTGCATGTGCTCGGGCAGGAAATGCTCGGTGAACTTGCCCGGAAACGACATCAGGTAATCAAAGGCGATCGAACCGGTCACAATCAGTTTCATTTCACGTACTTTCCGATGAGAGGGGCAAGATCGCGCTTGACTCGTTCAGGGATGGCGTCGGCATGCGTCAGGATCGCGGATCGCAGCGCGCTGTGCGCGGGATCGCGATGCGCGACGTCGAGGCGCTCGACCACCTTCGCGATCACCTCCTGCGCCATCTGCACGTTGGCGGTCAGGTAGCCGATGATCATGTCGATCGTGACCGAGTCGTGATCGGGATGCCAGCAGTCGTAATCGGTGACCAGCGCCATCGTCGCGTAGGCGATCTCGGCTTCGCGCGCCAGCTTGGCCTCCTGGAGGTTGGTCATGCCGATGACGTCGCCGCCCCACGAGCGATAGAGGTTGGATTCGGCGAGCGTCGAGAACTGCGGTCCCTCCATGCACACGTAGGTGCCGCCGCGATGCGCCGTCGCGCCGGCTTCGGCCGCGCACGTGGCGGCGAGCCCGGCGAGGTGCTGCGACAACGGATGCGAGAAGCCGACGTGCGCGACGATGCCGTTGCTGAAGAAGGTGCTGACGCGGCCGCGCGTTCGATCGATGAACTGATCCGGAAACACCAGGTCCGTCGGCGCATACTTTTCCTGGAGGCTGCCGACCGCGCTCGCCGAGACAATCCACTCGACGCCCAGCATCTTCATGCCGAAGATGTTGGCGCGGTAGTTGAGCTCGCTGGGATTGAGGCGATGGCCCTTGCCGTGCCTCGCCAGAAAGGCGACGCGCTTGCCGCGCAGCGTCGCCAGGACGTACGGGCCCGACGGCTCGCCGAACGGCGTCGTCAGCGTCTTGTCTTCGCGATCGGTGAGCTCGGCCATGTCGTAGAGGCCGCTCCCGCCAATAATCCCAATCCTCACCAACGACATTCAGTAATCTCCAATCTCAAATCTGAGATCAAATCACCCGCTCCACGAAACGTTTGCCGTCTTTCTCGCGCAGGTAGCCTGCGGCCATCGACGGGTCATGCTCGAAAAACAACAGGTAGTCGCGTTGGATCGCCTCGAGCGCGAAGGCGCGCTTGAAGGCCAGCGTGTCCATCGGGTAGAGGTCGTAGCCCATCACCCACGGATCGGGAATGTGCACCGACGTCGGATACATGTCGGCGGTGAAGACGGCCGTCCGGCCGCCGGATTCGATCATCACGACCTGGTGATTGGGCGTGTGCCCGCCCGAACGCCGATAGCGCATGCCCGGGATGATCTCCGCTCCGTCGTCGACGAGCGTCAGGACGCCGGCATCCTTGAGCGGCACGAAGTTCTCCTGGAGGTAGCTGGCGCGATTGCGCTCGTGCGGATGCGTCGCATCCTCCCACTCGGCGCGATGGGCGATGTAGTTCGCCTTTGGAAATCGCGGCGCCAGTGTTCCGTCGGCGCCGGTTTTCGTGAAGCCGCCGACGTGATCGAAGTGCAGGTGGCTGGCGACGACGATGTCGATGTCGTCAACGGTCACGCCGGCATCCGCGAGCGAATGATCGAGGTGGTAGCGGCGATCGAGCTTGTAGATCTGCGCGAGCTTCGCGTCCATCTTGTCGCCGCAGCCCGCATCGATCAGCACCGTCGTCTTGCCGTTCTTCACGATCAGCGGCCGCATCCCGAGCGGGATCCGGTTCGAATCGTCCGGCGGCAGCCGCTTTTCCCAAAGCGTCCTCGGCACGGTTCCGAACATGGCGCCGCCGTCGAGGCCGAGGAACCCGTCCGAGAGCGTGATCAGCTCGAGGTCGCCGAGGGCGTAGCGGCCGGCCTTCGTGAACAGGTCCACCTTCGGTGCCGGCTGCTTGAGCTCCACCAGCACGCCGTGCGCGGCCGCGGGATGGATGAACGCCACCAGCGCACCTTCGGCGCCGGGGCGCGCCTTCTCGTCGATCAACCGGATGCCTCGCGCGCGCAGGTGCGCGAGCGCCGCCTCGATGTCGTCGACACGCAGCGCCACGTGGTGCAGGCCGGCGCCGCGCTTGTCCAGGAACTTCGCGATCGCTGAATCGGGCGCCGTCGCCTCGAGCATTTCGAATGTCGATTGCCCCGTCTTCAGGAAGGTCGCGCGGACGCGCTGCGACGCGATCTCCTCGCTGGCCTCGACGTGCAGGCCCAGCACGTCCCTGAAGAACGCCAGCGACGCTTGCAGATCGCTCACGGCGATCCCGACGTGATCCAGAATGGCTTTCACGAGTTGGTTCCCGGCTCCCGGCTCCCGGTTCCCGTCTTCAAGGCTTTGGAAAGGATATCCGAGGCGGCAGTGTACGGATCGAGCTCGCGCCTGGCGATTCGCTCGACCAGGGCTTCGAACTCTCCCGTGCCGATGACCTGCTGCTCGACGTGCTCCATGAAGCGATGCGTCAGCAGGTCGCGGAGCCGGTATTCGTTGCGCGCCTTGAGCCGCTTCGCGCGCGTGCCTTCCGAGTGCGCGCGGAAGGTCTTGATCGTCTGCCACAGCTCGGCGATGCCCTTGCCGGTCGTGGCCTCGGTCTTGAGGATCGGCGGCCGCCACTCCCCCTCGCCAACACTTTGCAGGGCGAGATTGGACTCGATCGACGTCACCATGCGATCGGCGCCGTCGCGATCGCTCTTGTTGACGACGAAGATGTCGGCGATCTCCATGATGCCGGCCTTGAGCGCCTGCACATCGTCGCCGGTGCCAGGCACCAGGACCACGACGGAGATGTCGGCGGTGCGGACGATGTCGACCTCGTCCTGCCCGACGCCGACGGTTTCAATGATCACGAGGCTCTTGCCGGCGGCGTCGAGCACCAGCGCCGCATCGCTGGTGGCGCGGGCAAGACCGCCCATGTGGCCCCGCGTCGCCATGCTGCGGATGAAGACCTGCTCGTCCTGCGCGTGCGCCTGCATGCGGACGCGATCGCCAAGGATGGCGCCGCCCGTAAAGGGACTGGTCGGATCGACCGCGATGACGCCGACTGTTTCCTGGTGTTGCCGGGTTTCGGCGATCAGCCGATCGACGAGCGTGCTCTTGCCCGCCCCCGGCGGCCCGGTGATGCCGACGAGATAGGTGCGGCCGGTGTGCGGGAAAATATCGCGGACCAGGCCCGCCGCCGCGGCGGCCTCATCTTCGATCAGCGAGATGGCGCGGGCCATCGCCCGCACGTCGCCGACCCGCACGCGCTCCGCCAATGACAAGGGCATCTGTGTCTAATCTGCGTTCAATCTGTGGCTAAGCGGCCAGTAGTTGCCGGGCAATCACGAGGCGCTGCACCTCGCTCGTGCCTTCGCCGATGGTGACGAGCTTGACGTCGCGGAAATATTTCTCGGCGGGATAGTCCTTCACGAAGCCGTAGCCGCCGTGCATCTGGACGCAGTCCTCGGCGGCGCGAACGGCGATCTCGCTCGCATACAACTTCGCCATCGCGGACTCGAGCGTCATGCGGCGGCCCTGATCCTTGAGCCACGCCGCCCGGTAGGTCAGCAGGCGGGCGGCCTCAACCTGGGAGTGGTGCTGCGCGAGCCGCTCCTGGATCGAGGGGAACGAATCGATGCTGCGGCCGAACTGCTTGCGCTGCGCGGTGTAGCGCGCCGCCGCTTCATACGCGCCCTGCGCCAGGCCGACCGACAACGCGGCGATGCCGATGCGGCCGGCATCGAGGACCTGCAGCGTCTGGATGAATCCCTGCCCTGCTTCGCCGAGCATCTGCGCCGGCGAGACGCGGCAGTTCTGCAGGATCACTTCGGTGGTCTCGCTGGCGCGCATGCCGAGCTTGTTCTCTTTCTTGCCGGCAACCACCCCGCTCATACCGCGCTCGAGGACGAACGCGGAAATGCCTTTCGCGCCCTTCGACTTGTCGGTCACCGCCATGATCACGAGGGTGTCGGCGGAGGTGCCATGCGTGATGAACATCTTCGATCCGTTCAGCACCCAGCAGTCGCCGTCCTTGACGGCGTTGGTCCGCATCGCGGCGGCATCACTGCCCGAACCCGGCTCGGTGAGGCCCCAGGCCGCAAGCTTCTCGCCTTTGGCGAGCGGCACCAGGTATTGCTGTTTCTGCGCCTCGCTGCCGAACATCGAGATGTGCGCGGCGCCGAGGCCGTTGTGCGCGGCGACCGACAGCGACACGCTCGGGTCAACGCGGGCGATCTCCTCGATGCAGATGCAGTAATCGACGGCGCTCATGCCGGCGCCGCCCATCGACTCGGGGAATTGAATCCCCATCAGCCCGAGCTCCGCCAGTTTCGGAAGCAGCTCTTTCGGAAAGTGTGAATCTTCGTCCCACTCCATGACGTGGGGACGAATCTCGCTCTCGGCGAACTCGCGGACGCTTTTGCGAAGGAGGGCTTGCTCGTCGGTCAGCGAAAAATCCATTGCGACAATTATATCTGCCGGGGACGGCTCGCTGCCGCCCCGGCAGTATGCAGGGCCCGCCTTCAGGCGGACTAGTAATACACGACGACGCGGAAGTTGCCGGAGTTGTCCGTCAACACATCGTCGTTGACGCCGAGAAACAACCGGCCGGCGGCGCGCATGCGAACCGGGCCCGTCTCGTCCCCAATGAAGAACATGTCATTGCCGATGCGGCCGATCAGCGCGGCGGCATTGCGGTTGCCCATCGGGCGATTCGGATTCGACGGCGAGTTGCGCTCGCCCGCGGGGCCGTCCTGGCGATCGCGCCCCCAGCGGACGCGGCCCTGCGCTTCGAAAAAGATCGTCTGGCCGGCGCGCACGTCGACGCCGCTGTCGATCCAGCCGACATCGGCGGAGACGACGACCTGCCGCTCGCGCATGCCTGACGGACGCCCCTCGGCCAGGTTGCTGCTGTTGTTATTGTTGCTGTAACGGCGATCCTCGAAGTCGATGCGATCGACCTCGTCGCGATCGATCCGGAGCGTGCGGCCGCCGCCAAAGCCGCGGCGCTCTTCGAATTCGATCTGGCCGTTGCGGATGGCGATCAGCTCGCCCTGGACCCGCGTGCCGTCACGGAGATACAGGGTGTCGGCCGCCAGGCTGGCGGGTAATACCAACACCAGGGCCAATCGTGCTATCCAAACTCGGGGAATCATCTGTAGCCTCCTCCGGACAGTTTGCCGGGAATTCACCTTGGTCACTGCGAATTCCATGCCTCTTCGAAAGGCGAAAGGCAGAAGGCAAAAGACAGAAGAATTGCCCGTCTTTTCTTCTTTTGCCTTTTGCCTTTTGCCTTTTCCGCGGGATCATAGCATTGGAGGCGTAATGACACTTGGTACCCGCTCGCGTCGATCGCTCGTTGTGTCGTGTGTGCTCGCGTGTGCAGTTTTGGCCGCGACCGCGGCGCCCGCGCGGGCCGACATCACCGCGTTCATCGGCCTCACGACCACCCCGGAGCGGCACGCGCTGAAGGGTTTCAGCGGCGGCGTCGGCCTGATCATTGTCGCCTTCGAAGTCGAGTACGCCGACATCTCCGAAGACAGCGTCGAATTGCTCCCCGGGCTGAAAACGTATTCGGGCAACGTCCTCCTGCAGACCCCGGTCCCGATTATGGGCACGCAGTTTTACGGGACGGCCGGCGTCGAGGGCTATCGCGAGACCCTGGGCGCGCTGCATGAAACGCACGTCGGCACCAACATCGGTGGCGGCGCCAAGATCAAGCTGGTGGGGCCGCTGCGCGTGCGGGTGGACTATCGGATCTTCAAATTGCAGGGCACGCCAATTCACAGCGTCTATCAACGCTTCTACGTCGGCGCCAATCTGAAGTTTTAGGGAGGCGTCAACGCCGCGGCTCGACGCGCGGCCGATCAGCCTTTCGGTTTTGCCGGCGGCGGCAGCGGGAGCGGGGCGACCGACATGTGCGCGAACTCCGTCAGGTTCAACATTGACGGCGGCATCGCAAACGCGTCCTGATACTTCGACAGCAATTCCGGCGCGAGCTCCTTGACCAGTTCATCGAGCAGCAGCGACGGCCGGTAGTCGAAGCCCGTGACCGTGGGCAGCATCAGGTGAACGTACAGCGTGTTGCCTTTCGCATCGCCCTCCGCGGCCTTGTAGACCCGCCACCCCTTCGCGGCCGACGACCGCGTCGTGTCGGCGTCCCTGGCGAGCGCTTCCTGCAGCGCGCGCATCACCTGCTCGTAGTCGGCGACCGCGGCGGGTTTGATCGCCACCAGGAGAAGCCCGGCGTTGCCAAGAAAATGCACCGAGGCCGGATCCGGCGTCGGTTCCACGGTCGGCTTTGCCGGCGTGGAATTTTGTCCCGGAGATTGCCCGGGGATTGGGGCGGGAGAGGGCGGCGCGGCGCCTTGCGCCAGGAACAGGAAGGAAGCGAAGAACAGGCTCAATGGCAGCGCCGTCCCGGAGCCGGTGTGGCTCCGGGACGATGATGAAGCCTAAGGAAGCTTGTTGAGAATGATGATCTGCCGTCCGGCGTAGGCGTCCTTGTACTTGTTGAACATGTCGGTCACTTCCGACGGGAAGACCTCGTTGATGACGCGAGTGATGTCGTACTCCTCGCCCTTGACGACGGGATCGACGCTGAAGATGTACGCGGTGTTGCCGCCCATCGCCGTCGGCGACTTGAAGATCTTGAGGCCGGCCAGCTGCTCCTTGCGAGCTGCCTTGTCGTTCTTCGCGAGCGCCTCCTTGTACTTCGCGATGACGGCCTCGAAGTCCGCTGTCTTGTCCGGCTTGATCAAGACGATCATGACTGTCGCATCGCCTTCCAACGGCAAGACCACCTTCGCCGGCTCCTGCGCCGATGCGACCGCTGCCCCAGCCAGCGTGAATCCCGCCAGCGCAAAACCCGAAACGAAGACCTGCAATCCTCGAAACATTGATGAGCCCTCCAAAAGGTCGCTACTTTACCGTACTGTCCCGCCGATGAAAACCGCCATTACGTCATTAGCCAGAAGCATGCCATCCCGCGTCAGCGCTAATCGTCGTCCGGGCTCATGGACCAGCAAACCGGCGGTCACATAAGGTGCTAAGTCTGGCCCGTAACGGTCCCAGATATCAATACCGTGATCGCGACGCACGGATTCCAGGTCCAGCCCCTCGGACACGCGCAGCCCCATGAACAAGGCTTCCTCGACCCGCTCTTCGGCGCCAAGCATGCGCCGATCGAGGCGCACGTCCTGTCCCGCGGCCACGCGATCAATATAGTCCGCGGTCGCCGAGACGGTGCGCCACCGCTCGCCTCGAAACGTCGCGTGCGCCCCGCAGCCGAACCCAAGCCACTGACCTTCCTGCCAGTACTTTAAATTGTGACGCGAACGGCGCGCCGCCGGCCGGGCCACATTCGAAATTTCATACTGCTCGAAGCCGGCGCGATCGAGCCGCGCCAGCCCTTCCAGGTACATCGCCGCGGCATCGTCGTCGGGCGCCACCGACCAGCCGGAGCGCGCCATTTCGTCACGCAGCGGCGCGTTGGGATAAATCTCGAGCAAATACAACGACGCGTGGTCGGGTTGCTGATCGATCAGGGCCTCGACCGAGGACAGCCATTGCTCCGTGCTCTGACCCGGCAGCCACATCATCAGGTCGAGGCTCAGGTTGTCGAAACCGGCCGCCCGGGCCAGCCGCACCGCGTCGCGGGCCGTCTGGGACGAATGCAGCCGGCCAAGCCGGCGCAGTTCTTCGTCCCGGAAAGATTGGACACCGAAACTGAGGCGATTGGCACCCGCCTCGCGAAAACACACGAGCGATTCGGATGTGGACGACTCGGGATTGGCCTCCATCGTGATCTCCGCGTCCGCTGACAGATCGAACGAATCGCGGCAGGCCTGGATAATCCGGCGCAATTCCGCGGGTTCGAGGAGGGACGGCGTGCCGCCGCCGAAAAAAATCGTGTCGGCGGCTATTGAGGAGTCCGCCTCCGCCCCTTCGGGGCTACGGCGCGACAAGTCGGCAAAGCCGCGGATGTCGGCTACCAGCGCGTCGACATAGCGCCGCCGCAATCCATCATCGTGAAGACCGCGATTGAAATTGCAGTAGTTGCAGATCGCGGCGCAAAACGGGATATGGATGTAAATGCCGACCGGTTCCACTGGTTCCACCGGTTCCAAGGGTACCAAACTACTTGTTGCCGGCTTTTCCCCCCGACCAATTCAGTTCGTACTGAACGCCGGAATCTTTGAGGCGGGCGCGAGCCATGTTTCCGGACTTGCCGGGCAGGTTCTTCTTCGTCAGGCGCTCGGGGGTCTCCGGCATCTGGCCGGTCTTGGCGGCATTGGTGATGCGATCGACGTCGCGGATGTCGGCGCCCTGCACTTCGACCCACTCGCACATCTCGAGGAGGCGCGAGCGCGAGCGGCTGCCCAGCTGCACCATGAACGAGTTCATGTCGGTGTTGTCGATCGGGTCGCGGAGGTTGCTGGTGATGATGGTGGACCGGCGCGCGTTGTAGCGCGTGTTGATCACCAGGCCGACCGTTTCCTGCACCCACTCCGACGTCTTCTCGACGCCGAGATCGTCGAGGACCAGCACGTCGGCTTCGAGCACCGGACGGAGAAT
>JAYWEJ010000331.1:0-2812 GCA_043779345.1 Acidimicrobiia bacterium | reverse complement strand
TCGCCTACATGGGCCGCGTCGACCCCTCGATCGCCGCGCCGCGCCACCGGGTCCCGCGCGAGCGCGTGCCGGCGGGGTCGGTTGGCATTGCCGGACTGCAAACCGGCGTCTATCCGGTTGACAGCCCCGGTGGGTGGCAGCTGATTGGTCATACCCGGACGGTGATGTTCGACGCCAATCGCGAGCGGCCAAGCCTGCTCGCCGCGGGCGACGTGGTGCGATTCGTGCCGGCAGGAAAGCGATGACCGACGGCGCGCTGCTGATCGTCAAGCCCGGCCTGTTGACCACCGTCCAGGACCTCGGCCGCTACGGCCACCAGGCCTCGGGGGTTCCGGTGGCCGGACCAATGGACACGTTCTCCCATCGCATTGCGAATCAACTGGTCGGCAACGCCATTGAGGCAGCCACCATCGAGATCACGCTGACCGGTCCGGAGTTGATCGTCGAGGCCGACACGACGATGGCGATTGCGGGAGGGCAGTTCGAGGTCACCTGCGACGACCGGCCGCTCGCGATCGGCGCCTCGTTCGCCGCGACGCGCGGCCAGCGCATCAAGTTCGGCCGCGTCCTCGAAGGCGCGCGCGCCTATCTGGCGGTCGCCGGCGGCGTGCAGACGGAACCGCTGCTTGGCAGCCGCGCCACGCACCTGGTCAGCCACATGGGCGGCTTCAAGGGCCGCGCGCTGGCGGCGGGTGATCGCGTGCCGATCGCGAACGATCCACGGCCGCGCGCGCTGCGGAAGTCGGTGGGCCTGACGCTGCCGACCAAGGGCCGCGCCTTGTTGCGCGTGATGCCCGGACCGCAAGCCGACTGGTTTCACCCCGATGCGCTCAGGACGATCGCCGGCGTGAGCTTTCGCATTTCGCCGCAGTCGAACCGGATGGGCTATCGCCTGCAGGGACCGCCGCTGGCGCGCGCGCGAGAGGACGAACTGATCTCCGAGCCGCTTGGCATCGGCGCGATCCAGGTGCCGGCAGCCGGAGAGCCGATCCTGTTGATGGCGGATCGACAAACCGCCGGCGGCTATCCGAAGATCGGTTACGTGATTTCCGCGGATCTGCCGCTGGCCGGGCAGCTCGCGCCCGGCGACTTCATCGAATTCCACGTGTGCACGCACCAGGAGGCCGTGACCGCGTTGATCTCACGCGAGCGGCAGCTGTTGCGGTATGCCGACTTGAAGGACGCCTCGTGAGCGATTTCGCCGCCGCCCTCGCGGACGCGTTCGGCGCCGATCGCGTCAAGCGCGATGCGCCGCTGGCGCCCTTCACCACGTTCAAGGTTGGCGGCCCCGCCGACTTTCTGATCGAGACGCAGAACGCCGCCGAGATCGTCAGCGCCGTCAAGCTCGCGCATGCGGCGGGCGTCAAGGTGACGATGCTCGGCGGCGGATCGAACGTGCTGATCGCGGATCGCGGTGTCCGCGGCCTCGTCATCAGGACCAAAGGCGGAGACGTCTCGCCGATCGGCGACACCCTGGTGCGCGCCGATGCGGCCGTCACGATCAACGGCCTGGTGCGGTGGACGATCAATCGCGGTTACGCGGGCGTCGAGGCCTGGGCGGGCACGCCGGGCACCGTCGGCGGCGCCATCTACGGCAACGCGCATTGGCAGAAGATCAACATCGGCGATCTCGTCGAGAGCGTGCGGTTGTTGAAACCGGACGGGACGCTGCTGCAGGCGCCCGCCGATCGGATGGAGTTCGAGTACGACTACAGCCGGTTGAAGCGCACCGGCGAGATCGTACTGTGGGCGGCGTTTCGCGTCACGCCTGGCGGCGATCCGGCGGCGTTGCGGCTGGTGGCGCGCGAATCGCTCGCGTTCAGGAAACGCACGCAGCCGCTCGACTCGCCGAGTGCCGGCTGCATCTTCATGAACCCTGATGCAAGGCGCGACCGCGTTCCGGACGGCATTCCGCCGTCGGCGGGAGCGCTCGTCGATCGCGCGGGCCTGAAGGGCGCGGCGCTGGGCGGGGCACGCGTATCGCCGACGCACGCCAACTTCATCATCACCGACGGCTCAGCTAGGGCCGCGGATATTCACCAGCTCGTTGAGCAGTGTCGCGTCGCCGTGAAAGAACAATTCGGCGTCGCCCTCCGAAATGAGATCATCTGCATGGGTGATTTTTAGTGTCGACGTTAGTGATTGAAGGCGGGCGCCGCATCGAAGGGCGCGTCGATGTCGAAGGCAACAAGAATGCGGCGTTGCCGCTGGTCGCGGCCTGCCTGCTCACCGACGAGTGGTGCACGCTCACCAACATGCCTCGCATTGCCGACGTCGAGGTGATGGCGCGGCTGCTGCTCGACCTCGGAGCCGAGGTCGAGGGCATCGGCAGCACCACGCTGCGGATCCGCTGCGCGAACGTGACCAAGGACGAGCCCGACAGTACGCTGGTCGGACGGCTTCGCGGCTCCGTGCTGCTGATGGGACCGCTGCTCGCGCGCCGCGGCCGCGCGGTGATCGCGCCGCCGGGAGGCGATTTCCCAGCCCGCCGTACGATCAAGACGCACCTCGAAGCCGTGATCGCCATGGGCGCGCGCGTGCTCCCTGGCTCCGGTCATCGTCTCGAGGTGCCGAACGGATTGAAGCCGGCGTCGATCTATCTCGACGAAGCGTCGGTCACCGGCACGGAAACCGCGCTCCTCGCCGCCGCGGCGGCGCCGGGCATTTCGGAGATCCGTCACGCCGCCTGCGAACCGCACGTCGTCGAGCTCTGTGAATTCCTTCGCAACATGGGCGTGGGGGTGACGGGAGACGGCTCACACACAATCCGGGTCGAAGGCATCGCCAAGCCGAAGGGCGCGACCAAGACGCT
>JAYWEJ010000330.1:0-6644 GCA_043779345.1 Acidimicrobiia bacterium | reverse complement strand
GATCTGCGCGCGATCGATCCGGTGACGAAGCAGGAGGGACCGGCGATCATCGCCACGCTGCGGTTGATGATTGAACAGTTCCCCGACTCGGCGCAGGCGCTGGTGGCCCGCAACCGGCTGGCGCTGACGTTCACACAGATGAACCGCCACAAGGAAGCCGCTGAAGCGCTCGAGGAGCTCGCGGCGAAGAGTGGCGAAAATACTCCGGGCGACGTCTGGTTCCGCCTCGGCGAGATCTACGAGCGCCGCTTGAACGATCCAGCCAAGGCGAAGGAATCGTACGCGAAGGTGCCGCAGGGATCGCCCCGCTACAACGAAGCGCAGAGAAAGCTGACGCGGAAGTAGCGGTCAGGTGCCGGGCTGTCAGGTCGTCACGGGGATTTGATCTCGACCGTCCCCGTCACCACGTCCAGCGAAATGACCGGCTCGCCTTTTCCGAGCGTCACTTCAGCCCAGCGCGGTCCCCAGGTGTCGCGGCGCGTCAATGGGATCTCCGACTTGACGTGACCATTCAGCGCGAGCGCCATGATGCGCGCGTCGGCGGGACGCTCGGCCAGCGACAGCCGCACGTCGCCGTTGAACGCCCGCAGGCGCAGCAGTCCATTCGCGCTCAAGCGCGCGTCGGTGAGGGTGACCGAACCAATGCCGGACTCGAGCCGCAGCGTTCCTGAAACGGACTTGCCGTCAATCGGCCCGCGCCGGATATCAGCGGTGAGGGTGCCGCTGAAACCTTCGACCGCGATGCGGCCTTCGAGCACCTGGACGCGCTCGATCACCGCGGTGCGCGGCACCCGGACGGTGACGTCGGCGCGCAGCGCCGGATCGGTGGTGTTGTCGGTCTGCAACGCGCGAATACTGACTCGCGCGGGCGAGTCTTCGATGGCGAGCGGCAGGCGCGTGAACTGCGCCAGGGCCGGCGCGCGGCGCTCGACGACGATTTCGACGTCGGGCCGGTCCCAGCCGTCAATCTTCACGGTGCCAATCGTCACCTCGATCGACAAGGTCTTGCCGGGCGGCAGCGGAATAGTCCGGGTCTGGCGGTCCGTAACGTCTGCTGTGACGACGAGCGCGGCCGCGAGGACGATCCACACGCGCGCATTATACTTTTGCGATATGCACCAGCCTTCGCGTTATGACGCGCGCCTCACGCCCGCGGTGGCGGTCCCGCCCGGAGGTTGGGCGGAGGTGGACCTGGTGGTGCCGTGAGGCGGGTGCTTGGCTCAATCACCAATCGCATTTTCCTGGCCAGCGCGCTGCTGGCGATGCTGTCGATCGGGGCGGCCGTCTATTTCGTCAGCAGCCGCATGACCAGCGAGACCGAAGCCGAGCTGCAGGGCGACCTGACCGAGGCCGCGACGCTGGTCGATGAACAGAGCGTGTCCCAGTTCGACAACGTCGCGCGCACGGCGCGGCTGATCGCCGACCTCCCGAAGTTCAAGGCGGTCCTCGAAATCGGCGACCGGCCGACGTTGATGCCGATCGCTGCCGACTACCAGCAGCAGTCCGGCGCCGACCTGTTGATGGTGAATGGACGCGACGGCGAGCAGCTGGCGCTGGTCGGCGCGACGGCGGCGGCGCATCCGGTGCCGGCCGATTCTGCCACCACCGGCGGCAAGCTGACCCCGTCCTTCTGGGCGCACCCGTCGGGCGTCCTGGAAGTCGTCAGCGTGCCGGTGACGCTCGGACTCGAGCGCCCGGAGTTTCTCGGCACGCTCACCCTCGGTTACCTGCTCGACGATCGTCGCGCGGCCCAGTTCAAGTCGCTGACCGGCGCGGACATCGCGTTCGCCATGGATGGCGCGGTTCGGGCGTCGACGCTGGGACCGGGCTCCGCCGCGGCCCTGGCGCCGCTGCTCGCTGCGCCGGGCGTGCAGCGGATCGTCATCGGCAGCGAAGAATATGTCGCGATGGCGCAGCCGTTTGGTCCCACGCACGGACCGAACGGTCCGGCGGCGATCATCATGCGTTCGCGCAGCGAACGGATGCGGTCGCTCAGCGCCATTCAAGCGGCGCTGGCGGGCATCGCCCTCGGCGCCACCCTGCTGGCCATCGTCGTCAGCTACGGCGTCGCCCGCACGATCACGCGGCCGCTCGCGTCGATCACCGATCACATGCGGCACATCGCCGCCACCGGCGACCTGACCCGCAAGATCGCGACCAAGCGGCAGGGCGGCTGGGACGACGACGATGCGCACATGCTGGCGACGACGTTCAACACGCTGACGGATTCGATCGTGCGCTTCCAGCGCGAGGCCGCGCAGCGCGAGCGGCTGTCGTCGCTGGGCCGGCTGTCGACCGTGATCGCGCATGAAGTGCGCAATCCGCTGATGATCATCAAGGGCGCGCTCCGCACCATGGACAAGAACGGCGCGACCGCCGCGGACGTGCGCGATGCGGCCAAGGACATCGACGAGGAGATCGATCGCCTGAACAACCTGGTCAACGACGTGCTCGACGTGGCGCGGCCGATCCGATTCGATCCGGCGCCGACCGACATCAACGTCGTCTGCCGCGACGCCGTCCAGGCGGCGAGCGCCGGCCGCGTCAACGGTCCGGTGTCGATGACGCTCGCGCCGGCGCTGCCGCAGCTCGTCACCGACAGCGAGCGCCTGCGCACCGTCCTCGTCAATCTCCTGACCAACGCCGATCACGCCATTGAGGGCCGGTCGTCGGCCAGCGTCACGCTGATCACGCAAGCCGCCGGCGATCGCCGCGTCGCGGTGACGATCCGCGATACCGGCAAGGGCATCGGTGAGGATGACCTGTCGCGCATCTTCGATCCATACTTCACGACGCGGCGCGCCGGCACCGGCCTCGGTCTCGCGATCGCCAAGAACATCGTCGAGGGCCTTGGCGGATCGATCAGCGTGGCGACGCGTCCCGGCGCCGGCACCGACTTCCGAATTGACATTGGCGATGCCCCGGCACGCGCCGAAGGGTGATGATGGCTGGCAGCATCCTGCTCGCAGACGACGAAGAAAAAATCCTCAAGACGCTCGGGCGCGCGCTCCGCGATGACGGCCACGAAGTGATGACCGCGTCGAATGCGAAGGAGGCGACCCGCCTGCTCAGCGAGCGCTCGGTCGATCTGCTGGTGATCGACTTCCTGATGCCGGATCGCACGGGCCTCGACGTCATCCGCGACCTGGCGGCGAGCACGCCGGAGTCGGAACGGCCCGCCGTGGTGATGATGACCGCGCACGGCAGCATCGAGAGCGCCGTCGAAGCGATGAAGCTCGGCGCGCGCGATTACCTGCAAAAGCCATTCGAAGTCGAAGAGCTGCTGGTGCTGGCGCGGCGCGCCCTCGAGGATCAGCGGGCGCGCACCGGCCTTCGCTACCTGCTCAGCGAGCGCGACGCTGAATACGATCACTACGGCATCATCGGCCGCAGCCGGGCGATCCTCGACGTCATCGCGCGCGCCGAGCTGGTCGCCGAATCGAAGAGCACGGTGCTGATCAGTGGCGAGACCGGGACCGGCAAGGAGCTGGTGGCGCGCGCCATTCACGCCCGCAGCGCGCAGCGCAACATGCCGATGATAAAGGTCAACTGCGCGGCGATCCCGGAAACGCTGCTCGAATCGGAGTTGTTCGGCCACGTCCGCGGCGCCTTTACCGGCGCCACGTTCTCGAAGAAGGGACGCTTCGCGCTGGCCGACGGCGGCACCATCTTCCTCGACGAGATCGGCACCATTTCGCTGACGGTGCAGGCGAAGCTGCTGCGGGTGCTGCAGGATCGCGAGTTCGAGCCGCTCGGCGCCGAGCGGACGCAGAAGGTGGACGTCCGCGTCATCGCCGCCACCAACCGCGACTTGCGCCAGCTCGTCTCCGAAGGCAAGTTCCTCGAGGATCTCTACTATCGGCTCCACGTCATCCCGATCGAGATGCCGGCGCTGCGCGAGCGCCGCGAGGACATCCCGCTGCTGGTCGAGCACTTCGTGAAGCGATTCGCGGAGCGCACCGGCAAGCGGATCGACGGCGTCGACGAGAAGGCGATGACCGAGCTGTCCCGATACGAGTGGCCCGGCAACGTCCGTGAGCTCGAGAACACCATGGAGCGGGCCGTCGTGCTCGCCCTCGCGCCGCTCCTCAACAGCAAGACCATCTGGTTGATGAGCGCGACCACGACGCCGGCGAACGCGGCGGTGCCGTCGCTCAAGCTGCATCAGAATCTCGAATGGGCCGAGCGCGAGACCATGCGGAAGGCGCTCGAGCAGGCGCGCGGCGTCAAGAAAGACGCGGCGGAACTGATGGGCATCAGCCAGCGCGCGCTCAGCCACTACCTGGCGAAGTACCGCATCGAGTAGTTACGGCCAGCGTAAACACTTACGCGAAGAGAATAACGAATAACAAATAACGAATAAGCAAACCGAGATTTCGTTATTCGTTCTTTGTTATTTCGTATTTCCCCGTCGGCATCGACCTTGCTTATCTGGGGGCAAGTGTTCCACCAACTGACCTTTTTAAAGGATTCAGTTGCCGCGGCGGGGACGGCGCTCTTGTTGGGGGCGGCAGCAATGTCTAACCATCAGGACCCCGTCGCGGCATCTGCGCCACGGGTGATCAACGTCGTGGCGACACGATTCGCCTTCGAGCCGTCGCGTGTCGAAGTAACCGAAGGCGAGCGCGTGCGGCTCGTGCTCACGTCGGGCGACGGCGTGCACGGCGTCGAGATCAAGAAATTCAAAGTGAACAAGAAAATCCCGCGCGGCGGCGAGCCGGTGACCATTGAGTTCGTCGCGTCGGCGGCGGGTCAATATCCCATCCTCTGCTCGGAGTATTGCGGGAAGGATCATGAGTCGATGAAAGGCCTCCTCGTCGTCACCGTCAAACCATAACCCCGGAAACTCTTCTATGATCAAGTGTGCCCACGTCGTGCCGTTCGTGAGCGTCGCGTTTCTCCTCGTGTTTTCGGTGGCCTGCGATGAACGTCTCAGCGACGTCGCCGGACCATCACCCAATCTGCAGCCATCCTTCGCGAGCATCCAGCGCGAGATCTTCAACGCGCCGGACAGCAGTGGTCGGCTCGGGTGCACGCAGTGTCACACGGACGCGGGGCGGACGCCCACAGGAGGGCTGGTGCTGCTCGAGGGCCGTGCCTATCAGGCCCTGGTCGGTCAACCCAGCCGCCAGAAGGCCGGTGCCACGCTGGTGGTGCCCGGCGATCCGGAAAACAGTTACCTCATCAAGAAACTCGCGGGTGCGGCCGATATTGCCGGTGTCCGCATGCCCCGCAGCGCCGGTCCATACCTGACGGCCGGCCAGATGAGTATTATCCGTCGCTGGATCGCGCTCGGCGCGAAGAACGATTAGGAGAGCATAGTGAAAACCCTTCGACTGTTATTGTTGTCGCTCGGCGCCCTTGGTGCGACAGTGGCGCCGGCCCTGGCGCAGACGGCCAAACCGCCCGTTACCGCGGAGGAGGATCCTGATCGAGATCCCAACGATGCGCAACCCGACTTCGGCCTTGCGACCCTGGCCACCAACCTGCGGCTGCCCCGTCACAAGATGGCGTTCCGCATGTCGCACCGGTTCGGACGCCCGCTCGGACAAGGCGACCTCGGCGATCTCGTCGACGATTTCTTCGGATTCGATTCCGGCGCGCTGATCGGGCTCGAACTTCGATACGGCCTGGTTCGCGGCGGGCAGATCGGCATCTACCGCACCTCGGATCGCACCATCCAGTTCTTCGGCCAGTACGAGCTGACCTCGCAGAAGACCTTTCCGCTCGGCATCAGCGTCCTCGCGACCGCGGAAGGCACCGACAATTTCAGGGACAGCTATTCACCGGGGGTCGCAGCGGTGATCTCGCGTGAGCTCGGGGATCGCGGCGCGCTCTACCTGCAGCCGTCGTGGGTCAACAACTCCAATTCGCAGCCCGGCGAGCTGGTCGACGACAACGACACGGCGATGATTGGTCTGGGGGCGCGCCTGCGTGTCCGCCGAAACACCTACCTGGTGGCTGAGGCCTCGCCGAGGGTCTCCGGGCACGACCCAGGGGTGACCCTGATCGCCTTCGGTATCGAACAGCGTGCCGGCGGCCACCTGTTCCAAATCAATGTCTCGAACGGGATCGGCACCACGCTGGCTAACGTCGCACGCGGCGGCAGCTCGCGTGATGACTGGTATATTGGATTCAACCTGTCGAGGAAGTTTTACTGATGACGACGATCTGGAAAGGCGTGGCGGCGGCGGTGGTCGCTGTGATAACGGCGGTGGGATGCGGCGGCGGTAGCAGCACGCCTACGCCGACCAGCCCGTCCCCGCCAACGACGACGACGCCCACGCCGACGCCGCCGACGACGCCGACCACCCCAACGACGCCGACCACTTCGGCGACGATTACGATCGGCGCGGACGGCCGGGTCAGCCCGTCAACGGTGACCATCCTCCGCGGAGGCCGCGTCACGATGATCAACAACCACAACCAGGCCCACGACATGTCGTCGGACCCGCATCCCGAGCACACGACGTGCCCGGAGCTCAATCAGATTGGGTTTCTGACGTCGGGACAGCAGCGCACGTCAGGCAATTTCAACACGGCGCGGACCTGCGGATTCCACGATCACAATTTGCCGGCCAACACCGGCCTGCAGGGTCAGGTCATCATTCAATAGTCAGGTAGTCAGGTAGTCAGGTAGTCAG
>JAYWEJ010000329.1:0-6647 GCA_043779345.1 Acidimicrobiia bacterium | reverse complement strand
AACGTTCGGCAGCCCGCGCTTTGGCTTTGACGGCTTCCTCTTCGCGATTCTTTTTCGGCGAGTTCGTCTCGAGCTCGTCGACCAGCCGCCGCGCCACGTTCGCGATATCGTCGATGGCGCGGTCGAACGCCGCCTGGTTGGCTTTCGACGGCGCGGTGAAGCCGCTGATCTTGCGGACGAACTGCACCGAGGCGGCGCGCACCTCTTCGTCGCTGGCCGGCGGCTCGAAGTTGAAGAGCGGTCGAATGTTCCTGCACATGACGAGGTCCTGGGGTCTTAAGGTCTTGGGGTGATCGCTTCGAGGCCCAGCTTCGCGGCCTCTTGTTCGGCTTCCTTCTTGGTGCGGCCGACGCCTTGCGCGATCAGCTCGTCGCCGACGAACACTTCGACGTGAAACAACTTGCGATGGTCGGGGCCGACCTCGCCCGAGATGCGGTACGAGGGCAGCGGCCGGCCGTGCGCCTGTAGCCGCTCCTGCAGGCGTGACTTGTGATCGCGCCCCAAATACTCCGGCTGCTTCGCGTCCTCGATGCCAGACGAGAACTCGCGCATCAGGAACGCGCGCGCCGGATCGAGCCCGCCGTCGAGATAGATCGCGGCGATCAACGCCTCGCAGGTGTCGGCGAGCAGGGCCTGCTTGCGCCGGCCGCCGGTCTTCTCTTCGCCGCGCCCCAGGATCATGTGCTCGCCGAGCCCGAGCTGCTCCGCCATCTCCGCCAGCGACGCCGTCGAGACCAGGTTGGCCTTGATCTTCGACTTCTGCCCTTCGTTGTAGGACGGGAACGATCGGAACAGCGACTCGGCGACGACCAGGCCGAGCACCGCGTCGCCGAGAAACTCCAGCGACTCGTTGTCGCTGACGCCGCCGCTCGGATCCTCGTGCGCCTTGGACCGGTGCGTGAGCGCGTGCTCGAGCAGGCCGCGATCCTTGAAGCGATAGCCGATCCGCACTTCGAGCGCGTCGAACGCCTGCGGCAGCGTCACCACCATGCCGCCGCCGACCTGCTCGCGGTGGCTGTCGATGATCCGCACCGCGTCGGTCGCATCGTCGTCGCGAACCGAGATCTTGGTCTCGCCGAGCGGGTTCAGGGAAAACGGGAACAACCCCGGCGCCGGCCCGGACGTGCGCATCGTCTGCACGCCGTGGCTGTCGAGCAGCGCTTCGACGACGTTGGCCTCGATGTCGGACTGCGTCCGGAAAATCACGGTCAGGCCCGAATCGGTCACGCGGTCGCCTCCGGCAGCGCGGGCGGCACCTCGATCTTCATCAGGATCATTGTCATATCGTCATGCTGATCGGCGCCACCGGCAAACGCCCGCAGCTCGGCAAGGATGTAGGACCGCAGCTGATCGAACGGCAGGTGCGCGTACTGCTCGACCACCTGCGCGAGGCGATCTTCGCCGAAGCAGTCGAACGCCTCGTTCATCGTTTCGGAAATACCGTCGGTGAACCAGACGATCAGGTCGCCTGGCTCGATCGCGATCGTCTGCTCCTGCAGCAGCGAATCGAACAACGTGCCGTCGTCGATCTGCAGGCCGACCACCAGGCCGTCGGGCACCAGCAGGCGCGCCTTGCGCATCCCGGCCGGCTGGTTCGCCGGCACGTGGATCAGCGGGCAATGCCCGGCGCGCGCGAACGTCATCTCGCGGCGCTCGACGTCGACGACGCCGTAGGTCATCGTGATGAAGCTCTTGCCGTCGAGGTTGGCGGATACGACCTTGTTGACCGCGCAGAGAAATTCTCTCGGCTCATGATGCAGCCGCGACAGCGACTGCACGATCACCTTCAGCTGCGCCATGTAGAGGCCCGCGGCGAGGCCCTTGCCCGCGACGTCGGCGATCAGCAGGCCGACCATCGAGTCGGTGATCGGCAGGAAGTCGTAGTAGTCCCCGGCCACCTCGCGCGCCGGTTCGCAGAATGCCGACACCGTCAGGCCGGTCACGCGCAGCGGCCCGGTCGGCAGCAGCTTCTGCTGGATCTCGCGGGCCGCGAACATCTCCTGCTCGAGACGGCCCTTCTCCGCCATCTCGCCGAGCAGCGTCGTCACTTCGCCGGTCATCAGGTTGAACGACTCGGCCAGCTCGCCGAGCTGGTCGCGCGCGCGCACCGGAATCTGGTGGGCGAAGTCGCCGGCGCGCACGTGCTGCGTGCCGGTGAACAGATCGTGGACGGCGCCGGTGATCTGCCTCGCCAGCACGAATCCGATCACCAGCGCGACCCCCTGGATGATCAGGAACAGGCCTCCGACCAGGGCGAGCACGAACAGCAGCAGCTGCCCGAAGTTCATCTGGCCGAGGCCGACCGGCGACACCACCGAGATGCGATCGTAGATCTCAAAGGTGTTGATCAGGATGCCGACCGACGCGCTCTTGTGCTGGCCGGAGGGCCAGTCCACGTGATCGAGGAACACCACCCAGCGCGCCTGGCTCAGCGACAAGGCCGGCCCATCGTCGTTGTCGGCCGGGCGCTCTTCGATCGCCTTCCCGACCGGCGGCGGCGCGTCGAGCGCGTCGATCGCGGAGATCTCGCCCATCCGAATCCCGGTTTCCTGCTCGATGCGCTGCTCGATCGTCGTCGACAGCGGCATGTCGAGGATGACCGCCCACGCTGGATTCGGCACTTCGGGCAGGGCGATCGCGCGCATCACCAGGCGCGTCAGCTCGCGATCCTCCGCCTCGCCCGGTACCGCCGGCGTGTTGTACGCGATCAAGCCGCTGAATCCGTCGCATCCCACCCACTTCGGCAGCGAGGTTGGCGCGGGCAGGTGTCCCCAGCCTCCGGCTGTCATCGGCAACGGCCCCGGCAATGACTTCGGACCACGCGAGGCCGATGACGGTTCGACCTTGCACGACAGGTTCGACACCGGCACCACCGCGAGCGACAGGAACGGATAGCGCGGCTCGATCACGGCTTCGCGGCGCTCGAGCGCTTCCTGCAGCGCCTCCGCACTGGTCACACGCTGCACTTCCAGTTGCACCGTCTGCGCCAGGAAGCGCGCCTGGTCGGTGAGGCTGCGGACGCGGGACTGCACCAGGTACGAGCTGACGTTGAACGCGAGAATCAAGCCGGCGAGCAGGAAGAAGGTGATCACGAGCAGCGCCGGCACGACGCCGACGAAGACATACGAGAGGATCAGCTTGCGGCGGACGCGCCACAACAGCCGGCGTTTCGCCCAGACCGTGAATCGTGTCAGGCCGTAAGCGACTGCGAACAGCAACGCCAGGCTGCCGACCATGTCGATCGCATCGAGCGCGGGCGGCAGCACGACGGCGAAGCCGAGCGGCCAGGTGATGGCCTTGATGAGAGCGCCCAGCACCAGCGCGCGTCCGGGGAACGTGCGCAACAACCACGAGCGCCACACGCGCCACCGCGACGGCACGTCGCCTGGCAGCAGCGCAACGGGACGAACGGGGTCGCTCATCGGGCGCCTACCAGAGTATCCTTTTCAACGGCCCCTATGAAACTCAAAGACGACGCGCGCTTCTCCACGATCTGCATTCACGCCGGGCAGGAGCCCGATCCGGCGACCGGTGCGATCATCACGCCGATCTATCAGACCTCGACCTACGTGCAGGACGGCCTCGGTCAGCCGCATGCGGGCTTTGAATACGGCCGCACGCACAACCCGACCCGCATGGCGCTCGAGCGGAACGTCGCCGCGATCGAAGCGGGCACCGCCGCGTTCGCGTTCGCGTCGGGCATGGCCGCAATCGACGCGCTGTTGACGCGTCTCGAGTCCGGCGATCACGTGCTCGTCAGCGACAACACCTACGGCGGCACGTTCCGGCTGTTCGAGCGGGTGCGGCGGAAGTTCGGCCTCGACTTTACCTACGTCGATACCTCCAAGCCGGAGCTCGTCGAACCGGCGATCAAGCCGAACACCAAATATCTCTTCATCGAGACCCCGACCAACCCGATGCTGCACGTCACCGACATCCAGTGCGTGAGCGCGATCGCCCATCGCAAGAACGTCCGGGTCATCGTCGACAACACCTTCGCCAGCCCCTACATTCAGCGCCCGCTCACGCTCGGCGCCGACATGGTGATGCACAGCACCACGAAATTCCTGAACGGCCACAGCGACAGCGTCGGCGGCATCGTCATCCTCAAGCACCAGGACGACGTCGACTGGATCAAGTTCGTCCAGAACGCGGCGGGCGCGATCCTGGGGCCGATGGATTCGTGGCTGATCCTGCGCGGCACCAAGACGCTGACCATCCGCATGGAGCGCACCAACGAGAACGCGCAGATCATCGCGGAGTATCTCGAGGCGCATCCCAAGGTGAAGCGAACGATCTATCCGGGGCTCAAGGCCCATCCCCACTACAACCTGGCCAGGAAACAGATGCGCGGCTTCGGCGGCCTGATCTCGTTCGACGTCGGCTCGCTGGAGAACGCGAAGACCGTGCTGGAGCGGCTGCGCTTGATGGCGCTCGCCGAGAGTCTTGGCGGCGTCGAGACGCTGATTTCACACCCGGCGATCATGACGCACGCGTCGGTGCCGAAGGATCGCCGGGAAATGCTCGGCATCACGGATGGATTGGTCCGCATCTCGGTCGGCATTGAAGATGTCGAGGATCTCCAGGCGGACCTTGATCAGGCGTTAAGTGCGCTTTAGGTCTGCGGGCTTGCGGGCTACGGGCTTACGGTCGTGACTGATTTCGTCATCGTTCTAACGACGTTCCCGGCCGACAAAGATCCGGCAGCGCTCGCGAAAACGCTCGTCGACGAGAAGCTCGCCGCATGCGTGAACGTCCTGCCGGTGATGCGATCGATCTATAGCTGGAAAGGCGTCACGGAACAGGCCGACGAGCGCCAGTTGGTGATCAAGACGACCGCCGAGCGTGTCACCGCACTCGAAGCGCGCATCGGCGCGCTGCATCCGTACGAGGTCCCAGAATTCGTCGTGATTCCGATCGTCCAGGGCAGCGCTGACTATTTATCCTGGCTCTCCCAGAACACGAAACCCGTAAGCCCGTAGCCCGCCAGCCCGAAAGCCCTCAGTTCTTCCGACGCCCGTAAACCCGTAAAGCCGTTTTTACGCTTGCATGTTTAAACGGTTTTATGTAAATGTGTGCACGCGGGTTACCGTTTTACTGTCTTGCCGTTGTGCCGTATGAGTGGATACACTGCTCTCCGTATTGGCGGCAAAGCGGACTGACAGCGACACGGTGAAAACGACCGTCGAGCTCCCTGGGGAGCTTTGGCGGGCCGCGAAGATCCGGGCCATGGACGAACGGGCCGATCTTCGAACGGTGCTGATTCGCGCGCTCGAGCATTACCTGCGCAGCAGCAAACCGGAACGGCCCGCGCGCAGTTCGCCGAGCCCATGACCGAGACCGAAGAGACGACTGAGCCCCGGCCCGCAGCCACCCCGCCCAAGGCGACCCTCGCCAGCCGCGGCCGGCGTTTGCTCCGTCACGCGCTCGTCTTCATCACCGCCGTCATCGTCATCGACGCCATCGCCGGAGAAAAGGGACTGCTCGCCCTGCTCGAGGCGCGCCGGGAGTATTCGGCGCTCGAGCGATCGCTCGCACGCGCGCGCACCGAGAACGCCGAGCTGCGCGAGATGGCGCGGCGGCTGCGCGAAGATCCGGCGGCCATCGAAGAACAGGCGCGCCGTGAGCTCGGCCTGATCAAGCCCGGCGAGCTCCTCGTCATCGTCAAGGACATCAACAGAAAATAGTTCCCGGTTCCCGGTTCCCGGTTCCCGTCTGATACGCTAAGTGTTCTTTATTTGAGGAGGACTCATGGCACGTCAGGCAGAAGCGGAATGGAAAGGCGATCTCAAGGGCGGCAGCGGCCGCGTCAAGCTGGGCAGCGGCGCCTACGAAGGCAACTATTCGTTTGCGACGCGCTTTGAAAACGGCGCGGGCGCGAACCCTGAGGAGCTGCTCGGCGCGGCGCACGCCGGGTGCTTTTCCATGGCCCTCGCCAATTCGCTGGCGACGGCGGGCTTCACGGCGACGAGCGTGCACACCAAGGCGGATGTGCATCTCAACAAGGACGACAAGGGTTTCCTGATCAATCTGGTCGAGCTGACGGTCGATGCCGTCGTGCCGAAGATTGACAACCCGACCTTTCAACAGCACGTTGAAAAGACCAAGGTCGGCTGCATCATCTCGCGCGCGCTCGGCGCGATCCCGACGATGACGGTGACGGCCACTCTCAAGAACTAGGGATCAGGGTCAGGGGCGGTGAAGACCGTAAGACTGATTCACTGGAACGAAGACGAGGGCCTCGAGCGGCGGCAGCAGCTCGAGGCTCTTGGCTTTGAGGCCGCCTTTGATTTCGGCGACGGGCTCTACTAAGGGTCGCCGAGCGGCAGCACGAACTCCACGACGTCGTCGGGTGACTCGCCGGCCGGCACCACGGTGCCGCCGGTCTGCAGGTCACGCCAGCGCAACGGGCCATCGACACCGAACACCGCCAGCACGACGCGATTGCGCGAACGTTCGACGCGCACCTCGACAAAACTCTGAAAGAACGGCGCGCGGTTGAAATCAAACACCGCTGACAACGCCTCCACCGAGAACGGCCAGGCGCCGTAGCGGCGGACCCACCACCACGCCGGCCACTTCCAGAACGGCGTCTCGGCATTGAGCTTGGCGGACACCGCCGCGGTGCCTGGATAGAACGCGTAGTC
>JAYWEJ010000328.1:0-2822 GCA_043779345.1 Acidimicrobiia bacterium | reverse complement strand
TCTTGTCCCAGCTGAAATCGCGGAACGGCGCGATGTCTTGCGCCAGGATTTGTTCCGGCGTGCGCTTCGTCACCCGGCCGACGACCCACAGGCCCGCACACAGGTGATGCGCGCCGATGGCGGCGCGCGATTCGAGGCTGTAGGCCGCGTCCTGCGCCGACGCGGTCACGGCCGGCGTCACCGCGCAACTCAGAACGATCGCGCAGAGTAGTCTCTTCATCACTTCCTCGCGTTATGAGTCGAGGTCGACGGCGGCGCGCCGATAAATCATCTTGAGCGGACCTTGCGCCGCGATTAGTGCCGCCGCGATGACGGCGACGAACCAGAGTCCGAGAATGAGCCGTGGGCCGCTCGTGCTGACCTGCTGGAGAATCGTCAGGAGCGGCGCCATCCCGGCCCAGATCGAGAAGGTGAAGACCGCCGCGAACACGGTCAGCAGGTCGAATCGCTGAAAGGTGAACGCCAGCACCGCGAAGTCGAGGAACAGCACCGCGATTACGAATTGGGGCTCGCCTAACGCGCCCATGCTAAAGTGCGCGCCCGTCAGGGCCAGGGCCGCTGCGGCGGCAACCGGGTAGATGGGCTTGGCCTTCGTCCATTGCCGGACGAGCGCCACGGCGACCGCCGTAAACGAGCCGATCCAGATTCCCTGAACGAGCGCCGCCACCAGCGCGACAAGCGCGCCCAGTCGCAATCCCATCGACACGAACCAGACATGCACGTCCAGGTCAAGGGTGGCGCCGAAGAACCGCGTCGCGGCCCACACGGCGGCGGCATCGACGCCCAGCAACGCCACGCCAACCAGCGCGCCGCGCACCACCGACAGCCCCACCGGAGTGGTGAGGGCCATGCGGCTGCACAGCAAGCGAAGGCTGGTCAGCTTTCGCGCGTCCCACCGCGCGATGACACGTTCGATCAATCCACAGAGGAGCAGCCACGTGGTCGTGATCGAGAGACCGATGGCGCTGGCGACGGCCATCCGATTGGCCATCTGGCTGCCGCCCAGGTAGTTGAAGCCGATCAGCACGCCCGCCATCGCGATTGGCCCCGCGAGCCAGAAGTGCCACGGCTCGGAGCCCTGCGCGCGACGGCGAGTCGCAAACGCGATGGCGCTGAGAAGCAGCCAGATGACGATGGACACCGGCGCATACCAGCTCTCCATTGATGGCCGCGACGGCAACGTATAACCGGGCGGGGTGGCGAGAAAGCGGCTGCCAAACTCGATCCTGTTCTGAGACACGCCGAGGGTAAACCGCGGCGTCAGCCCCTCAACCGTCGACCGGCTCTCCCACGTGAACGTGCGTCGTGGGCCGTAGGTACTACTGCCAATCGGCACCAGGTCCGCGGCGTCGACGCGGTACCAATCCTTGAGGCCTTGCTCCGCTTTCGAGCGCGCGGCGTCTTCGGGCAGCGGTGGACGCGAGGGATCGGAAGACTCGGTATTGATCCAGCGCAGTTGCCCCGCGTGGTCGATCTCCAGGTACGACCGGTCGGCAAAGCTCATCGACCAGGTAAACAAGCGCGCTTCCCGCCCGGCGATTGCGCGTGCCGAGTAATGGCCCGCGTTCACGCCTGCGTACATCGTCTCTCCCTGGTTCCCAATCACGGAGGTCCTCGTGATCGCTGCGGGCGGCAGACCCAGCCGTTCGCGGTAGTCGCGGCCGATCTGCGAGAGGGCCGCCACGTCAAAGGTCAACTGGCTTTGATGGGCGAGCGTGTAGGCCTGATACGCCTGCGCGAAGCCGATCCCGCCGATGATGGCCAGCAGCAACAGCGCCCAGTCCCATTGCTGCCAATGCAACAGCGACACCGGAAGGTTGTCGGGACGGGCCGGGGTCGCGTGTCGCGGGGCGTCTTCGATCGTCAACGCGCGCGCGACGTCGGCCGCCGATGTGAACCGGCGCTCGGGCGCTTTCTCCAGACACCCGAGAATCGCCCTCTCGATGCGCACCGGCAGATCCAGATCGATATCGCGCGGGCGCGGCGGCACGTCGACCGTTTGCTTCGCCATCAGCACCATCGGATCGTCGGCGGTGAAGGCCTGCTGGCCGCAGAACATTTCGTACATCATCAGCCCGAGCGAATAGAGATCACTGCGCGCATCGACCGGCTTACCGGTGATTTGCTCCGGACTCATGTAGGCAGGCGTCCCCGTCACGGTGTTCGTCGTGCGCTCGCGTCCGCCGGTGGCGCGAGCGATGCCGAAGTCCATGACCTTGACGTGGCCGTGCTTGTCGATGAGGATGTTCTCCGGCTTCAGGTCGCGGTGAATCACGCCCTGCGCGTGCGCTTCGCCGAGGCCGTCGAGGATCTGCAGGAGGATCGCGGTGCCGTGGCGAACCGACAGCGAGCCGACTCGATCGAGCAGCGCGCGCAGGCTGTCGCCCGGCACGAACTCCATCGAGATCGCGGCGATCGGCCCGAACTGGTTGATCTCGTAGACGCGGCAGACGTTCTTGTGCGTGATGCGCCGCGCCAGCCGCAGCTCATCCTTGAAACGCTCGACGGCGTCCGCATCCGCCATGACTTCGGCGCGCAGCACTTTCACGGCAACGGTGTCGCCACTCTGCCGATCGCGCGCGCGAAAGACGATGCCCATCCCGCCCCGACCGATCTCCGTGAGGTCGTCGTAGCGCTCGGCGAGCGCGTCGCGGCCGGCTGCGGTGTCGATTTTGACCGTCACCTGGTCGTTGGGGTTGCTCATGATCGAGAAGGCGAGCGAATTCTAGCATCGCGCCGGAAGGCTCGCCGCGGGTTTGCGGGAGTACAATTTGACTCCGCATGCACACTGCTGCCATCGTTGCCGCCGGCGGCCGGGGCGT
>JAYWEJ010000327.1:0-6663 GCA_043779345.1 Acidimicrobiia bacterium | reverse complement strand
GATCCATCACCTGCAGGAGGATCGCGAACAGATCGGGATGCGCCTTTTCGATCTCGTCGAGCAGCAGCACCGCGTGCGGCGACTTGCGGATGGCGTCGATCAGCAGGCCGCCCTCTTCGTAGCCGACGTATCCCGGCGGCGCGCCGATCAGGCGCGAGACCGCGTGCTTCTCCATGTATTCGGACATGTCGAAGCGCAGGAATTCGACCTTGAGCACGCGCGCCAGCTGCCGCGCCAGTTCGGTCTTGCCGACGCCGGTCGGTCCCGCGAACAGGAAGCTGCCGATCGGCTTGTCGGGCGCGCGCAGGCCCGATCGCGACAGCTTGATCGCCGAGGCGACGTCCTCGATCGCCGAGTCCTGCCCGTAGATCACCGACTTCAACTCGACGTCGATGCTCTTCAGGGCCACCTTGTCGTCGCTCGAGACCGCCTGCACCGGCACGCGCGCGATCTTGGCGACGATCCGCTCGATGTCGGAGACGCGAACCTCCCGGTTCCCGGCTCCCGGTTCCCGGTTCCCGGCGGGTTCTGGCTCGAGTTTCTTCGCCGCGCCGGCCTCGTCGATGACGTCGATCGCCTTGTCGGGCTGATGCAAGTCCTTCAAGTGCTTGGCCGACAGCGTCACTGCCGCTTCAAGCGTGTCGTCCGGATAGGTCACGCCGTGATGCGATTCGTAGGCGGACTTCAGTCCCTTCAGGATCTCGATCGTTTCCGCTGCCGTCGGCTCGAGCACTTCGATCTTCTGGAAGCGGCGCGACAGCGCGCGGTCCTTGTCGAACGACTGCTTGACGTCGGAGAACGTCGTCGAGCCGATGCAGCGCAGCTTTCCTGACGCCAGTGCCGGCTTCAGCAGATTCCCCGCATCCATGGTCCCGCCCGAGGCCGAGCCGGCGCCGACCAGCGTGTGGATCTCGTCGATGAAGAGGACCGCGTGTTCCTGCTTGTCGAGGGCGTCGAGGACCTGCTTGACGCGCTCTTCGAAATCGCCGCGGTATCGCGTGCCGGCGACCAGGGCGCCCAGGTCGAGGGCGTAGACGCGCGAGGCCTTGAGCGCATCGGGGACCTCGCCCTTGTGAATGCGCAGCGCCAGCCCCTCGGCCAGCGCGGTCTTGCCGACGCCGGGCTCGCCGACCAGCAGTGGGTTGTTCTTGCGGCGGCGGCACAGCACCTGGATCATGCGCTCGATCTCGAGCTGGCGGCCGATCAGCGGATCGATGCCGCCCTTCCCGGCGCGCGCGATCAGATCGTCGGCATACGCCTCGAGCGGATCGGTCGCGCCGCCCACGCCGGGCTCGCTGCCGTCGGGGGCGCGTCCGGGCGCGCCGCTCTCCGGTCCGCCGTGCGCGATCGCGCGCAGCAGCGTCAGGCGATCGACGCCCTGCTTGCGCAGGAAGTAGGCGGCGTGGCTTTCCTCTTCCTGGAGCAGGAACACCAGCAGCGCGCCGCTCTCGACTTGTTGCGCGGTCGACGACGCGGCGTGGACCACCGCGCGCTCGACGACGCGATCGAAGCCGAGCGTCGATTCCGGCTTGACCGCTTTCTTGCCGGGCACTGCCGTGAACGCGCGGTCGAGCACTTCTTCCAGATCGATCTTGAGGGCCGCGAGATCGACGCGGCAGCGCGCCAGGATCTCGCGCGCCTGCGGATCCTCGATCAAGGCGTGGAGCATGTGCTCGAGGCTGACGAGATCGTGCCGCCGATCCGAGGCCACGCGGAACGCGCGGCGGATGCTCTCGAGCGTGTCGGGCGCGAACGGAACAGGGGTGCGGCTCATTCGCGGGAATCTCCGGAGTCCGGCTCGATGGTGACGAGCAACGGGTATTCGTGCTGTTCGGCCATGTGCTGCGTGGCCCTGACCTTGGTTTCGGCGACGTCGCGTGTGAACAGGCCGGCGACGCCGACGCCGGCCTGATGAACGTGCATCATGATCGCAAACGCATCCGCATGCGGCAGGTGAAACACCGACTCGAGCACCCAGACGACGAATTCCTGCGTGGTGTAATCGTCATTGTGCAGCAGCACCTTCCACAGGCGCGGGTGGTCAACGCGCTCTTTAACGTCGGGTTCGGACTGGATCCTGTCGCGGACCCTGGGATCGGCCACCACACGATCATAACCCTTCGACTCGTCTTCGACCGTTCGTCGGCCGAAGACTCGCTCAGGGCAGGCGCCTCCGTGGCGCGTGCCCCGGCGATCCGGCCAGGTCGGCGTCGAATTCCCACTTCGGCCCAGCCAGGCCGGTCAGCCGCGTCACCTCGGCGATGAACGCCCGGCGGGGCATCTGCTCGGCGCCCAGCGACACGAGGTGCTCGGTCTCCAGCTGGCAGTCGATCAGCGGAAACCCCCAGCGATCGAGCTGGGCCGCCAGCCGCACCATCGCGATCTTCGAGGCGTCGGTGCGGCGCGAGAACATCGACTCGCCGAAGAACATCCGGCCGATCGCGACGCCGTAGATGCCGCCGGCCAGCTCGCCGTCCATCCACACTTCGATCGAGTGGGCCAGCCCGGCACTGTGCAGCGCGGTATACGCTCGCCGCATCGGCACGCCCAGCCAGGTGCCACTGTCGCCCGGGCGCGGCGCCGCGCAGCCGTCGAGCACGCGCGTGAACACGCGATCGATGGTGACGACAAACGATTCCTTGCGGAGCCGCTTCTTCAGCGAGTGCGAGACGTGCACGCGCGGCGGCCGCAGCACCGTGCGCGGATCCGGCGACCACCACAGGATCGGATCGCCCTCGTTGAACCACGGAAAAATCCCGCGGCGATACGCGTCGACGAGCCGCCGCGTCGTCAGCGAGCCGCCGGCCGCGAGCAGTCCGTCCGGTTGATCGAGCGCCTGCGCGACCGGTGGAAACGGATCGGCCGGTCCCAGAAAAGGGATCATGCTAAGCTGGAAGCCCCCGCAGAAAGACTGATTTCGGAATGGTTTGGTTCGACGAACGGCAGGGCAGTTTTATCCGGTGCGAGACCCGCAACGCAACGACCGGCAAGGGGTTCGAGCTCGTGGTGATTCAGCCTGACGGCTCGGAGCGCGTCGAGCACTTCGACGATTCGTCGACGCTCGCGCGACGGCAGGCGGAACTGGAAAATTCGCTGACTCACGACGGGTGGACCGGCCCGTTTGGCAGGACGATCTGAAAGTTTAAACTCCAATGTTTACGGTTTAAGGTTGAGTCCAAAGTGCCGGTCTGAGAGTTACCCCTTTAAACTTTAAACTTTAGACTTTAAACTACAAGCATTCCTCATGGTGGGTGTAGCTCAGGGGTAGAGCACCGGACTGTGGCTCCGGCTGTCGCGGGTTCAAATCCCGTCATCCACCCCAAACTTGACACTTGAAGTTGGCAGTTTCCCAGTTGGCAGTTGCCAGTTTTCTTACACAGCTGGAAGAGCGGCATCTCGCCGACCTTCGCTTCAGCGAAGTCACGCGGGCGCTGCGCGCGTTGTCGTCCGCTTACGTCGAGCGCCGCGAGTCGGCGCTCGCGGACCACAAGGCGCTCGACGGCGCCGGCAAGCGCGCCGCCTTCGCGCTCTATTACGGTCCGCTCCACTTCCTGCTCGTGCAACATATCGTGAAGGAGCTCGGCCCGGCGCTCGCGCCCGGCACGGTCGTCGATCTCGGCTGCGGCACCGGCGTCGCCGGCGCGGCGATTGCGATGTCGGCCATACCGCCGCTGCGCGTGCTCGGTGTCGACACGCATCCGTGGACGCTCGATGAAGCGCGATTTACCTACCAGGCGTTCGGACTGCAACACGATGTTCGCCGCGCGCATGCGGCGAAGACATACTTCCCCGCGACGACGTCGATCATGGTCGCCGCCTTTGTCGTCAACGAACTCAACGACAAAGACCGCTCGACGTTGCTCGAACGAACAATCCGCCTGAAGGCGGATGCTCCACTGTCACATGTGCTGATCGTTGAGCCGATTTCCAATCGGATTTCGCCGTGGTGGGGCGACTGGGTGGCGGCATTCGAACGAATCGGCGGGCGCGCGGATGTGTGGAAGGCGCGAATCGACGTGCCGCCGCTGGCGAAGCGGCTCGCCAAGTCGTCGGGGCTGCGGCCCGAAATGCTGACGGCGCGCAGCCTGTTCGTCTAGGACGCTTCCTCGGCCGGGGTTTCGGACGCAGGGACGGCGGCCGGCGCCTCCGCCGTCAGGACGCCTGGATTCGGTGTCGACGGCAAAGCGAGCTCGCCCTTCTCGTGCAGCTCGACCGCGGCCTTGACGACGACCGGATCGAAGGCCTGCCCTTCGAGATCCTTCACCATCTGCAGCGCTTCTTCGAGCGGCAAACCCTTGCGGTACGAACGATCAGAGGTCAGCGCGTCGAGGAAGTCGGCGACGCCGAGGACGCGGCCGAGCAGCGGAATCTCCTCGCCCTTCAGTCCTTCGGGATAGCCTTTGCCGTCCCATCGCTCGTGGTGATACTTCACGCCGGGCATGATGCTGACGACTTTCTGACTCTGGATGTTCGAGAGGATGCGCGCGCCGTGCAGCGGATGCAGGCGCATCTCCTGGAACTCCGAATCGGTCAGCTTGCCGGGCTTGTTGAGGATCGCGTCGGGCACGCCGATCTTGCCGACGTCATGCAGCAGGCCCGACAGCTCGACGACGGCGCGGGCGTCGGCATCGAAGCCGAGATGGCGCGCCAGCCGCACGCCGAACGCCGACACGCGCTCCGAGTGCTTGTGCGTGTAGCCGTCCTTGGCGTCGATGATCGACGCGATCGCCTTCATGACGTCGAAGAACAGCTTCTCGACTTCCTGCATCAGCTTCGCGCGATGCAAGGCAATGCCCGCTTGGTTGCCGACCGCGGCCAGCAGCTCCAGCTCCGCTTCGCTGAACTCGCGCGCCATCTGGCTGTCGACGTAGAGCACGCCGAGAATCTCTTCCGTGGTGCGCATCGGCGCGCACATCACCGAACGAATGCGCTGACGGACGATGCTTTCGCCGCCGACGTAGCGATCGTCGGCCATCGCATCGTCTGTGAACGAAGAAATGCCCTTCTCAAGCACGTCGTTGACGACCGACCGCGACACTTTGACTTCACCCGACGCCTTGCCGTCCTTGGTGCGGACGGCGACCAGGTCGACGCCCTTGGTCTCCTTGTTGCGCATCAGGATCGCGGCGCGATCGCCGCCGGAGACCTCGAGGATCGCCTGCACAATCGAGTCGAAGAGCGCCTCGACGCTGGACGCGCGCGACAGGATGTCCGACACCTTGTGCAGGGTCGTCAAGTACTTCTGCGCCGACTCGAGCAGGTGCGCCTCGTCCTTGCGCTTGTAGACCTGCGAGAGGAACTCGAGCTTCGTCGGATCGACGGAGCGCTGCACCAGGGTCTGGCTGCGTGATTCAACGATGGCAAGCGAGGTGGTGCTGTTCGAGGTGCCGGCGGGGCTCCTCACCGCGGACGCGCCCGCGGTGGCGTCGAGCAGCTCGATCACCGTCGAGCCGATCCGGAGCTTGTCGCCCTTCTGCAGCTCGACGGTCGCGATCCGCTTCTCGTTGACGAAGGTGCCGTTGGCCGACTGCAGGTCGGCGACGACGCAGACGTCTTCGCGGCCGGTGATGGTGCAGTGCCGCCGCGACGCCGCCTCGTCGTCCACCACCACGTCGCAGCCCTTCAGGCGGCCAAGCGCGATGCTCTGCCCGGTGCTGACCGCGACCGATCGGCCAACTTCCTTTCCAGAGCGGACGACAAACTCGAATCGCATTGGCAGATGATACTAGGGGTCTGACCCCTTTGGCCTCACCCCCCAAATCGGGGAAAATCCCATACCGGTCAGACCCTGTCAACCATG
The DNA here is from genome assembly GCA_043779345.1 of Acidimicrobiia bacterium. Classification (GTDB taxonomy): domain Bacteria; phylum Acidobacteriota; class Vicinamibacteria; order Vicinamibacterales; family UBA2999; genus 12-FULL-67-14b. The sequence goes on along the minus strand of JAYWEJ010000327.1, from coordinate 863 downwards.
CCCGACACCGATCGCAGTCTCGTTGCGAAGCGCCTCAAGTACATAGAGAGACAACGCCAGCTTCACCAGGCGCGCGTCAACGTCGTCTTCGAGGGGCGAACGCCTGAGGGCACCGGACCGGTCAATCGCCACGGCATGCCGAAGCTGCCCACCGGACAGCGCCAGGTGCCGAACTGGCCCGTGCTCGACCTCGGCGACTTGCCCGAGATTGCACTCGACCGGTGGCGGCTCGAGGTCGCCGGCCTCTGCGAGAATCCGTTCTCGGTTTCGTGGCAGGAGTTCCTCGCGCTGCCGCAGGCCGAAGACGTCAGCGATTTCCACTGCGTGACGACGTGGAGCCGCATGGACAACAACTGGCAGGGCGTCCGCTTCCGCACGATCGCGGAGCTGGCCGTGCCCGCGCCCGAGGTCACGCACGTGCTGTGCACCGGCTACGATCACATGCCGGGCACGCGCATTCCCTACACCACCAACCTGCCGCTCGCGCGCGCGGTCGAAGACGACGTCTTGCTCGTGCACACGTGGGAAGGCGCGCCGCTGCCGCAGGAACACGGCGGACCGTGCCGCATGATCACGCCGAAGCTGTATGCGTGGAAGGGCACGAAGTGGATTCGAAGGATCGAATTCCTGGCGGGCAACACGCCTGGCTTTTGGGAAGAACGTGGTTACTCGGATACTGCCGAACCTTGGTACGATGATCGATATTCGTACTGAATCTGAGCTTTCTGCTGTGGCCCTGGTCTGATGTTTGCCGCGAAGGATCTGCGGCCGATGCTGGCGACGTTGCCGTCGCAGAATCCGAGCCTGAGCGACAAGGCGTACGTCTACGAGCCGAAAGTCGACGGCATCCGCGCCATCGTTGA
>JAYWEJ010000326.1:0-6664 GCA_043779345.1 Acidimicrobiia bacterium | reverse complement strand
GCGAGTGGCGGTGCCGCGGGCGGCGCCGGTGGCGGCGGGTTGTCCGCGACGACGATCGCCGTTGCGGGTGCGGCAGTCGCGGGCGGCGCGGTCGCCGCGACGCAAGTGGTCAGGAAGGGCGAGGACGGCGGCGGCAACACCTTTAGCGGAAATTTCAGCGGCCCCCTGGTCAGCACGATCGTGAGCCGCAATTCCGGAAACACGTGCACGATCAATCGGTCGGTGGCGGGAACGGCGAGACTGGAGCTCGACACCAACACGGCAACGAGCGTGAGCGGACGCATTCACGTCGACGGCACTGACACCGTTGTCAGCTCCGGCTGTCCCGTGGTCAGCCCGTTGACGCCGTTCGCGGCGATGACGCCGGTCAGTGGGACACCGTCCAGTTTCCGCGGCAGCGATTCGCGGAATGAAACCAGCAGTGGCGTGATGGGCGAGAGCATTCAGTCGACGCACACCATGTCCTTCGAGGGCGCCATCAGCGGTAGTACCGTCACCGGTACTTTCAGATGGGAGCAGAAGAGCGTTTCCACCGGTGGTGGCGGCGGTCCCGTTGATCAAGCCGCGACCGCGACGTTTACGATTTCGCTGAGCAAATCCTGACCCTGGACCTCGCGTCCGTTACATCTGAATGAGGGACCTGTGATCAACCCCCGCCTGATTCACCTGGCCGCGGCCTGCTGCCTGCTGTCCGTTGTCGCCGCACGGGCGCAATCACCGCCGGCGTTGTCGCTCGCCGACGCGGTCAACGAGGCGCTCGTCAAGAACGAGCGCGTCGTCAACCAGTCGGACGCGATCGCGCAGGCGGATCTCGGACTGCGGCTGGCGCGCAACACCTTCAGGCCGAAAGTGACCCCGAATATTTTCGGATCGTTCGGCCGCACCGACGTCAGCAGCCAGACCTATCGCGTCGACGTCACGCAGAAGCTGGTGACCGGCACCGAGCTGCGCCTTTCCACCGGCACCGTGTCGGCGCAGATTCCCGGCCAGCTCGGCGACGCGTCGAGCGACGTGTTGTTCTATAACGCCGACACCACGCTGACGCTGGCGCAGCCGCTGCTGCGCGGCTTCGGCAGGAGCGTGACGCGGCGCGGGCTCAATGCCGCCGAGCTCCGCCGCGAGGATGCGGCGCGCCTGCAGACCCTGTCCGAACAGCAGGTGGCCGTTGACGTGGCCGCCGCCTACTACCGTGTCGTGTCGCAACAGGCGTTCGTCGACGTCGCGCGACAGAGCCTGGTACGCGCCCGCCGGTTGCGCGATGCCTCCGAAGCGAAGCTCGACGCCGGCCTGGTGTCGCAGCTGGACGTGCTGCGCTCGCAGCAGCTGGTGTCGCAGTCGGAGATGCAGTTCTTCGACGCGCAGTCGGCGGTCGAAGAGGCGCGCGATCAACTGACGTTTCTGATGGGACGGGAGCGGACGGAGCCATTCACGGTCGACGCGGCGATCCCGCGGCCCGGCACGGATCCGGTCGACGTGCCGTCCGCCACGTCGATCGCGCTCGCCAACCGGCTCGATCTCAAGAGCCGCCTCGCCTCCAGCGAGGACGCCGAGAACCAGATCCGCTTCTCGCGCAACCAGCTGTTGCCGCAGGTCGATGTCAACCTCGCGTTCACCCGCCGCGAAACGGCGCCGAGCTTCCGCGAGAGTTTCGGCCTCGACGGCTACAAGTTCGCGACCTTCTTCACGATCGCCATGCCGGTCGATCGCACCGCGCAGCAGGTCGACTACCAGTCGGCGATGATCGATCGCGAGCGGCGCCGCCGCGAGGCGGTCACGCTCGAGCGGCAGATCACCGACCACGTCAAGCAGATCGTGCGCGAGCGCGAGCGGTTGGTCCGCAACGTCGCGGCCGCCGAGAACAGCGTCGATCTCAGCCGCCGCGAAGTCGAAGTCGCGCAGTTGCGTTACGAGAACGGGCTCTCGAACAACCTCGACGTGGTGACGGCGGAAGCGGGCCTGTTGCAGGCGGAAAGCCGCCGCATCCAGGCGCTGGCCGACTCCGCGGTCGCCGGCCTTCGCTTGCGAGCAGTCCTCGGCATATTCAATCCGCGGACCGACATGTCAGGCTCGACTAACGTGCTCTCGATGGCGTCTAATCTGGCGAAGTAAGCATGGCCACTACGACCCGATCGGCGTGGCTGTCCCCGCGCACCGCGCTTGCCGGCGTGGCGGCGGTCGCCGTGATCACCCTGTTCGTCTACTGGGTGCGTGCCGGCGCCGAGGATGCGATGGTGGCCCCCGTCACGCGTGGCGAGCTGACCGCGCGTCTGACCTCGAGCGGCACGCTCAAGCCGATTCAATCCATCACCTACCGGTCGCCGATTCCCGGGCGCGACGTCGAGATTCGCGATCTCGCGCCGGAAGGCTCGCGCGTTGCCGCCGGTGACCTGCTGGTCAGGCTCGATACCACCGATCTCGAGGTCGAGCTCGCGCGCGTCCGCCAGGAAAGCCGCCAGTCGCTGATGGATCTGCAGGTCGCCGAGGGCGAGTTCGAGGAGGCCGGCGCCGAGGTCAAGGCCGTGACCGAAGGCGAAGGCGCCTTGACCGTCGAGGAGGCGCGATCGACGCTGCAGCGCACCCAGAAGAAGGCGGAGCGCCTCCGCCAGGAATACGAACACCTCAAGCCGCTGCTCGACAAGGGCTTCATCACCCGCGACGAGCTGGCGCGCAACGAGGATCAACTCGATGAAGCCGAGGAAGAGCTGATCCTGGCGCGGCGGCGCACCGACGTCGTCGTGCAGCTGTCGCACCCCCGCGAGCAGAAGCGCGCGGCGCTGGCGCTGGCCCAGAGGGGCGCGCAGCTCGGACACGCCCGCACCCGCGCCGGCGAAACCCAGTTGCGGCTCGAGTTGCTCGAGCGCCTGATCGACGGGTGCACGATCCGCGCGCGCGGCGCCGGCCTCGTCGTCTACGAGGAGAACCTCAACTCGAATCCGCGCCGCAAGCTGCGGATTGGCGATCGGGTCTTCGCGACGCAGGGCATTGTCACGATTCCCGAAGTCAATCGCATGCTCGTCGAGGCGTCGATCAGCGAGAGCGACGTGCATCGCGTCAAGGCGGGGCAGCCGGCCGAGATTCGCGTCGAGGCGTTTCCCGATCTGAAACTGACCGGCACCGTGACGCGCGTCGGCACGCTCGCCAGCGCCTCCGTCAACCGGCCGTTCGACGACAAGCGATTCGACCTGGTGATCACGCTCGATCCGACGCCGGCGGAGCTGCGTCCGGAGATGACGATTCGCGCGGACGTGATCGTCGGCTCGCGGACCAACGTGTTGATGATCCCCGTCACCGCCGTCTTCAACCACCAGGGCGGCCGCGTCGTTTACGTGGTCGGCGCCACCGGCACCGAGACGCGGCCGGTCGATCTCGGCGAGTCGAACGACCGCATGGTCGAGATCGTCGCCGGCCTCCGCGAAGGCGAGCGGGTGTCGCTCGCACCGCCCGCGGCCACCGGCCCGAATGCGCCTTCACGCAATGCGCTTCAGCCTCGCTGAGCTCGCCGAGTTCCTTCGCATCGCGCTCGAGGCGCTCGGCCGCTATCGCCTGCGCACCGCGCTCAGCGTGCTCGGCGTCGTGCTCGGCGTCGCCGCCGTGATCGCGATGATGTCGGTGAGCGAGGGCGCGGCGCGCGAGGCGCTGGCGCAGGTCGACGCCCTGGGCCTCGACAACATCGTCGCGCAGAGTAGCGGCGGCCTCAATGCCAGGGGCACGATGAAGCGGAGCCTGATTGCCGGGGACGCCGATCGCGCGCTCGCGCTGGTGCCGTCGGCGACGCTCGCGGCTCCGGTCGTATCGCGCTACGTGCGCGCCGGCAGCGGCGATCGAGTCAGCCCGACGCAGGTGCTCGCGGCGCCGCCGGCGTTCCAGCAGATCCTGCGGCTCGCCGCCGAGCGCGGCCGGCTGCTGGCCGAGACCGACGCGTCGGCGCGCGTCTGCGTGATCGGCGCCGCGCTGGCCCAGCAGATCTTCGGCTATCGCGACCCGGTCGGCGAGACGATCCGGATCCTCGAGGATCACTACCGCGTCGTTGGCGTGCTGCGCGCGCAAGGCGGGGATCCGCAGGCCGGTACGTCCATGGCATGGCACAACGTCAATCGGGCCGTGCTGGCGCCGCTGTCGTCGATCACCGGCAAGACCATCGACATCGGACAGAGCCAGCCGGTCGAAGAGATCTGGGTGCAGGTCGCGGACGCGGAGCGCAGCGTGGAGCTCGGCGAAGTGCTGCGGCGGATGCTGCTGCAGACGAGGGAGCCGGATGAATTTCACATCGTCGTGCCGCGCGAGCTGCTGGCGCAGCGCTACCGGACGCAGCGCACTTTCAGCGTCGTCGTCGGCAGCGTCGCCGCGCTCGCCCTGCTGGTCGGCGGCATCGGCATCATGAACATCATGCTGACGTCGGTGGTCGAGCGCACGCGCGAGATCGGCGTGCGGCGCACGGCCGGCGCGAAACGGCGCGACGTCACCATGCAGTTCCTGATCGAGACGCTGCTGATGACGGTGGGCGGCGGCGTCGCCGGCATCGTCATCGGCGCCCTCGTCTCAGTCGGGATCTCCGCCTACGCGGGATGGGCCACGCACGTGTCAGTCACCGCGGTGCTGCTCGGTGTCGTGGTGTCGTTCCTCGTCGGACTCGTCTTCGGGCTGTATCCTGCGATGAAAGCCGCCGCGCTCCAGCCTGTCGATGCGATGAGGTATGAGTGACGGGAAAGGAACCAGCATGGCGAACCCAATTGCGATCTTGGGAACTGAAAGCGAGCAGGAGCTGCGCGCAAAGATTGACAGCGGCGATTCCTATACCCTGGCGGCTCGGACGGCATCATTGCCCAGGTCATCTTCGGGATGTCAACGCCGCAGACCCAGGGACCGATCACAAAGGAAGCCGCCGAACGCTGGCTGCGGCTGCTCGATTAGTCACGCAGCGCGGAAATCCGAACGCCGGCGGACTCCAACCCGCGCCGGATCTCTCGAGCGAGAGCCGCGGCGCCCGGCGTGTCACCGTGCAGGCACATCGTCTCGGCCGTCAACGTAATCGTTGAACCATCGACGGCGATGACCTGCTGGTCCCGCACCATCTTGATCGCGCGCTCGACGACCCTCGGCGCGTCGTGAATCACGCTACCCGGCCTGGCGCGTGACGTCAGCGAGCCATCCGGATCGTAGGCGCGATCCGCGAACACCTCGGCGGCGACTGCGAGGCCCGCCGCTTCGCCGGCCCGCAGCAATTCCGAGTTGGGCAGCCCAAACAGGATCAGCGATCGATCGAACCCGGCCACCGCTTTCGCGATGGCATCCGCAAGGGCGCGATCGCGGCACGCCATGTTGTAGAGCGCGCCGTGCGCCTTGACGTGCTGGAGCCTGACGCCCTGCGCCGACGCCATGCCCGCCAGCGCCGATACCTGGTAGAGCACCAGGTCCTCGACCTCCTGCGGCGACGCCGTGATCTCGCGCCGCCCGAATCCGGCCAGGTCCTGAAAACCGGGGTGGGCGCCAATCGCGACCCCCTTCTCGCGCGCCAGGGTGATGGTGGCCCGCATCGCGGCGGGGTCGCCGGCGTGGAAGCCGCAGGCCACGTTTGCCGAGGAAATGCTCTCCATCAGCGACGCGTCCTGGCCCATCGGCCAGGGGCCGAAGGACTCGCCGAGGTCGGAATTGAGATCGATTCTCATTTTGCTCTTGACCGACCATTTTAGTCGGCAATAAGCTGGTTAAGAAGTTGAGACCGAGTCTCAAGATGGCCGTCATGAAGACACTCCGAAGAAGGAACACATGATTTCGCGTTTGTTGCTCGCCGTCGTCCTCGGCGTGGCTGTCCCGGTCTTGACCCTGGCCCAGTCCGTGCTCAGCGGCATCGTCCGCGACACCACGGGCGCGCCGATTCCGGGTGCGGACGTCACACTTCGCAGCGACTCCGGCATGGAAGCGATGACGGTCACCACCGATGGCAGGGGTGAGTTCGTGATTACGAACCTCGCCTCGAAGCGATACGCGATATCCGCCAGGCTGGACGGCTTTTCCGTGGCCCGAAGCTCGATCGAGCTGCCGCGCGCCACGCGCGTCGAGCTGACATTGCACCCCGAAGGCGTCTCGGAGGCCGTGACGGTGATCGGCCAGGAGCTGGTTGGATCGGAAACGGTGCTGCGGCGCACGCCAGGATCGTACGATCTGCTGCGGCGCGCGGACCTGGACGCGACGCACGTGTTCAGCAGCAGCGAAGCCTTGCGCAAATTGCCGGGTGTGACCGTGCGCGACGAAGAGGGCGTGGGCTTGCGACCCAACATCGGTTTGCGTGGATTGAATCCGACGCGCTCGAGCAAGGTGCTGCTGCTCGAAGACGGCCTGCCCGTGACCTACGCGCCTTACGGCGACAACGCCAGCTACTATCATCCGCCCGTCGAACGCTTCGATCGGATTGAAGTGCTGAAAGGCTCGAGCCAGATTGCGTACGGTCCGGTCACGCTGGGCGGCGTCGTCAACTACATCACGCCCGATGCGCCGAGCCGCAGGTCGGTGTCGCTGGACGTGACGGCGGGCAATCGCGGCTACGCCAACGGCGGCCTCGCCGCGGGCGGGCGGTGGCGCAACGCCGGCCTGTTCGGTCACGCCGTGCGCAAGCAGGCCGATGGTTCGCGCGACAACATCACTGCCACGCTGACCGACGTGCTCG
>JAYWEJ010000325.1:0-6666 GCA_043779345.1 Acidimicrobiia bacterium | reverse complement strand
AAGAACGGGAAGCAGACTTCGTCCAATTCGCCATAAACCGGCCAGAAATACGCCGCCTTCAGTTTCCCCGGTCCGGCGCGCCCGGCCTTGATCGGGGTCTCGTCCATCGCCTTGACACGCGAGGCGCGGATCGATTCGAGCTGCGCTGCGTAGATCGGTTCGAGCAACGCGATCCCCTGTTGCCCGATCTGGGTAAGCCACGGCCGACTGACGCGGATGCCGCTATCGGCAAGGCGTTGGTGCTGCCGATAGAATGGCAGGTGGTAAGCAAATTTGTCGATCAACAGGCCGGCCACGAAACTGACGTCGGCGCGGCTACCCTCAATCACGCCAACCGGTGCGGCGGGCGTGACGATGGTCTGTGTCGCCTTGATCTTGATGATCGGCCGCCGGTCGTTCAGCAGGCGATACAACATCCGCGGCGTCAACGGCTCCGGCGAGGCGAAGACGAGCGACTCGATCACCGCCTTGAGCTGCGCCAGCTCCATCCGCGGCTTCGCCTCCTCGGGTGAGGCGGGTGAATCGGGTGAAACGGGTGATGAAGTCTCGTCGCTCATTTCTTGTCTTCCTCCGTGCCGGTTCCCGGCTCCCGGTTCCCGGTTCCCGGGTGATGTGCCTTGTACTCATCCTCGGGGTCATGAATCGGGTGCGGCGCGTCGGTCGGCCGGGCGCGCTTGTAGACGCGAATCGGGCCGATGCCGCCCTGCTGGAAGACGCGGATCAGCTGCAGGCGGATCATCTCGAGCATCGCCAGGAACGTGACGATCATGTCGCCGCGGGTGGCGTCGCTCGCGAACAGATCCTCGAAGCCGCAGGCCTCGCTTTCCGACAGCCGCTCCAGCAGCTGCTCGATGCGCGTCTCGATCGAGATTTCCTCGGGCGGCAGCGGCACCGGCGGCCGCTCGCGGGCGCGCTCGAGCACCTGCTTGAAAGCCGTGATCAGGCTGAAGAGGTCGACCTCGATCTCCGGCTCGTAGTCGTCGCCGGCGATCTCCTCGATGCGCGAATCGGGCCGGCCCCACTGCGCGCTGCGCAGCGTTTCCTTGTCGTGCAGCATCTCGGCGGCGGCCTTGAACTGCTGGTGCTCGAGCAGCCGGCGGACCAGCGCGTCGCGCGGATCCTCCTCGTCGGTCGGATCGCCCGCCGCGGTTTCGGGCCGCGGCAGCAGCAGCTTGCTCTTGATGTGGATCAGCGTCGCCGCCATCACCAGGAACTCGCTGGCGAGGTCGAGGTTGAGCTCCTGCATCAGGTCGAGGTACTCGAGGTATTGCCTGGTGATTACCGAGATCTGGATGTCGTAGACGTTCATCTGGTTCTTCTTGATCAGATGAACGAGCAGATCGAGCGGCCCTTCGAACGACTGCAGCTTGATCTTGATCGACTCGAGCTGCGACTCGAAGGGCTCTTCGCCGGGCGGAATCTCGGGAGTGTCGGCCATCAGTACTTCAGCTTCACGGCCTCGCGCACGCGCTCCATGGTCTGGTGCGCCACGCCGCGGGCCTTCTGCGAGCCTGCCATCAGCACGTCACGAATGTAGCCAGGACGAGCCAGCGCCTGCTCGCGACGCTCGCGGATCGGCTCGAGCGCCGTATTGATCGCGGCCGCGAGCTTGGTCTTGACCTCGACGTCGCCGACCTTGCCGGCGCGGTAGCGCGTCTTCAGGTCCTCGACGTCGTCCTTATTCCGATTGAACGCGTCGTGATAATCGAACACCGGATTGCCTTCGACCGTCCCCGGAATGTCCGCGCGCACGCGCTTCGGGTCCGTGTACATCTGGCGCACCTTGTTCTGCACCGTCTTCGCATCGTCCGAAAGGTCGATGGTGTTGTTGTAGCTCTTGCTCATCTTCCGGTTATCGAGGCCCGGCAGCCGTGACGTCTTCGTCAGGATCTGCAGCGGCTCAATCAGGTTCGCGCCCGGATAGACATTATTGAAGCGCCGGACCACTTCGCGCGTCAGCTCCAGGTGCGGGACCTGATCCTCCCCAACCGGCACCTTGTGCGCGTCATAGACCGCGATGTCGGCCGCCTGCAGCAGCGGATAGCCGAGAAAGCCGATGCTCGACAGATCGCGATCGCTCAACTGCTCGACCTGCTCTTTGTAGGTCGGCACGCGCTCGAGCCACGGGATTGGCGTCACCATCTGGAACAACAAATACAGCTCGGCGTGTTCCGGCACGAGCGATTGGACGAAGAACGTGCTCTTCTCGGGATCCAGCCCCGCCCCGATCCAGTCGGCGACGTTGTCGTAGGCATTGGCGACGATCCCGCTGGTGTCGTTGTAGTGGGTCGTCAGCGCATGCCAGTCGACGACGCAGTGATACGAGTCGTATTCCGACTGCATCGTGACCCAGTTCTGGAGCGCGCCAACCAGGTGCCCGAGGTGAAGTTTTCCGGTCGGGCGCATCCCCGACAGCACACGTTGTTTGGTCACGGTATTCGGAGCAGAAACCTGACGATGCCAACCGTGAGCGGGCCGAGAAGATAGTTCAGCGCGTCGCTCAGCATCAAAGCATACAAAATGATGAAGCCGTAGGGTCGCAGTTGTTCGACCATTCGGGCGCCGGCGTGCGGCAGCACGCCAATCAGGACGTTGCCGCCGTCGAGGGGCGGCACCGGGATCATGTTGAACACCGCCAGCATGACGTTGAGATACGTGAACCACAGGAAAATTTCACGCGGTGCGGTCATGACGACCCGGCCGGCGATGTCGCCGGGGGCCGCGGTCGGCAGCACCGCGAAGATCACGGCGCCGATGACGGCCATCACGACGTTGCTCGCGGGGCCGGCCGCGGCAATCAGCGCGAAGTCACGCTTCGGGTGCTTGAGATGCCTGGGATCGACGGGCACCGGCTTGGCCCATCCAATCAGGGGCAAACCGGTCAACATCGCGATCAACGGGAACAGCAGCGTGCCGATCGGATCGACGTGGACCACGGGATTGAGCGACAGCCGGCCAAGATGCCGCGCCGTCGGATCGCCGAGGCGATCAGCCGCCCAAGCGTGCGCCGCCTCGTGCACGGACAGCGAGGCGATCAACACGACGATTTGGATGAGAACCTGAGAGAAATCGATGTCGGCCAGAACTCAAAAGGTTATCACACGGATCCGGGCATTCTGGCCGCGACTCGCCTGATAGTTTCGAGCAATCGGTCGACGTCCGACCGGCGCGTCCGGTAGTTGACGATACAGGCGCGCAGGGCGAAGCGGCCGTTGATGGTGGCATTCGACAGGTACGAATCGCCGTCGCGCTGGACTTCGACCATCAATCGCTTGTTGAAATCGTCTTGGCGCGCCGGAGCGTCTTCGCGTAGGCGGCCATCGCCGGTTCGGTAGCGAAAACAGACGATGCTCAGCGGCGCTGGTGCCATCAGCTCGAAATCCGCGCTCGCCCCGACGGCGGTCGCGAGATGCCGCGCGACCTCGATATTGCCGTCGATCGCCTCTTGAATCGCCCGCGCGCCGTGCACCTTGAGCAGGAACCAGATCTTGAGCGCGCGGAACCGCCGCGACAGCTCGGGGCTGTGGTCCCAATAGGCGAACTCCGACATGTCGCGGTCGGCAATGACGTCGATGTAGCCGGCGCCGGTCGAGAACGCGCGCTGCAGCAACGCGGCGTCGCGAACCAGCAAGCAGCCGGCGTCGGTGGGCGCGAACAACCACTTGTGCGGATCGAGCGACATCGAATCCGCGCGATCGAGCGCCCGCATGGCGCCGCCCACCTGCGCCGACTTCGCAGCCAATGCGCCGTACGAGCCGTCGACGTGCAGCCAGAGGCCGGTGCGCGCGCACACCTCGGCGATTGCGTCGAGCGGATCGATGGCGCCGGTGTTGACGTCGCCGGCCGTCGCGACGACGCACACGGGATGGCACCCCGCGGCGCGATCCGCGTCGATCTGCGACGACAGCGCGGACACCTCCAGCTGAAACGCGCCGTTCACCGGTAGCGCGACGATCGCGTCCTTGCCGATTCCGAGCATCGCTGCCGCCTTGCCGATCGACATGTGCGTCATCGCCGACGTGTAGATGCGCGGCCGGCCCGGCAAGGCGGCGACGCCGCGCTGATTCAGATCGATGTCAGTGCTGGCGCGAAGCGCGACCGCCAGCCCGGCGAAGTTCGCGATCGAGCCGCCGCTCAACAGCACGCCGGCGCCGCGCCGACCGAAGCCGACGAGCTCCTTCAGCCACTCGATCGCTTGATGCTCGACGGTGGCCGCCGCCGGCGCCGATCGCCACGACGTGACGTTCTGATTGAGCGCGGACGCCAGCAGGTCGCCGATCACGCCCGCGAAGCTGGCGGACGACTGCACGTAGCCGAACATGCGCGGATGGCCGTTGTGGCGGCTGAAATCGGCGACGCGCTGGACATCGGCCATCACCTCCGAAAGGTCTTGCGGATCGATCGGTAGCGCACCGGACAGCTGCGACGACATCTCCGTCGCGCTGGCTGTGGGGTAAATGGGCAGCGTCGATTGCGCGGTGAAATATTCGAGTACCCAGTCGATGGCGGCGCAGGCGAGCTGCTCGCGTTGTTCGGCCGTCAGTTCAACGCTCATGGATTGGCCGCGAAGTGCTTGATCACGGCATCGGCGACCTTGCTGCCGACGACACGCGCCAACTCTTCACGCGTCGCCCGGCGCACGCCCGACAGGCTGCCGAACGCGGTCAGGAGCGTCTTGCGCCGGCGCAACCCAATGCCCGGCACGACGTCGAGCTCCGATTGCAGATCGCGCTTGTGGCGCGACTGGCGGTGGAAGGTGATCGCAAAGCGATGCGCCTCGTCGCGGATGCGCTGCAGCAATCGCAGCGCGTTGCCGTGCGTATCGAGCGCGAGGGGATCCATGCTGTCGCGCGTGAAGACGAGCTCCTCTTTCTTGGCCAGGCCGATCGCGACCAGGTTCGACAGGCCGACCGTCTCGAGCGCCGCATACGCGGCATTCAACTGGCCCTTGCCGCCGTCGATCACGATCAAATCAGGGAAGGGTCCGCCGTTCTCCAGGACCTTTGAATAGCGGCGGCGGACCACCTGCTCCATCGCTGCGAAATCATCGAGGTACGGCTGCTCCTGCCCGATTGGCCTATTGGCCTGTTCGCCTATTGGCCTTTCATGTCTGATTTTGAATTTCCTGTACTCCGAGGGGCGCATGCGGCCCTCTTCGCACACCACCATCGACGCCACCGTCTCGCTACCCTGGATCGTCGAAATGTCGAAGCAATCGATGCGCCGCGGCAGTTTGGGCAATCGCAAGGCGGCCTGCAGGGATTCGAGCGCGTCGTAGTTCGCGGTCGCATTGGCGTCGAAGCGCTGGCGATAACCGAGCGCGGCGTTGCGATGCGCGAGCTCCATCATGCCCTTCTTGGTGCCGCGCTGGGGAACGACGATGTGCACCTTGCGGACCGCCTTCTGGCCCAGCCAGTCTTCGAGCACCTGCTGGTCCGGCGGCGCCATCGGCACGTGGATTTCGGGCGGCGGCTCCTGATCCGAATAGAACTGCTGGATCGCCGCTTCGATCACATCCGCTTCAGATTCGCGGCTCTCGGCGGCGTCCCACACGAACTCGACGCGCTCGATGACGCGGCCGCCCCTGACGATGAACACCTGCACCACCGCGCCGCTGGCGCCGACCTTGACGCCGAACACATCGCGATCGCCGAGCTCCGCCGACGCCATCTTCTGCTGCCGCTCGCGGACGGCTTCGACGGTTCGCATCGCGTCGCGCAGCTGCGCGGCTTCCTCGAAGCGCTGATCCTCCGATGCCTCGACCATGCGGCCGCGCAACTGTTCGGCCAGCTCCTGGTTGCGGCCTTCGAGAAACAGTTTCGTGTCCGCGACGGCCATGGCGTAGCGCTCTTCGCTGCAAATCGTCACGACGCACGGCGCCAGGCAGCGCTTGATGTCGTATTCCAGGCAGGGGCGCTGCCGCGTGCCGGTGATCACCTCATTACACGAGCGAATGCCGAACACCTTGTGCGTCAGCGACATGGTGCGGCGCGCGAACTTGGCGGGCAGGAATGGGCCCGCATACATGTTGCCGTCGCGCTCCACCGAACGCGCCACCAGCACGCGCGGAAACTCTTCCGTCGTTGTCAGCTGCAGGTAGGGATAGTTTTTGTCGTCGCGCAGCAGGATGTTGTAACGCGGCGCCCGCTGCTTGATGAGATTGTTTTCGAGCGCCAGCGCCTCGACGACCGAGTCGGTGACGATGACTTCGAGGCGGGTCGATTCATCCAGCAGCGCGTCATGGCGCGGGCTCATGCCGTAGGCGCCGAGGTACGAGCGCGTCCGATCGCGCAAGGAACGGGCCTTGCCGACGTAGAGCGTCTCGCCTTTGGCGTTGTAGTAGAGGTAGACGCCCGGCTGCTCGGGCAGCCGGGCGATCTGCTCTTTAAGATCCTGGATGGGCATCGGGTTCCGGGCACTATTCAGATGCGCCCGGAGTCCGATCGTACCACGCAGCTACCAGTAGAACTTCAGCCCGAGCTGAATCTCGCGGGCCGAGCGCGTCGCGATGATCTGGCCGAAGCGATCGCCCGACACGTTACAGACGGTGTTCGAGGAGGTGCAGGTGTTGTCGAGTCCGTTGGCCAGCGGATCGGCCAGCCACTGACGCTGATCGAACGCGTTGATCAGCTCCGCCCTGAACTGCAGGCGCATCGTCGTTGTGGG
>JAYWEJ010000324.1:0-2825 GCA_043779345.1 Acidimicrobiia bacterium | reverse complement strand
GGCGCTGCCGCTGCTGACGTCATCGGACTTCGAGTGGGGCGTGCAGATGCGCATTGCCGGCGCGACCAAGTTCCCGCGCGCGATGGCGTTTGGCGCCGCCGGTGATCCGCAGCTCGCCTACGAGGCCGGCAAGGTCGTCGGCGCCGAATCGCGCGCCCTCGGCGTGCACGTCGATTACGGCCCGGTGGCCGACGTCAACAACAACCCGCGCAATCCGGTGATCAACATCCGATCGTTCGGTGAAGACCCCGCGCGCGCCGGCGCGATGGTAGCGGGGTGGGTGAGGGGCTTGCAGGAAGCGGGCATGCTCGCCACGCTGAAGCATTTCCCCGGCCACGGCGACACCGAGGTCGATTCGCATCTCGGGCTGCCGGTGGTGGCGCACCCGCGCGAGCGGCTCGAGGCCGTGGAGCTGGCGCCGTTCAGGAGCGGCATTGCCGCGGGCGCCGCCGGCGTCATGGTCGCGCACATCGAGCTGCCGGCGATTGATGCGGAGAAGCAGCCCGCGACGTTCAGCGCGAAAGTGATCGGTACGCTCCTCCGTCCCGGCTTCGACGGCCTGATCTACTCCGACTCGATGAAGATGGCGGCAATCACGAAGATGGCGACGCCGGGCGAGGCCGCGGTGCGCGCCGTCAAGGCGGGCATCGACGTGATCCTCGACTCGCCGGATTCCGCCGCTGCCGCGGCGGCGATCGTAGCGGCGGTGAAATCCGGTGAGATCCCGCGGGCGCACGTCGAGCAATCGGCCCGCCGTGTCCTCGAAGCAAAGGCGCGCCTCGGCCTGCATCGCACGCGCACGGTCAACCTCGAGGCCGTGCCGCTCACCGTCGGCGGCCGCAAGCACGACGCGGTGGCGCGCGCCATCAGCGAGCGATCGATCACGCTGATCAAGGACGCGCGCAACCACGTGCCGCTGCCGACACCGAAGACCGGCGCTGTGCTGTATCTGTCGATCCTGGACTACCCGTCCGGATGGCGCATCGCGGCGCCGAGCCGCGCCGTGATTCCGGCGCTGAAGGCGCGCTGGCCGAATACAGCGGCGGTGGAGCTGTCCGATCGCTCGACGCCGTCGGAGCTCGATCTGGTCCGGGCGATGGCCGCCAATTACGACGCGATCGTCGCCGGCATCTTCGTGCGCGCCTCGTCCGGCAGCGGGCGGCTCGATCTGGCGCCGCCGGTGGTCAGGCTCCTGCAGGAGCTGTCGCGCAACAGCGAGCGCGACTCGCAACCGTTGGTCGCGATGTTCTTCGGCAATCCCTACACGCCGATGTTCGTGCCGGAGATCCCGGCGATGATGCTGACCTACGATTTTTCCGACTACGCGGAAGAATCAGCGGTGAAAGCGCTGGCGGGGGAGATCGCGATCGGCGGCAAGCTGCCGATCGGGTTGCCGGGCCTGTTCCCGCTCGGTCATGGTTTGACCCGTTCGACTCGGTGACGTGACTTCGTCACGTCACCTCGCTCAGGGCTTCGCGCCGGCCTTCGCTTCGCCATCGACATCCTTTTCCCACGCCAGCAGCTGCTGATGCAGCCGGCGCACCACCGCGGTGTTGGACGCCGCTCGATCCTCGCGCTCGCCAAGGTCTTTCGCCACGTCGAAGAGCATCAGGCGCGCGCCGCCTTCCATCAGCAGTTTCCAGTTGCCGTCGCGAATGGCGCGCTGATTGAGGCCGGCAAAGGCGACCCGCCAGAACAACGTTCGTGACACCGGCTTGGCGCCGGCGGCAAGCAACGGCAGCAGGTTGATGCCGTCCAGCTTCGCGCCCTCAGGAACCGGCGCGGCCGCGGCCGCCAGGAACGTCGCGCTCAGATCCATCGTGATGCCGACCTGGCTCGAGACCACGCCGGCGGGAATCCGTCCGGGCCATCGCATGATCGCCGGCACGCGAATGCCGCCCTCGTAAAGCGAGAACTTACGATGGAAGAGCGGCGCGTTCCGCGACAGCCACTCGCCGCCGTTGTCGTTGGTGAAGACCACGAGCGTGTTCGACGACAGTCCATGCCTGTCGAGCGCGGCCAGGATCTGTCCAACGCCCTGATCGGCGCGCTCCATGATCTTCACGTAATCGGCACGCGTGCCCGGGTTCTCGTCGTGGGCCACGATATGACGGGAGTTGCCAATTGCAATCGACGGGTGATCGGGGACCTGATACGGCCAGTGCGCGGCGTTGTAGGCCACCTCCAGGAAGAACGGCGTCTTCGCGTGGTCGTTGATGAACTTCACCGATCGGTCCGTGATCAGATCGGTCATGTAGCCGTTGATCGTGGCCGGTTGGTCGTCCTCGAACAGATCGGGCTGTCCTCCGGAGTCGGTGTGCTGGTAGTAGTCGATGTAACCGCTCTTGAACCCGAAGAACGAATCGAAGCCGTGCGCCTTGGGGCTGAACTGCGGCAGGTAACCGAGGTGCCACTTGCCGATCAATCCGGTCGCGTAGCCATGGTTGCGAAGCAGCTGCGGCAGCGAGTGACCGGTTGCGGGCAGGCCAAGCGTGCCGTCGGCAGTGGCCGCGTGCGCCATCGGACGTTCCAGCGCGAAGCGTTGCTGATACCGTCCGCTGATCAGGCCGGCGCGCGTCGGCGTGCACGACGAGCCGTTCGCATAGAAATCGGTGAATCGCACGCCGGCTTTCGCCAGGCTGTCGATGTTCGGCGTCTTGATGTCGGGCGCACCGTAGCTGCCGATGTCCCCGTATCCGACATCGTCGGTGATGATCAGGACGATGTTCGGACGCGCCGGCGCGGCCGGTTGCGCGTGAAGCGACGCGAGCGAGAGACAGCCGAGCGCGGCGAGCCAGATCGATCGGTTCACGACTACCTTCCTT
>JAYWEJ010000323.1:0-6691 GCA_043779345.1 Acidimicrobiia bacterium | reverse complement strand
TGCATGAACAGCAGGAACGGCTCGTCCGCCGCGGCCTCGACGGCCGCGCTGATCAGGACCCAGCCAAGGTTCGAATAGCGATACTCGCTTCCCGGCTCAACCCGCGGCGCGCTATCGAAGTGCTGCAGCGCTTCGATCGGCCGATCGCACTCCACACCGAACAGCCGTCCTTCATCGCCGCCGTCGCTCCTGACGCCGGCCACATGCCCCATGACGTGGCGAAGCGTCACCGGCCACTGTTTCTCCGGGACATCAGGCACGTGCGTCTGGATCTTTTCATCGAGGTTCAGCTTGCCTTTCTCGATCAGCAGTCCGACGGCGGCCGACGTCAGCACGGTGGAGGCGGAGCCGATCCTGAACCGCGTCTCGGGCGTCACCGGCACCTTGCTCTCGAGATTCGCCCAACCGAAACCTTCGGCCCACACCATCTCGCCAGCGGCGGCGACCGCCACTGAAACGCCGGGCAGGTTCTGTTCGGCGAGGGTCGTGCGGACGACGTGCCTGCCCTGCTCCACCGCCGCGTCCCACTGTTGTGGCGGCGGCGCACCCGCAACGGATCGCACGTCCTGCGCGCTCGGGTGCAGGACTGGCGCGGTGGCGCTCGTGTACACGAAGATACCCGCCACACCGAGGATGACCAGGCCGACCGCCCCGATGATGACGGCGAGCCAGGTCTCTGTCCGAGTCTTCAACATGGTCCCTCTATGGTCGCGAGCGCAGGCTCACTCGGCCTTGATCGCCACCATCGGCGGCACCCTCGTCGCGCGGCGCGCCGCCGGAAGGCCGGCCAGCAGCGCGACCACGATCGCGATCGCCGCAGCGCCCGCATAGATCACCGGCTCCATGACGCCGAGCGGCGTCGGGCCGACCGAGAGCGGCGTGCCCATCACGTCGGCCATGGTCCGAATCAGCACGGCCCCAAGCAGAAGGCCGCCGGCGACGCCGGGAATCACCAGCTTCACCACGTCCAACAGCATCATTCGGAATACGCGCAGGCGCGTGGCCCCGAGGGCCATGCGAACGGCCAATTCCTTCGTGCGCGTCGCCACCATGAACCCGACGACGCCGAGAATGCCGAGCGCCGCGAGAATCAGCACCAGCCCGCCGGCAAATCCCACCGCAATCGACTCCGACACCAGATCGCCGAGGCTTTTCTCGACGAAGTCTTTTCCGGTGAAGACGCCGGGGAACGCCACGCCGGGCAGTGCTTCAACGCCAAGCTCGCGAAGAGCCGTCTCGAGCCCCGCCCTCAACTTCGGCTCATCCCCCGGCGCGCCGCGCGCGATCAGATACACAGTGTTCGTGAGTTTCTCCGGCAGCGGCAGCAGGATCTGCGGCCTGATGGTGGTCAACTGCGACGTCGCGAAGTCGGCGGTCACGCCGACGATCGTGAACTCCCGCTCGACGCGGTCTGCCAGCGTGACCTTCACCTGTTCGCCGATCGGCTCCCGGCCTGGGAACAACAGCGCCGCCAGCGGTTCGGAAATCACCGCGACCGCCGCGTCCGAGACGCGATCCTCGAGGCTGATCGTTCGCCCCCGATTCAGCCGCGCGCCGACGGTCTCGAGGAAATTCTCGCCGACGCGCGTCACGTGCGCGGTGGCGAACTTCGCGTCGCCCGTCGCCACTCGGAATTCGCGGTAATCGAAATCGATCGGCATGCCCTCAGACACGGCCACGTCGGTGACGCCGTTCGCCTGCCGGAGGTTGTCGCGAACGCTCCGGATCTTGAAGCCGATCTCTTGTTCCGTCCCTTCGGGCATCGGGAGTTTCGCGCCGGCGACCCCATCGGTCTGGAAGCCGAACTCGGCCGTCCGCACCCGATCCAGCATCACGCCGCTCATCACGAGAAACGGCACGGCGATCCCGACTTGCACCATCGCCGCGACGCGATGGACGCGAATCGAATGGCGTCCGCCGCCGCCGGCCTCCTCTTTCATCGCGGCAATCAAGTTCGGGCGGCTGAAGCGAACCGCCGGCAACAGGCCGAAGAGCACGCTCACCAACAGGCAGAGTCCGGAGGAGATCGCCGCGCCGGTGGCGTCGAAATCGATCTCGTGGGGAACCGGCATGCCCAGATACCATCCGCCAAGGGCAGGGATGCCAAACAGCACGAACGCGCTGAGCGCGCCGCTGATCACCGCCAGCATGATCGCTTCGAAGAACAGATGCTGGATCAGACGCCGGCGGTCCGCGCCGAGCGCGGCGCGGACGGACAGCTCGCGCTCGCGGCTGGCGGCGCGGACCAGCATCATGCCGGAGATGTTCAGGCACACGACCAGGAGCACCATGCCCGCCAGGCTCAGGAGGACGCCGGTGACGCGGCGGCTCTCGGGGCGACCGGCCGCTCCCATCGAGGCGTAGGGCTCGACGGTCGCGCCTTTGAACTCGTTGGTTGACGGATATTGCTTCGCCACACCTGCCATGGCGGCCGACACCAGCGCGTTCGCCTGAAGGATTCCCATCCCTGGGTCGAGCCGGCCGTGGATCCTCACCCAGTCAACGCTGCGGTCGTCGCGAAGATTCGGATTCTGCCGCAGCCGGGGATGCCGCTCCAGGGGAACGAACAGCAGGGAACTTGGCGCCTGGAACAAGTGGAAGTGGCCGCGAAAATCATCCGGTGCGATCCCGACCACGGTATGCGGGACGCCGTCGACGCCCAGGGCTTTCCCGACGATGTCGGGATCGGAGTTCGCCCGGGTCTTCCAGAAATCGTGGCTCAAGATCACGCGCGTCTCGCCCGATGTCGCGTCGTCGATCGCGGGATCGAATCCAGGTCCGCGCCCCAGCGGGACGCCGACCGTGTTGAAGTAGTTGGCGGAGACGTACAGGACCGACACGCGCGGATTTTCCACCGTATCGAGATCGGCGGTGCCGAACATGCTGGACTCCAGGGCCCAGCCCGTGACGTCCATGCCGATTTTGGCGTCGCGCAGCGCTTGAAAATCCGGATACGACCACTGTTCGAGCGCCCACTCGCCGGCCTTCTCGCGGAGCGGACCCTGCGGGAGCACGAGCAGCTCGGTCAGCCCGTTAATGTCGATGACCCGCGCCGGCGAGGTGATCAGCCGCGTAAACGTCGCCAGCGCGACCAGCGCGCCCATGCCGATCCCAAGCGAGATCACGCAGACGAGTGTGAATCCCTTGTCCTTGGCGAGCGATCGTGCGGCGTGGACCAGATCGCGACTGATCGACTGGAGCGTATCGAACATGTTCGGCATCATATCTCTTTGCACTTTACAATACAAAGTCCTCTGTGCAACACTTTACGTTGCAAAGCATGCGTATCCTTCGAGCGACTCACCTCGGCATGTGTTTCGGCGTTCGCGATGCCATCGCGCTGGCGCTGGAACATGCCGACGCCGGCCCACTCACGATCCTCGGCGATCTCGTCCATAACCCCACCGTCCTGAGCGCGCTCGAGGCGAAGGGGATCGCGGTCGCGCAGGACGTCACGCACGTCAGGACGGCGACCATGATGGTCACCGCCCACGGCACCTCCGAGCGGACCCTCGCGCGGACCCGCGCCCTCGGTCTGACCGTCGTGGAAGCCACCTGCCCCCTCGTCCACGTCGCCCACCGCGCCGTCGCCGAACTCACCCGCGATGGCTACCACGTCGTCATCGTCGGGCAACGTGACCACGTTGAGGTCCGAGGCCTCACCGGCGATCTTGATCGCTTCGACGTCGTGCTGGAAGACGACGACGTGCTCGCGCTCGAGCCGCATCCTCGCATCGGCGTGGCGGCCCAGACGACGCAGGCGGTTGAAAAGGTTCGCCGCCTGGTCGATCTGATTCGGAGCCGCTTCCCGCACTCGGAGGTGCGCTTCGTCGACACCGTCTGCAAACCGACCAAGCAACGGCAGTCCGCGGCGGTCGACATGGCGCGCGAGGCCGACGTGGTCATCGTGGTCGGCGGCCGGTCGAGCAACAACACGCGGGAGTTGGTCAAAACCTGTGCGCGCTACTGCGCCCGGGTGCATCACGTGCAAACAGAGACGGACTTAAGGCCCGGGTGGTTCGATGCAGCCGCCGTTGTCGGACTGACGGCCGGCACCTCGACGCCGGACGACGTCATCGACCGTGTCGAAGTCAGCATCCGCCTTTGCGCAGACGCTTCGGCGGGACAAGTCCGCCAATCAAAGGTGACGGCGGAAGCCGTTACGGAGCAGGTGTGATGATCGATCACCTTACGGAGCGAACGCGCTGGGCGGTCGTCATCGCCTTCGCGATCGCGATGGCCTGGGTCGAATCCGCAAGCGTCTATTACATCCGCGCGCTTGTCGATCGGATCGAGCCGTACCAGGTCAATCCGTTACCGCTGAACGATGCGCTGGGCTACGTCGAAATGTGGCGCGAGGCGGCCACGCTCGTGATGATTGCCACGCTCGGCGTGCTCGCGGGACGCACGTGGCGCCGCCGCGTGGGTTACGCGGCGCTGACGTTTGGCGCGTGGGACATTTTCTACTACGTCTTCCTTCGCATCATGACCGGCTGGCCGAAGACGCTGCTGGACTGGGACATCCTGTTCCTGCTGCCGCTGCCCTGGTGGGGGCCGGTGATCGCGCCGGTCAGCATCGCGCTGTTGATGATCGTGTGGGGCACGCTCGCGACGCAGTCGCGTGATGATGCGGCCGACGCCCGATGGACGATGGCGCTTGCCGGCGTGGGAATTGCGATCGCACTCGCCGTCTTCATGACCGACAGTTGGGTCGCGCTGCCGGAAGGCCGTCAGGCGATCCTGCAGGTGCTGCCGGTGACGTTCAACTGGCCGCTGTTCTCGGTGGCCTTGCTGCTGATGGCGTCACCAGTCCTCCATCAGGTTGCGCTCGCGCCAATTCTTCCTAGACTGCGCCGGTCGCAGGCGCCGCTTCCACTGGATCGAACCGCACGATGACGATGGTGATATTGTCGCGACCCCCGGCATCGTTAGCCTGAGCTAGTAACACCTTCGCCGCGGCCTCCGGTTCCGGCTCCGCATCGAGCACCGCGGTAATCGCTTCGCTCTTCACCATCTCCGTCAATCCATCCGAGCACAGCATCAGGCGATCGCCGGCCTGAACTTCGAAGGCGCGTGATTCAACCTTGACACCCACGTGCGGACCGCCGACGACGTTGGTGATGACGTGACGGAGTGGATGGTTGGCCACCTGGTCTTGCTGAATTGCTCCTGCGCGCACCAGTTCGGCCACCATGGTGTGGTCCTTGGTGAGTTGGTGCAACTGGCCCGCACGATAGAGATAGGCGCGGCTGTCACCCACATGCACGATGCAGACCTGCGCGTCGAGCTGAAACGCCATCGTCAGCGTCGTCCCCATCCCCTTCAACTCGGGGTTCTCGGCCGCCTCCTCCGCGATCTTGGTATCCGCTTCAGTCAGGGCCGATTGGAACTGCGCGAGGACCTTCTGCGCGCCGGGGCTGTCGGAGGCAAAAAACCACCTGAAGGTGTTGAGCGTGAATTGCTCGATCGCGGCGACGGCGATGGCGCTGGCGCGTTCGCCCGCGCGATGCCCGCCCATGCCATCGGCCACGAGAAACAGGTGCGCGCGATCCTCGCCGACCTGGAGCTTCGGCTCGGGAAGGCTGGTCTGCCAGACGCGCATCCGCTTGCTGAGTTCGGAAATCAGGAACTGGTCTTCGTTCGACGTCCGCACCTTGCCGGAGTCGGTGATGCCAAAGGCTTTGACGGCCAGGTGGACCGGGACTGGGCTGGTGCGGGTGGGGAGCGCGGTAATGGGTTCTTCGATCATGGGGAGAGCCATGTTAAGGCTCGCCACCGTTCCCGCCTACAACCTTCGACGGATGAGCTTCGGCGTGGGGAGTATTCCTCCCCTGCGGGAGATTTCCCAGCCGCCTGGCGCACCACGTGACGATTCGGGCCGATTGTCGGTGGCCGACATCGTGCAGTGGAATCGCCAGGAGCATCCAATGACTGAAGCAAGTCCGCGAGCCGTATTGAATAGCCTGATTGAGACCTGCAAGGACGGAGAGCGAGGACTCCTTCATGCGGCTGAGCTCGTGAAGGATCCTGCCTTGAAAACGTTTTTCGCGGACACCGCCTACCGGCGAGCGAAGTTCGCCGCGCAACTCCTGCCGCACGCCCAGCGATTGGGCGGCGCCGCAACCGCCGACGGCACGGCAGGCGCCACGCTTCATCGAAAATGGATGGATATCAGGAGCGCGTTGAGCGGCCACGACGACCGCGCCGTCGTCTCCGAAGCAGAACGCGGCGATAGCATCACCGTCCAGGCCTTCAAGAGCGCGGTCGAGGGCGCCTTGCCGGCCACGGTTCGGGATCTCGTCGAATACGGCTACGACGATGTCCGTGCGTCGCACCTGCGCTTCGCCGAGCTTAATCAGGTCGCGCCATGAGCATCACGGCGGTCTCGACGGGCGTCTTCTGGCATCGCGAGCTGCCGCCGATTGACGCGGAGCTGATCGCCGAGCACACGGTGGAGGCCAACAGCAGTCGCGTCGCCGGCACTCTGGCCCACCGCGATGAGCTGTGGGCCCGTTGCTACCAGGAGCTGATGGCCAATGCCGGAAGCCGGATCGGTGACGAGATCGCGCGGCTTGGCGGCGACTACGCGCACGTCCACGGCGAGTCGATGGGCGCGAAACGCGATGATGCCGCCGGCGAGGCGTGGCTGCACGGCACCTTCACGTACACGCTGTATCGCCGGCCGCCCGCG
>JAYWEJ010000322.1:0-6691 GCA_043779345.1 Acidimicrobiia bacterium | reverse complement strand
GGCTGATTGTCTGTCCGGGCTTCATCGACATGCACGTGCACCTGCGCGAGCCCGGGCAGGAGCACAAGGAGACGGTGGCGACGGGTGTGGCATCGGCGGTCGCGGGTGGATTCACCGCGGTCGCGTGCATGCCCAACACCAGGCCGGTCAACGACAACGCCGGCGTCACGCGCCTGATCCTGCAGAAGGCGGCGGAAGCGGGGCTGGCGCGTGTCTATCCGATCGGCGCGGTGTCGCGCGGACAGAAGGGCGAGGAGCTCGCCGACATCGCCGAGCTCAAGGAAGCCGGCTGCGTCGCGGTCACCGACGACGGGCTGCCGATCGCCACGGCGATCCTGGCGCGCCGCGCCCTCGAATACACCAGCATGTTCGACATGCCGGTGATCGAGCACTGCGAGGATCAATCGTTGAAGGGCGACGGCGTCGCGCACGAGGGGGCGGTGGCCGCATCGCTCGGCTTGCGCGGCATCCCCGGCGTCGCCGAAGCCATCACGGCCGGGCGCGACATCCTGCTCGCCGAGATGACGGGCGGGCACATCCACATCGCGCACATGAGCGCGTGGACGACCATTGAGGCGGTGCGGCAGGGCAAGAGCCGCGGCGTCAAGGTGACGTGCGAGGTCTGCCCGCACCACTTCACGCTGACCGACGATCTGCTGGCGGCGCCGATCGCCTACGACACCAACGCCAAGATGAATCCGCCGCTGCGCGAAGCGCGCGATCGCGACGCCATGATCGCCGGCATCGTCGACGGCACGGTCGACGTCATCTCCACCGATCACGCGCCGCATCATTACGACGAGAAGAACGTCGAATTCGATCGCGCCCCGTTCGGCATCGTCGGCCTCGAGACCGCGATCTCGATCACGCTCGACAGGCTGGTGCACACCGGGGTGATCGGCCTGCCGAGAATGGTGGAGCTGATGTCGGTGAACCCGGCGAAGATCCTGCGCGTCCCCGGCGGCACGCTGTCGCCGGGCGCGCCGGCCGACATCACCATCATCGCGCCGGATCTGCCGGTGACGATCGATCGCACGAAGCTGGTGAGCAAGTCGAAGAACACGCCGTTTCACGGCTGGTCGTTCAAGGGCGGCGTCGCCGCGACGATCGTCGGCGGCAAGGTGGTTTACGTGAATCCGGCCGTAGAGGCGGGTCTTCAGACCCGCCTGGAACGCGCCTGAGGGTGGCGATGGCACACGCTGTTGGCAATGCGCGGCACGAGGATGTTCGCACCAGGGCTTTCGAGGATCTGCGACGCTTCGAAGTCGTGATGGAAGGGCACTTCGATTACGGCAACGGCTTTCACGGCCGGCTCTATCTGAATCCACACCAGCTGCTGCAGTTCCCGTCGACGATCTGGCGGGTGGCGCAGGATCTGATCGACGTGATGCCAGCGGAGCTCATCGACAAGACGCAAATCGTCGCCGGACCCGCGACCGGCGGCGCGCTGCTGGCGCACACCATGGCGGGCCTGCTCGACTCCCGCCGCCCCATGACGCATCCGTCGTACTCGTTCGCGCCGTTTGGCGACCAGGAAGGCGAGCCGGCGCTCAGCCCGTTTTACGCGTCGCGCATGAAAGGCAGGCGCGTGCTGATCGTGGACGATGTGCGGAATACGGGCACGACGTTCAAGCGCTGCGCGGACCTGGTGGCCGCCTCGGGCGGCACCGTCATCGGCACGATGCAGATCATCGACCGCTGCGAAGCGTGCGTCAGCCTCGCCGTGCCGAACGTCGCGCTCGTCGAATACAAGGCGCCGCCGAATTACGCGGCCGGCTCCTGTCCGATGTGCGCGGCCGGCGTTCCCGTCACCGCCTTCTGATAGCCGATGATCGAGATGATATAGAGCGCGACCGCGACGAACAGCAGGTACTGGAAGCCGAGCAGCATCGAGCTGTATTCGGCGAGGCCGCCGAACATCGCGCCCGCGATGTTGGCGCCGAAGGCGCGATCGGGCTCGACCGCGCTGGTAAACGACACCGCGAACACCACCCCCGCAAAGAAGATCGGCGCGAACGCGAGCAGTGAGGCCGCCGTGATCTGCGCCGTCCGGTCCATGCCGAGGAACGTGTCCATCGGCACCAGCGCGCTGACCATCAGCGACACCAGCAGCGCCGCGTAATAGAACGCCAATCGCGACGGGCGCGCGACCGCCACGAACAGGTTGGCGATCAGGATCATCACCAGCACCGCGAAGATCACCACCGAGTTGACGATCCAGGTGCCGCCAAACAGCAGCGCCATGTGCACGACGGCCTTGGTTTCGACCAGCATGAAGCCGGCGCCCAGGAAGAACATCTGCACGAGCAGCGCGGTGCGGTGTGACGGCTCGCCTTCGCGGCCGGTGGCCGCTTCGGCGGAGTCCCGCCGTAGCTCGCCAGAGCCTTTGCGAGCGAAGGCGGACGCCAGCAGCAATACCGCGATCACGGCCATGATCGCGCCGCCGCGCAGGCTCACCCCCGGGATCATCGGCTCCCGCAGGTAGAGCATCGGCCAGTCGTCGGTGGCGAGGCGCGTGTCTGACGCTCCCGAATTCACCTGCGTCAGGCGGAACTGCCGCCACTCGCTGTTGTCGCGGGCGTCGGCGGGCATCGCGCGCCAGCCCGTTCGCTCGTCCGGCAGCGGGTATTCGAAGCCGTTCAAGGTCCGATGATCGAACGGTCCGCGAAGCCGCAGCCAGTACTCGGGCTGCCGCGCGAACGCGTCGCGAACCGCGCGGTTGTTGCCGGCGATCAGCATCGTGAAATCGCCGCCGAGATTGTCGTCGGGGTTGAGTTGATCGCGGCTCGGCAGGTTGACCACGAGCGCATTGTCGCCAAAGGCCGCGCGCACCGAGTTCTGCAGCCGCGACACGATCCAGCCCTGGCGGAAATAGTTGTACATGACGAACACGCCGCCGGGCCGCAGCCGCTTCCTGACATCATCCATCGCCTGTTTCGTGAAGAGATAGCTCTCGAGACGGATGTTGCTGTAGCCGCTGTGGAGAACCAGCGAGTCGACCAGCGCGTAGATGATCAGGTCGTACTGCTTGTTGCCTGCCTTCAGGAAGTTACGGCCGTCGTTGAGATGCACGAAGACGCGCGGATCATCGTACGGGCGATCGGGATGATCGCGCTTGCCGAGCCGCTGGATCACCGGATCGATTTCGACGGCGTCGACGCGCTCGGCGCCCCAGGCGAGGGCGCGGCTGACGTCGTTGCCCGATCCGGCGCCGATGATCAGCACCTGGCCGAACGGCTTGCCGCCAGCGTCGCGATTGAGCAGATGCGGCAGCGCGTAGGCGGGGAAGGCGGAATCGCGCGGCTGCATCTGTTGATGCCCGATCAGGTTGACGTTGATCAGCCGCTGGGCCGGGCGATAGTCGATGCGGTAGTACGGCGACCACATCTGCTTGGGACCGTCGCCGCGAGCGCCGGGCGGCTCCACGGCCAGCGCCAGGACCAGGGCGGGCCCCATCATCAGCACCACCCCGCGACGGCGATCGTCCGGCATCAGGAACCACACCAGCCCGGCCATCACGAGGCCGAACCAGAATGTCGGCGGCAGCTCGAGGAACGAGCACGCCGCGAACACCACGATGCCGGCGATGCTGCCGACGATGTCGATGGTGTAGGCCTCGAGGCGATTGGGAATCTTCGCGAGCGAGCGGCCAAGCTGCTGTCCGGGCCCCATCATCGCCAGCGCGATGACGAGAAAGAAGTAGCCGCAGATCGCCTCGATCGGAATTACGAAACTCGACAGATCGCGCGCCTGGTACTCGACGCCGAAGAACACCATTTGCGGCGAGGCCTGGTTGCCGACGTCGATGACGCTCGCCGACGACAGCCGCTGCCACTCGACCAGATGCGCGCTGGCCAGCCCGATCACCAGGATCAGCGGCGTCCACAGCAGCAGGTTGCTCTTGCGGTTGGCGGCGAGACAGCCGACCGCGATCCCGAGGATCGACGCGAGCAGCACGGTGTTGGTGAAGAACGTCAGGAACAGGACGTGCGATGGGAACCAGCGAATGCAGGTAAGCTCGAGGAAGAGCGTGAGAAAGCTGATCAGGAATAATTCAAATCTCATTCTTCGGTCCGGGTTGGACACACTCTACTCGGAATTCAACGTCGGACAGTCGGTGTCGGATCCGGTGTGGATGGTGCACCGTTACCAGCGGGCCGAGGATCGGGAGGTGGTCGCGTTCATCGCCGCGGCGCTGGCCTTCGGCCGCGTCCAGAGCGTGCTCAATTCGATCGAAGGCATGCTCGCGGTGATGGGTCCGTCGCCGGCCGCCTTCGTCCGCGAATTCACGCCGGCTCGCGATCGCGATCGCTTCAGGCATCTGGTTCACCGCTGGACCAACGGCGCCGACTTCGCCGCGCTCGTGTGGATTTTGCATCAGGTGATCGAGCAGTCCGGATCGATCGAGAGCTTCTTCGCCGAAGGGTTGACGGAGAATGCGGTCGACGTCGGCGTTGCGCTGCAGTCGTTCTCGACACGGGCGCTCGCGCTCAACGTCTCGGCGGTCTATGGGCGCAAGCGGCCGAAGCCAGGCGTCGCCTATTTCTTCTCGCGGCCGTTATCCGGCGGCGCCTGCAAGCGCCTCAACCTGTTTCTGCGCTGGATGGTGCGCGAGGATCGCGTTGACCTCGGCGTCTGGAAGAAGGTGCGGCCCGGGCAGTTGATCGTGCCGCTCGACACCCACATCATTCGCGTCGGCCGGTGCCTGCGGCTCACCAGGCTCAAGAGTCCGGGCTGGCGCATGGCCGCCGACATCACCGCGTCGCTGCGCGCCATCGATCCCCTGGACCCGATCAAGTTTGACTTCTCGATCTGCCACCTCGGCATGATGAACGCCTGCGGATTCGGGAAGAAAACGGGCGATTCGCGGTGTCCGCTGAAGGGCGCGTGTTTTCCAGGTCGATCCACGGATTACACGGATTACACGGACTAGTCCGCGACGCGCCTACCGGGCTGCAACGACCCGCGGCGCCGGCTCTGCCGGCGCCTATCGTCGGTCGGCCGTAAGCCGACGCGGGTCATTCGCATCCGTGTCATCCGTGAAATCTGTGGATGGTTAAGTCGCGCGCGCCGCCTTCGGGTGGAAGGCGACCGCCATCAGTAACGCCGCGGCAAGGGCGAGGACCGCTGGCGCCAGGAACAGGCGCGAGAAGTCGACTGCGCCATCGGCGGTTCGGAATACATCACCGAGCCATCCCCAGAGCAGGCTGCCGGCGAACGGTCCGATTCCGAGGATCACCAGGTTGAAGAGCCCCTGCGCGCTGGCGCGCGCGTCACGCGGGCAGCGCTCGTCCACGAAGATGTAGACCGCCGCGAAGAAGAACGCGTAGCACATGCCGTGAACGACGTTGATCGCGACCATGAACCACAGCGGATCGCCGATCGCGAACACGAAGAAGCGGGCCGCGTGCGCGAGGATGCCAAGCGTCATGGTCCAGCGCCAGCCCAGCTTCGCCAGCGCCCACCCGAGCGCGGCCATCGACGCGATCTCCGCAATCTGGCCGACGCTCATCGCCGCCATGATCCAGTTCTCGGCGAGCCCGGCCTGCTGCAGGAACGGGCTGGTCCACTGGAAGTAACACTGGTGCACGAGCGCGTCCATCGTCGTCGCGACGAACAACACGAACATCGCCGGATCCTTCAGCAGCCCGATCGCCTTCATCGGCGCGCTCGCGCCCTCTTCGCGCGGGGCAGGAGGCGTGTGCGGCAGCGTCAGTGAAAATGCGGCGAGCGCAAGCGAGGCGATACCGGCAACGGTAAAGATGCTCGAAAGCGCGCCGTTGAGATCGGCGCCGGTCTTTCCCGCGAGAATGAACACGAACGGCCAGCTTGCGGCGATCCAGCCGATCGTTCCCCACAGTCGTACTCGCCCAAACTCCTTCTGGGCATCAGAAATATGGTGGAAGCAGATCGCGTTGGTCAGCGACATCGTCGGCATGTAGGCGAGCTGATAAATCAGCATGACGAAGAAAAACGACCAGAAGGTTTCCTGGAAGGCGAGTGCGAACATCGCGAGGCCGCCGACGAGATGCAGCACCGCCAGCAGCTTCTCGGTCGGGAGCAGGCGGTCGGCAATCTGGCCGCCGAAGTACAAGCCGAACACGCACGCGATTGCCTGTGTCGCGAAGATCCAGCCGATCTCGGCGCCGGTGAAGCCCAGCACCCCGCCCAGGTAGAGGGCGAGCAGCGGCAGCCACGATCCCCAGATCAAGTACTCGAGGAACATCATTACAGAGAGACGTGTCGAGGCAGCGGGCATGATTTGAGGTGGACTATAGTTCATCCCATGGCGGGCAGGCTTGGCGTGGGGTTCATCGGCAGCGGGTTCATGACCCGCTTTCACATCCGGTCCTGGGAGGCGGTCAGGGACGCCGACATCCGCGGCATCTACAGTCCGACCCGGGCCAACGCCGAAGACGCCGCGGCCCTGGCCCGCTCCTTACACGTCGGCGACGCCAGGGCGTTCGACTCGATCGAGGCGATGGCGGCCGATCAGTCGATCGATTGCATCTGGATCTGCGGTCCGAACTTCGCCCGCGTCCAGAACATGGAGCGCATCGTCGCCGCGATCAAAAAGGGCGCGAAGCTGAAAGGCATTGCGTGCGAGAAGCCGCTCGGCCGGAACGCTGCCGAAGCCGCGCGCATGGTCGAGCTCATTGAAGAGGCGGGCGTTCTCCATGGCTATCTCGAG
>JAYWEJ010000321.1:0-2837 GCA_043779345.1 Acidimicrobiia bacterium | reverse complement strand
ATTCGAAAGGAAAAGTCTCGTTTGAATTACTCGCGGGCTTGGACCCTACCGCTGTCAAGGCAAAGTGCCCAAACGCCAAGGCTTTGCTCGATCGACTTCGCGCAATGTGACGAGAGACGAGTCCGGAAGACCCGGCCCCTACCTGAGAATTTCTTCAAAGAACTTCAACGCGCGGGGGTCTTTCGATTGGCCGAGCCAGAACATCGCCTGCTTGCGGACGGCCGGGTTCTTGTTGGTGCGGGCCTGCTGAATCAACAGCGGCACGCCCTCGTCTTTCGGCAACTGGCTCAGGGCGAAGACCGCCTTTTCCTTCACCTTGGTGTCCGGATCGTTTTCGATCGCGGCGGTGATGGTGCCGATCGCCTTCTGCCCCGCCCGCTGCGCCAGCCAGAACAGGGCGTTGCCCTTGATGGTGCTGGTCGAGCCGTCGCGCGCGATCGTCAGGAGCTCGCTGAGCGCCCGATCGCCTTCGGTCAGCGCCAGCACCGTCACCGCGGAGTCGTTCATCTTGCGCGCGGCGGTGGGCGCCATGAACGTCTTCATGTAATTAACGCTGTCGTTGACGCTGACGCCGGTGAACCAGTGCACGGACTTGCCGCCGGCATCGAGCGGGCAGTTCGCCGAGTAGGTGCGGATGCGCGTGATCTGCTTCTCCTCGATGCGGAACATCACGAAGAAGAAGTCCGCGGGCTCCAGCCGGATCGGATCGGTCGACTGCGAGTAACGATTGCCGTTGTTCCAGTAATCGCACAGCTGGTGATCGCCGTCGATGAGCGGCTGCGCGTAGCCGATCCACATCGGCTCGGTCAGCGTCGCGGCCAGGGCGGGCAGGTCGCGCGCGATGTTAGTCGTGGCGTGCGATTCGATACGGCCGTTGGACAGCCGGGGCGTCTGCGCAGCCGCGGCGGTTGCGAAGGCAAGAAAGGCAACCGCAAGCAGCGGCTGCCTCCACACGGCTCCCGGCTCCCGGCTCCCGGTTCCCGCCCCTCGACTCCGCTCGGGGCGGCCCTGAGCCTGTCGAAGGGCCGTCATTTGTTTAGAATCTCCATCAAGTAATCCATCGCCACCTTCGACTTGGTCATCAGCGAAAGCTTCGAGACCATCTCGCGCTTGAGCGCCTGATCGGTTTCCTTGCGGGCGATCGCGACCAGCGAGTCGGCGTTGTTCTGCACGAACAGCGCGTTGATCACGTAGCGCTTGATGTCCGCTTCCTTTTCCCTGGCGTAGATGCCGACCAGCGCGTCGCCGGTCTTGGTGCGGCCCATCGTGCCGAGGTGCTGGACGGCGCGGCGGCGCAGCTCGGCGTTCTGTTCGGTGTTGGCGATCTCGATCAGGCGCGTCGCCTCGCCGCTGACGAACAGCGACTGCATGATCTGGCGCTTGACCTCGGGCGTCGATTCCTTCTGATACATCTGCCACAGCTCTTCACGCGCGCCCATCGAGCCCAGCTGCCGCACCGCGTCCTGGCGCAGCTCCGGCACCTTCTCGGTGTTGGCGGCGTTCAGCACGCGCGCCTTGTCGCCGGCGACCATGAACGAGCGCAGGATTTGACGCTTGATGTCGACGTCGCTCGATGCCGCGTAGATGTCGGCGAGGATGGCGCGGTTCTCGGTCGAGCCATGGACGCCGAGGTACTGAATGGCGCGGCGCTGCACGTCGGGGTTGCCGGCGCCCTTCGCCGCCGCCGTCAGGACCTGGCGGGCGCGCGGCGAGTGGCTCTGCGCGAGCACGAACAGCGCGCGCGACTTCAGCTGCGGCGACGCGGTGCCCTGCAGGATCTTCTCGAGCATCGGCACGGCCTGTTCAGGATCCGAATGCTGCAGGCCCTGGATCGCGAGCAGCTTCAACTCCTCATCCGACTCCAGGTCGGGCCGCGGCGCCTGGCCGGAGTTCTGCCGCACCTGCAGATCGAGCGCCCTGGCGTCGGCGAGCCAGCGGCTCTGCGGAAAGCGCTTGATCAGGTCCTGCACCGCCGCGAGCGCGTCGGCCTGCTGATTGAGCTTGTCGAGCGAGTACGCCTTCCAGTAGAGCGCGGCGTCGACGCGGGTCGAGTTCTGCGCGTCGATGACGCGCGTGAACGAATCGGCGGCGCGCGCCCAGGCGCGGCGCTCGAGCGACTCCTGGCCGCGCTGGTAGTTCTCGTCGACGCGCTGGCGGCGCTCCGATTCGCGCTGCTTTTCCTCTTCGGCGCGCTGTCGAGATTCGTCTTCGCGCTGGCGGGCTTCGTCTTCACGCGACCGCTGCCCGTCGAACGACATGGCGATCTTCGGGCCAAATCCGCTCGGTCCGAATCCAATGCTGCCGAGCGTCGAATCGAAATCGGCGAGCAGCGGCGCGAGTGCCGAGAGATCCGGCATCTCGAAGTCCGGAATCAGCGGCATCGGGGGAATGACCGGCATCAGCGGCATCGCGGGAATCGCCGGCATCACCATCGGCACCATCGGCACCCTAGGCACCTCAATAGGCACCTGAGCGAAGGCCGGGGCTGAAAGGATCGCGCTCATCATCAGGGCGCGTCCCGCATTTTTCACAACACTCATCGTCGTTCTCCTAAATCAGGCCATCGGGCCATCAGCCCATCAGGCCATCGGGCCATCGGGCCATCGGGCCATCGGGCCATCGGGCCATCAGTTGTATTACGACCGCGGCATCTTGCGCGGAAGTGGATCGCCAGCCTCGCGATCCTGCATTTGTTGTTGACGCATCTCCGAAGCGATCACGCGAAGCCTGAAGAGCAGGTCCTCACGCGTGATGCGCGATTGCAAGTCAGTCAAATCGTTAGACGTGATATCCGCCGGACCGTTAGCGATCTCGAGCAGCACGCGCTCGAGGTCCTC
>JAYWEJ010000320.1:0-2850 GCA_043779345.1 Acidimicrobiia bacterium | reverse complement strand
TGCCGGCCGCGACGCCGGCCCGCGTGGTCACGATCACCGGGCCCGGAGGGACGCCCTGATGTTCGAACGGCGTCTCTATCACCACATCGACTGGGTGTTGATCGGCGCGGTGCTGGCGCTCTGCGCGGTCGGCCTGGCGATGATCTACAGCACCACCGGCGGCGCCGGCCGCGTCTACTGGACGCAGGTCTACGCCCTCGGCCTCGGGTTGATCGCGATGGCGGTCGCCGTCAGCATCGACTATCGCTCGCTCGCCGACAAGTCGCACTGGATTTATCTCGCGATGATGATCCTGCTGGTCGGCGTGCTGTTCTTCGGATCGGTGCGCGGCGGCTCGCGCCGCTGGATCGATCTCGGGGCGTTCAATCTGCAGCCGTCGGAGTTCGCCAAAGCGGTGCTGGCGCTGATGCTCGCGAAAATGCTTGGCGAAGAACGGCGCCCCGCGCTCACCAACAACGATCTCTTCATCGCCGCCGCCCTGACGTCGGTGCCGTTCCTGATCATCGCGCGCCAGCCCGACCTGGGCACGGCGGTCACGCTGCTGCCGGTCCTGTTCGTGGTGGCGTACGTCGCCGGCATGCCGATGAAATACATCTACGCGCTGCTGATCGTCGCCGTGCTGTCGGCGCCGCTCGCATACAAGTTCGGCTTGCAGGACTACCAGAAGGAGCGCATTTCCACCTTCCTCGATCCGGCCCAGGACCGCCGCGGCGCCGGGTATCAGCAGATTCAGGCCCGCATCACCGTCGGCTCCGGCGGCGTGTGGGGTAAAGGCTTCGCCGAAGGGACGCAAGGCCAGTTGCGCTTCCTTCCCGTCGCGCACAACGACTTCATCTTCTCGGTGCTCGCCGAGGAACAGGGATTGGTCGGCGTGCTCGTCGCGCTCGGGTTGTATTTCTTCGTTATCATGCGCGCGCTCGATGCGGCCCGGCTGGCCAAGGACCGACTCGGCGCTTATCTCGTGCTGGGCGTGCTCGCTGCGTTCACGTTCCAGGTCATCTACAACATCACCATGTCGGCGGGTCTGGCGCCGGTCAAGGGACTCACGTTGCCGCTGATGAGTTACGGCGGCTCGTCCCTGATCGCCACGCTGGCCGGATTCGGGCTCATTCTCAACGTCAGAATGCGCCGCTTTACGAACTAGCCATGCTGCCACGTCCCGCGCGGAGTTTCCCTCATGAACAAGGAGATGATCATCTCCTCGAACGGCCACGAAACACGGGTCGCCATCCTCGAAGACGACCAGCTCGCTGAACTTTTCGTCGAGCGAGAACAGCATCGCGGCGTCGTCGGCAACGTCTACAAGGGCCGGGTCTCGAAAGTGCTCCCCGGCATGCAGTCGTCGTTCGTCGACATCGGCCTCGAGCGCGACGGCTTCCTGTACGTGTCGGACGTCATCGCCAACCTCGACGAATATGACAGCGACGAGGACACGGAGACCGCCGCAGCCGCCGCCCCAAATGGCGCGAACGGCGCCAACGGCGCCAAAGAGGGCACGGAGGGCTCATCGGCACCTCCGGAGCGGCGTGGGCGCGGCCGCGATCGCCGCGACCGTGACGACGAGAAGCGGGCGCCCGAGCCGAAGATCGAAGAGCTGCTGAAGGAAGGGCAGGACGTCATCGTGCAGGTGGCCAAGGAGCCGCTCGGCACCAAGGGCGCGCGCCTGACCTGCCACGTCACGCTGCCCGGCCGGTTCCTGGTGTTCATGCCGACCGTCGATCACATCGGCATCTCGCGCAAGATCGACAGCCGCGATGAGCGCTCGCGCCTGCGCGGCATCGTCAAGGAATTTCGCGACCAGCACAGCTTCAACGGCGGCGTCATCATCCGCACCGCCGCATCGGGCCGTTCGAAGGACGACATCCTCGCGGACCTGAACTACTTCTACAAGATCTGGGTCGACATGCGGCAGCGCGGCGAGCAGCGCCGCTCGCCGGTGACCGTCTACCAGGAGCCGAGCCTGGTCGCGAAACTGCTGCGCGATCTGCTGACCGACGATTACTCGGCGATCCGAATCGACAATCCGGTCGAGCACCAGCGCGCGCTGGAGTTCATCGGCCGCATCATGCCGGACCTCGGCTCCCGCGTGAAGCGCTACGACAAGGACTTCCCGATCTTCGAGGAGTACGGCGTGCAGGCCGAGCTCGACAAGGCATTGCGCAGCAAGGTGTGGCTGAAGTCCGGCGGCTCGATCGTCATCAACCAGACCGAGGCGCTGGTCGCGATCGACGTCAACACCGGCCGCTATGTCGGCAAGAAGACCGCCGGGCGTCTCGAGGACACCATCATCAAGACCAACCTCGAGGCCGCGAAGGAGATCGTCCGCCAGATCCGGCTGCGCGATCTCGGCGGCATCATCGTCTGCGATTTCATCGACATGGAGGAGAAGAAGAACCGCCAGAAGGTGTTCCAGGGCGTCGAGCAGGAGCTGCGCAAGGATCGCGCGCCCTCGAAGGCGCTGCAGGTCTCGGATTTCGGCCTGGTCATCGTCACCCGCAAGCGCGTCAAGCAGAGCCTCGAGCGCGTCCTCACCGAGCCGTGCCCGTATTGCACGGGCGCCGGCACGATCAAGTCGAGCGCGACGGTGTGCTACGAGATTCTGTCGGAAGTGAAGAAGGTCGGCTCCGATCTCGAGGGACCGGGCGTGTTGCTACGCGTCAATCCGGATATCGCGAGGGCCTTGCAGGAAGAAGAGCGGGGCGTGCTGAAAGACTTGAAGAACATGCTGCAGAGGGACGTCATCGTGAAGCCTGACGTCCATCTGCATCATGAACAGTTTGATGTGATGTCAATCGGGGGATAAAAACTGTGGGCTTGCGGGCTTGCGGTCTCACGGGCTTGAAATTTCAA
>JAYWEJ010000319.1:0-2859 GCA_043779345.1 Acidimicrobiia bacterium | reverse complement strand
AATGCTGACCGCGGCGATCAGGTCGACCGTGCGATCCGTGATCCGATCGATGTCGCTGGTGACCGGGATGCCGGCCTGCCGCGCGATCAGCGCCGTCGCGATCGCCGCTTCCTGATCCTCGTCATCGATGTGCACCAGGCGCGCGGCGCCGATCAGCGCGGGATCGATCTCGTCGCGCGCGATGTTCAGGCGATCGTCGCGATCCCACAGGACAATTCGTTCGCCGCTCGTTTCATCCACCGTGATGACGGCAAACCGATTGGCGCACTCGCGAGTCAGAACTCTCGAGATGTCGACGCCGCGCCCGGCGAGTTCGCTGATGATCAGGCGGCCGTTGTGATCGTGGCCGGCGCTGCCGAAGTACGCGGTCTTCAGGCCGAATCCCGCACACGCGGCCATCGCCGTGGCCATTTGTCCGCCGCACATCGTGTGATGGCTCGAGATGCGAAGTTTCGCGGTCGGGCTGTCGGGCTTGGGCGAGGCAGGCAGACGGTAGACGTAGTCGACGGAGTTGCACCCCACGCCGAGCACGTCCCATCTCGTCGGATGAGACATCGGCCATCAGTATAGGATGCCAAGATGCGGCCTGTCCCCGTTCTGTTCGTGCTCGCGGCTCTGTCCGCACCGCAGGCGCCTCAGGCACCGATCTTCCGCGCGGGGACCGATCTGGTACGCGTCGACGTCACCGTCACGCAGCGCGGCGACGAGCCGGTCGCCGATCTCAAGGTCGAAGACTTCGAGATCACCGACGATGGCGTGCCGCAGGCCGTCGAGACACTGAAGTTCATCCAGGTCGACGGCACGCGGCAGTCGAACCTCGATGAGCCGCTCGCAATCCGTTCGAAGGAACACGCATTGCTCGAAGCTGCGCGCGAGGACGTGCGGCTGTTCGCGATCTTCCTGGACGACTATCACATCAGCAAGCGCCCGGAGATCACCCTGCCGTTGCGCGACGCGCTGATCAAGTTCGTCAACCTGCTGGGCCCCAACGATCTGGTCGCGTTGATGGAGCCGCTGACCACGCTCTACGACCTGAAATACACGCGATCCAAGACCGAGCTGCTCAACCGCATCCGCGCGTTCGAAGGCCGTTACGGCGAAACCTTCCCGGTGAAGAGCGTGATCGAAGAAGCGCAGCTGTCGCAGCGCAACTGGATGGAGCTGCGCAGCGGCGTCACGCTCTCGGCGCTCAAGGCGCTGACCATGCAGATGGGCGGGCTTCGCGACGGACGCAAGTCAATCCTGTTCTTCAGCCAGGGTCCCGGCGTGCGTCCCGGCAGTCCGAACGATCACTTGATGCGCGACATCGATGAAGCCGCGAGCCGCGGCAACGTCACGATTCACGTGATCGATCCGCGGCCGCTTGGCTCGGTCGGTTTCGGCGGCGACAGCATCCTCAGGAGGCTGGCGGCCGATACCGGCGGGCGAGCGATCGTCAACACCAACAACCCGATCGAGCAGCTCACCAGCATGATGGCTGACGCGAGCGCGTATTACCTGGTGGGCTACACGCCGACGCGGCGGACCAACGACGGCAAGTTCCACGAGATCAAGGTCCGCGTGAAGCGGCGCGGCGTGCAGGTGAACGCGCGGCGCGGCTATTGGTCGGCGAGCGAGAAGGAGCTGACCGCGGCCGCCGAAGCCGCGGCGACGCCGATCAACGTCGGACTGACCACGGCGCTGTCCGGCTTGTCGGATTCAGTGAATACACGTTCGGTATCGATCTGGACCGGATTCGCAAAAGCCGATGCGCAACGCACGCGCGTGCTGTTTACCTGGGAGCCCAATCCGACGACCTCGGCCGACAAGCCTGGGCGCGTCGAGATCCAGCCGGTCGACGAGGCGGGGAAGGAGACGATGCCCGCGCAAGTGATTGGCGGCGTGCCCGGCGAGCTGCCGCTGGTCGGCCAGTTCGACCTCGCCGGCGGCAAGCATCGCCTTCGCTTCACAGTGCTGACGGCCAAGGGCGAGTTGATGGATCGCTGGGTGACCGCGCAGGCGGTGCCCGATTTCAGCAAGCAGTCGCTGGTGCTCTCGACACCGAGAATCCTGCGCGCCAAGAACATGATCGAGCTCCGCGCCATCGAAGCGAACCCGGCCGCCGCGGCCACAGCGTCGACACGATTTGGCTCCACCGATCGCGTGCTGGTGGAGATCGACGTGCAGGCGCCTGACGGACAGACGCCGCAGATCACGGTCGAGCTGCTCAACGCCAAGGGCGATCGGCTCCGCGCGCTCGACACGCCGCCGCTCGTCAACGGCCGAGCCAGAATGCCGCTGCCGGTGAGCAGCCTCGCCAACAGCACCTATGTGCTGCGCATCGAGGCGTCGGCCGGCGAGCAGACGTCGCAACAGTGGGTCGCTTTTCGGGTCGCCCGCTGAATCATCTAGAATGGGCGCCGCCGGGCGCGCCCCCACGCCACCGGTCGATCGATGCTCTCACCCCTCGGCCTCACCGTCGCGTACTCGATCTCGGCGCTCGCGTGGCCGCGGCGCTTGCCGTGATTCGCCGCCGCGAAGTGCGTGGCGGACGCGCGCTCGGCTACATGTTGCTGGCCGCGGCCGTCTGGGCGGCGTGCGACGCGATCGAAGTGCACCTCGAGACCGTCGACGGCCGCCGCTTGATTTCGCAAATCCAGTATCTCGGCGTGGTGTCGTGCGCCCCGTTCTTCTTCCACGCGGCAATGGAGCTGGCGCGTCTCGAGCGCTTACTGACGCGGCCCGCGCTGGTCGCGGTGTGGGGAATCCCGCTGATCTGGCGGCGCAGGATCATCTGCACATGTCGGCCGACTACAGCGCCGCGTTGAAACTAGACGACGCCCAAGATCAGGCCTACTTCGGCCGCGGTATGGCCTATGG
>JAYWEJ010000318.1:0-2863 GCA_043779345.1 Acidimicrobiia bacterium | reverse complement strand
GCTGAACCGCGAGCCGAGCGCTTCGCTGTGCGTGACCACGACCATGATCGCCTGCTGCGTCGCGTGCAGCGCGATCAGCAGATCGGCGGCGGTCGTGGCCGTCTCGGCATCGAGGTTGCCGGTCGGCTCGTCGCAGAGGATCAATCGCGGCTTGCGGATCAAGGCGCGCGCGATCGCGGCGCGCTGCTTTTCGCCGCCGGACAATTCAGCAGGCCGATGATGCAGCCGCTCGCCGAGACCGACCTGATCGAGCAGCGCCTTGGCGCGATCCGGCGCGCTCGCATCGGCGTCGCCGACCAGCGTCGGCACCAGCACGTTTTCGAGCACCGTGCACTGCGGCAGCAGGCAGTGATCCTGCAGGATGAAGCCGACGTCGCGATTGCGGAACGCGGCGAGCGCATCAGCCGGCAACGCGTACGGATCCTTGCCGTCGACCTGGACGGTGCCGCTCGTCGGCGGTTCGAGGCCGCCGAGGATGTAGAGCAGCGTGCTCTTGCCGGAACCCGACGGCCCCATCACGCACGCGGATTCGCCGGCGCTCAAAGAGAGCGTGACGTCGCGCAGGACGGTCAGATGACCCGCGGGCGTTGGATATGACTTCGAAAGATGGTTAGCGTTCAGCATTTGCCTGCAGGCGGGTCTGAAGACCCGCCTCTACGTAAGCCTTCAAGACAGCCTCGGCCATGTGCTTCACGGTGTAGTGCCGCCGCACGCCTTCAGCGCCGGCGCGGCCGAGCGCCGACGCCTTCGTTGGATCCTTCCACAGTTCGAGGATCGCATCCGCGACATCCGCGCCCGCCTCCGATTTCGCCAGCACACCGCCGCCGGTCCTCTGGATGATCTCCGGAAAGGCGCCGTGATTCGGCTGGACGACCGGCACGCCGCAGGCCATGGCTTCGAGCAGGTAAAGCCCTTTCGGTTCGTGATACCCGCTCGGCACCGACAGCAGGTCGATGTCGTGGAAGAAGCGCACCTTCTTCGCGCGATCGACGGCGCCGCGATACACGAACTCGTCGCCGAGGCCGGCGGCCCGCAGTGATTCCGCGATCCGTTCGAGATACGGTCTGTGCTCGGGCGCCATGTAGCCGGCCACCAGCAGCCGCGACGGCGGCAATCCCTTTTCCGTGCGCAGGATGCGATACGCGTCGGCGAGATTGTGCAGGCCTTTCTCTGGAGCGATGCGAGCAAAAAAACCTATCGTGAAGGGATCCGGGAACCGGGAGCCGGGAACCGGGAACCGGGTAGCAATTGTCAGATCGCTCGTGTTGACGCCGAGCGTGGCGACCCGCATCTTCGATTCGGGGATCCGCAAGTAGTCGCGCATGAAGCGCGCGTAGTAGTCGCTGACGGCGATGAACAGGTCGACGTCGGCCACCTGCGCCCGCACCAGGTTGAGCGCCTCGGTCTTGTACGGCTCCGGCAGCGCTTCGAGAAAGAGGTCTTCGCCCTGGAGCGTGATCACGACCGGGCGGCCGAGCGCACGCTTCAGCGGCGCGGTCAGGCTGATCAGCAGCGCGTAGGGAATGTTGACGACATCAGGAGGCGGAGCGCCCTTCACGAACTCGATCAGCTTGTCGATCTCCTTGCGCTGATGGCCGTTCGGGCCGCGCAGCGTCGACACCGTCATCGCGCCGAGCTGCTTCGGATCGACCGCGATCGATCCGCTGGTGAACGCCCTGATCACCTGCGGCGCATCTATCAGCGCGTCGAACAGCCGGTGGCCGCGGAACCACGGCATGTGCTGCTCGAGGTAAACGCTGATGCCGCCGAAGAACACCTGCTCCTGTCGGCTGACGTTCTCTTCGTCCGTCAGCGTCGGCGTATAGAAGGGCAGCAGCGTGACGTCGTGGCCCTGCCGGATCAACTCCGCCGCCAGCGCGTTGTCGCGCAGGCAGCTGCCGCAATACATGGAGGCGGCGCCAGCAGTGAGGGACAGGATGCGCATCGAGGGACGGCCTATACTGCATCCATCATGACACGCACACACGCAGTCCTGTCGAGCCTGTCGCTCCTGCTGATGGTTTCCGTGGTCGCGGCGTCCGCCCCGCAGCCGGTCCCAGCCGCCGTCAAGGGATGGCGTGAGTACCCGCTGCGCGAGGGCGTGATTTCGCTCCAGCCCGCGAAGTGGCGGACCGACAATGTCCTGGTGCCGGTCGCGGCCGGCACGGGCCTGGAATTCAAATTGACGATGAAGAAGGGCGAGGGGCTGGTCTACAACATCAGCTATGGCGCCCTCAGTGATCCAAAGCTGATGGTCGTCGAGTTCCACGGCCACACTAAACAGGTCGAGGGCGTCGGCGACCTGATGTTCTACTCGAAGACCGGGGGCTCTCCCGAGA
Source organism: Acidimicrobiia bacterium (assembly GCA_043779345.1). Classification (GTDB taxonomy): domain Bacteria; phylum Acidobacteriota; class Vicinamibacteria; order Vicinamibacterales; family UBA2999; genus 12-FULL-67-14b. Next base: position 524 of record JAYWEJ010000318.1, on the reverse strand, counting down.
GCGGCGTGTTCACCGCGCCCTGGGATGGCATCCACGGCTGGTATCTCAAGAACGACAGCCCGAAAGACGTCGTTGCGATCCTGGAGCTTGCGGGCTTTTACGCGCTCGAAAAGTAGCGTCCGCCTTTAGGCGGACTGTTCTTACGCCAACCTCTGGATCGCACGGCGCGCGTAGAGATGCTCGAAGAGATTGCCTTCGTGCGGCTGATCCCACCCAATCTGCGTCGTCGATAACGGCCCGAAGTTCAGGCGATCGACGTGAGGCGACGCCACGAACCGCGCGCGGAACGCCGGATCGTTCGAGATACAGGTGACGACCAGCGACGGGCCGAGACAGTGCGGCAGATCCTCCGCCGGCACCTGCACGACGCTCGCGAACGGAAACAGGAACTCGCGATTAGCCAGTGGATGATTCGCGTCGCAGCGGATGACCGTGGGCAGGAGATAGTTGCCGCCATGCGCCGACGCCACGCGATCCGAGCCGCGGACAGCCGCGGACACATCGCGCGCCTGGCCGCTCTCGCC
>JAYWEJ010000317.1:0-2875 GCA_043779345.1 Acidimicrobiia bacterium | reverse complement strand
CCGCGAAGAATTCCGCGACACTGCGGAGAAACGCCCACCATCGTCGGCGCGCCGCTGGTATTGGCAGCAGGCCATCCGCCTCACGTTGCGCTACTTCGCTCAACCTGCGTCCCACCCGCCACTCTCACTTTCGCGGAGATCACCAATGTTGATGGACCTGTCGAGCGATCTGCGCACCGCTTTTCGCATGCTGCATCGCAATCCCGGCACTTCTGGGCTGATCGTCGCCACCCTCGCGCTGGCGATCGGCGCGGCGACCATCGGCTTTGCCTTTGCCGACTTCGCGCTTCTGCGCGGACTGCCGGTCGACGACAACTCGAAAGTCGTCTCGTTCTCTGTATCGGACCCGCACGGTCCCAGCTTTCGTGCGCGCGTCTCGGCGCCTGATCTGCTCGATTACCGCGCCCGTACCACGACGCTCGAACAGCTGTCGGCGATGCGTGACGCCCGCGCGCCTCTCATCACGAATGGCCAGTCACAAACACTGAATGTTACCTACGCGACCGCGAATGTCTTTGCCGCCATGGGGCAGTTGCCGCTGGTCGGACGCGTGTTCAGAGAGGGGGAGGACACGGCCGGAGCCGCGCCGGTCGCTGTCGTGTCACATCATTACTGGCGGGATGAGATGGGCAGCCGGGCTGATGCGGTCGGCCGGACCCTACAGATCGGCCGTGAGATGGTCACGGTGGTCGGCGTGTTGTCGCCGGACATGGAGTTCGGCAACCTCGCCGCGATCGATCTCTGGCTGCCACTGAAGCTGAATGCCGATGGCCCTCGTGACGCCAGGGACCTGCGCTCCATCGGCCGATTGCGCGAGGGCGTGACCTTCGATCAGGCTGCGTCTGAGATGGCGTCGATTGGCGACAGCCTCTCGACCGAGTACCCACTCACGAACGGCGGCTGGAAGGTTCGGCTGATCGCCATTCGCGAGCTGACCGGCGGCCAGGGCTTTTGGGTGGTGATCGCGCTCTTCCTGTTGTCGATTGGGCTGCTGATCGCGATTGCCTCCGCGAACGTGTCGAACCTGATCATGGCGCGTGCCGCGGCGCGCGCACGCGAACTGGCCGTGCGCACCGCGCTCGGCGCGCGCAGCGGCCGGTTGCTGCGGCAGTTCCTGATCGAAGGGCTGCTGCTGTCGGCGTTCGCGGCCGCGCTCTCAATTCCCACGGCGTGGACCGGGCTAGAGGCCATTCGCCTGTTCAATCCTGAGCCTGGGTTCCAGCAGCTGCGAATCGATCTGCACGAGCTTGGCTTTGTCGCTACCCTCGCGTTGATTTGCCCGTTGGTGTTTTCGCTCGCCTCGGCGCGAATGATCGCGAAGCCTGATCTCCGCCAGGTGCTCGCCTCGCAAGGCGGCCGCGGTTCGACCGCGACCATGAAGGGGCGCAGTGCACTGGTCGTCGCCCAAGTGGCGCTGGCCGTGATTCTGCTGACCGCGTCGAGTCTCGCCTTCAAGAGTATTCGTGGCGCGTTCGCCCAGCCACTCGGCATGACCATCGATCGCCTGTTGATCTTCGGGATGGAGTTCAACGACGCCGTCTATCCCGACCTCCTGTCTGCCCGGGCCGCCGCCGGCGCCACCCGCGATGCGCTCGCCGCGGCGCCGGGCGTGACGCGCGTGTCGGTGGTGAATGCGCTGCCCGTACTCGGCGACATCGGCCTGACCGCTATCACCGTCGACGAACGGCCCACACAGCCTGGCGCGCCCACGCCAACCGCTATTGTCACCGGCGGCCGCGCCGACGCCGCCGGGACGCTTGGCGTTTCCTTGCGAGCGGGCGCCTGGTGGGTCGAAGGCACGAGTGGCGGCGCCGTCATCAGCCAGACCGCCGCGGAGCGCTACTTCGACGGCGTCGAGGGTGCGATTGGCCGCCACCTCTCGCTGCAGGGGGACGATGCGCGAGGGGTCTATCAGGTGGTCGGTGTCAGCACCGACATAGCGAATACCGACCGGACTGAGGCCGCACCCGCGCGCATCTGGATCCCGATGTCGCCGGCGACTCGCCGCATGACATTCATCATCGAAGGCCCCGATCCGGGCGCTCTTGCCAGCGGTGTGCGCACGGTTGTCGCCTCGGTCGCGCCCGCCGTGCCGGTCGAGAATCTGCGGACGTTCACTGAGGCCATTCGCCGCGCCGAAGCCAGCGACTACGTCATCATCGGCGTACTGGGCGGCTTTGCGATCGTCGCGTTGCTACTGGCGACGAGCGGCTTGTTCGGCGTGGTGTCGTATACCGTCGCGCAGAGGACCGCCGAGTTCGGCACCCGGATGGCCCTTGGCGCCGGCGCGTGGGATGTGATTTGCCTGGTCGCTCGTCAGTCGCTCGGACTGGTTGCCATCGGCTTGCTGGTGGGTCTGGCGGGAGGGATCGGCGTCGGCTTCACGATGGGCAGCATGTTGTATGGCACCTCGCCAGCGGATCCCGCCACGTTGGGCGGAGTGGCGGCGATGCTGGTCATGGTCACGCTGATCGCCACGGCGCTGCCGGCCTGGCGCGCGTCGCGCATCGATCCCGTCGTGGCGCTTCGCGCGGAGTAGGCGCGCCCTCCCGCCTTCGCCAAGGCTACGGCGGACAGGCCGGGCGCGTAGGCGCCTCGCTTTGCTCGGCGTCGGCCTCGGTGCGCGCGCTTGCTGCGATCACGCGTGAAGAAAAGGGCCTCCGGTGGGGAGATCCCAGCGAAGGCCCACGCGCGAGTCTCACCGAACGAAGTGAGGCCCTACGGCGCCGTCAGGCGCCGCCTACCGGGCAAAGCCAGGCCCTACGGCGCGAAGCGCCGCCCTACTGGAAATACGGCAACGCGGTGATCACCGACGCGACGATCGCGACGAAGGTGATGAGCAGGCAGACGACCGCGAGCGCGAGGTGATCGACGC
>JAYWEJ010000316.1:0-2887 GCA_043779345.1 Acidimicrobiia bacterium | reverse complement strand
GCACGCCGATGGTGTCGCGCAGCCACCAGACGATCAGCGCAAGCAGGATGTTGGCGGCGCCGTTGAGGAAATCCCAAACGCGGCTTGCCTCGCCGAAGCCGCCAGGCGAAGGCGGGCTGCCGTCACTGCGCCCCCTGATTGCGCGCACCACGTTGGTGCCGCCGTCGAGCAGTAGCACGATGCTGGTCGCGACCATCAGGCCGCTGAACGCAAACGCGGATTGGAAGGAGATCAGCGCGCCGGCGAGGACGGAAAAGATGCCGCTGCTGTAGTGCGTCCGGCTGCTGTCGGAATACCACGCGTCGGCGAGCTCGACGATGCCCGACAGAAAAATCGCGACGCCGACGGCCGGCACGCCCCACACCGCCGACCACAGCGGCGCGATCGTGGCGATCGCGCCGAGCACGACCAGAAGTATGCCGTTCAGTCTCGCGGTGAGCGGCACTCAGGGCGATCCTTGCCAGGTGTCCCGTGACACCCGGCCATCCTACCGCGTATTTATGAGCTTGACCCGATTGCGTCCGCCGGAGCACGATTCGCACGTCGGAGGACTGCGATGACGACGACCAGCAAGGCCAATCGAAACGATCTCTGCCCCTGCGGCAGCAAGAAAAAGTTCAAGAAGTGCTGCGGGCTCAAGCAGCAAACCAGTCGCGGCAACACCATCATGTTGGTCCTGGTCATCGGGCTGGTCGTCGCGGGCGCGGCAGCGGTCGTCTCAAATTTCACGTCCGACCGCACGCACACCACCCGCCCCGGCGGAGTCTGGTCGCCGGAACACGGTCACTACCATTGATTCATGGCTCAGCCATTGCAGCAAGGACAGCATGCGATGGATGTGCATAGCCTCGATCGCGTTAGCCGCCGGCTGTAGCGGCTCGCGATCGACACCGGAAACACCAAGCAGTCCTTCGACGCCGCCGCCGGTGTCGACGCCGGCACCCGCGCCGGCTCCGACCACGCCGACCTCAACACTCGTCCAGCTCAATGACGATCTTGCGGGCCGTCGTCCATTTCCGTCGGACAACTGGTGGAACCAGGAGATCGGCAACGCGCCGATCGATCCGCAATCCGATTCGTTCCTCGACGTCATCGGCCGCACCCGGACGCTTCATCCGGACTTCGGCCCGCCGCCGTACGGCATCCCGTACGTCGGCGTCGGCGGCGGTGAGCCGCGCGTGCCGGTCACGTTCGTCGACTACGGCGACGAGAGCGACGCCGGCGTTGGTTCCGATCGCGGCTATCCGATTCCGGAAGCGGCGAAGACGCAGCCCAACTTCATCGAGGGCGGGCGCGCCGGCGGCGGCGCCGACGGCGACCGTCACCTGCTGATCGTCGATCGCGATCGCTGGCTGCTGTTCGAGCTGTTCGCGACGCGCTGGACCGGTCAGCGATGGGAAGCGGGATCCGGTGCCGTGTTCGATCTGTCGGCGAACGGCCGGCGTCCCGAGGGCTGGACGTCAGCCGACGCGGCGGGCCTCGCAATCTTTCCAGGGCTGGTGCGATTCGACGAAGCGATGCGCGGACCGATTCGTCATGCGCTGCGCTTCACGGTGCGAAGCACCAACGGCTATGTCTGGCCGGCCTCCCATCGCGCCGGCAGCACCGCGCGCGCGCTGCCGATGGGCGCGCGGCTGCGATTGAAAGCGTCGAAGGACATTTCGCGCTACCCCGCCTACATCCAGAACATGTTCCGGGCGATGCAGACGCACGGCCTGATCGTCGCCGACAACGGCAGCGACATGTACATCTCGGGCGCGATGGATCCGCGGTGGAACAACGACGAGCTCAATCCCGCGTTCCGCGGGCTGACCGCTTCTGACTTCGACGTGGTGCAGCTAGGCTGGCGCTGACAGCCGCCGACGACGACGACGACGCGCTGGCCCTTGAGCGTAGGCGTCAGCGCTTTGGGCACGACGTGTTCAGGAGGCGGTACGACTCGACGTCGAGCGTCGGGGGCGGCGGTCCCGGATCGCGCCCGGGGGTCCGGCTGTTCGGCATCACCGGCGTGATCCGGACGCGGCCGCCCGCCAGGCCGACACCCGGCGGGATCACGTCGGACTGTTTCATCAGTCCCGTGATCTCGACCATCGATCCTTCATGTGCCTTGATGTCGGCGAGCACTTTCTTGTCACCCTCGAGGCGAATCTTCATGCCGAGCTCCATCTTGAAGCTCGATTCGTGCTCAGGATCGCGGCCGACCGTGAAGACGCGGCCGCGGGCGCAGCCGGATATCGATAACCGCGCCGAGTCTTTTGGCACCGGGCGTTCCTGCGCTGAGGGCAGGTTCGACGATGCCGTCAGCAGCACGAGGACGAGGAGCGTCGGTCTCATGGCCCCAGCTTACCGTGACACGCGTCAACGGATCGAGCTTCGGCGGGCGCGGTCCGCGCGGGCGGACACCGGCGGTCAGCGGCCCATACTCGAGCTCTTCACCACTGGCGGCGCTACGCAACAGCAAGCCGCCGCGGCTCATGTCGCCGCGACCGACGAACGTCACCGGATAGCGGAGGCGATCGCCGAAGATCGGCAGCAGCACGTCCACGTATTTGCCGCTCGCGACGCTGCCGAGCAGCACGACCCGCGCCTGGTTGCCGATGCGGGCGGCGAGCGCGACCGCGTCACGTTCGAGCGCCGAGCGGTATTCGGGATTGTCGAGGCTGACGTCGCCGACCGCGAACTCGCGCAACAGCGCCGCCGTGAACGGCAGATCCGGATCCTGCAAGCCGCGCGTCGGGGTAATCACCAGCGCCTCGCCGAAGCGCTGCGCGTAGCTGAGCTTGCCGCGGAAGTACAACCCGCTCATGAACGCGAACGCGCGTCCCAGTGAGAGGCGGCCGGCGCGCATCTCGCGCACGGTCACCGCTTCAGACTTGGCGTTGAGCAG
>JAYWEJ010000315.1:0-2896 GCA_043779345.1 Acidimicrobiia bacterium | reverse complement strand
GCAGGACGAGCTGACACGGGGCGTGCTGCAGGGCGCCTCGCGCCCGCAGCTGCTCGAGATGTTCGATCAGTTCCTCGGCCGCCTCAAGGAGACGGGCGACGGCGCCGTCATGATCGTCGATGAGGCGCACTGCCTGCCGCCGGCGACCAAGGAGCAGGTGATCGAGATCGCGACGCTCGAGTCGAACCGCGATCGCGTGCTGCAGTTCCTGCTGGCCGGGCAGCCGGCCCTTGGCGGCGCGCCGATGCTGCCGTCGCTCACCGACAATCGCGTGTCGATCCGGGCGCGGCTGCTGCCGCTTGAGCGCGACGAATGCGAGAAGTACATCGTCCATCGCCTCGCGATCGGCGGCGGCAACGCCGTCACCTTCAGCACGCCGGCGATCGAGGCGATCTATGCGCTGTCGGGCGGCGTGCCGCGCCTCGTCAACCTGCTGTGCGAGCGCGCGCTGCAGGAAGGCGCCGCGCGCGAAGCCAATCGCATCGAGCCCGTCATGATCGAGTCGGCGGCGTCGGCGCTGGATCTGATTCGCCTCCGCCCGAAACGGTTTCGCTGGTACGGGACCCGATGATCGTAGAGGCGGGACTTCAGTCCCGCCTGATCAGGCGCGTCTAAAGACGCGCCTCTACGAGCCCGGATATACTCCGGACGTATGTCCGAAAAGGTCTCACCCGAGATCGAGGCCCTGCTCAAGGAAGACAGGAGCTTCTCTCCCACTGAAGAGTTCCGCTCCAAATCCCACGTCAACGATCCCTCCATCTACGCAAAGGCCGCGAAAGATCCCGAAGCCTTCTGGGCGGAGTTTGCGAAAGAGCTCGAGTGGATCAAGCCGTGGTCGAAAGTGCTCGAGTGGAACGCGCCGGATGCGAAGTGGTTCGTCGGCGGCAAGCTCAACATCAGCGCCAACTGTCTCGATCGACACGTGCGGACGGCGCGGCGCAACCAGGCCGCATTCATCTGGGAAGGTGAGCCGGGCGATCGCCGCACGCTCACGTATTTCGATCTCTACCGGCAGGTCTGCCAGTTCGCGAACGTCCTGAAGTCGCTTGGCGTCAAGAAAGGCGATCGCGTCGCTCTGTATCTGCCCCTGATCCCCGAGCTCGCGATCGCGATGCTGGCATGCGCGCGCATCGGCGCGGTGCACTCGGTGGTGTTCGGCGGCTTCAGCGCCGAGTCGCTTCGCGATCGCATCAACGATTCCTCGTGCAAGGTCCTCGTCACCGCCGATGGCGGCTGGCGACGCGGCCAGGTCGTGCCGCTCAAGCAGACCGCCGACGAAGCGCTGACGGACACGCCCTCCATCGAACACGTCGTCATCGTCCAGCGGCTGCACGGATCGCCGGTGCCGATCCACGTCAAGGAAGGCCGCGATCACTGGTATCACCGCCTGATGCAGGACGCGTCGTACGACTGCGAGCCTGAAGTGATGGACGCCGAGGACATGCTTTATATCCTCTACACGTCCGGCACGACCGGGAAGCCCAAGGGCATCGTGCACACGACCGGCGGCTATCTCACCGGCGTCTATGCGACGACGAAGTGGGTGTTCGATCTCAAGGACGAGGATGTCTATTGGTGCACCGCCGACATCGGCTGGGTCACCGGCCACAGTTACGTCGTCTACGGTCCGCTCGCGAACGGCGCGACCGTCGTGATGTATGAAGGCGCGCCCGACTGGCCGAAGAAAGATCGACTCTGGGAGATCGTCGAGCGCTACGGCGTCACCATCTTCTACACCGCGCCCACCGCGATCCGCGCTTTCATGAAGTGGGGCACCGAGTGGCCGGCGAAACACAACCTGTCGTCGTTGCGGGTGATGGGCTCGGTGGGCGAGCCGATCAATCCCGAAGCCTGGATTTGGTATCACCTGCACATCGGCAACAGCCGCTGTCCGATCGTCGACACCTGGTGGCAGACCGAGACCGGCGCGATCATGATCACCCCGCTCCCGGGCATCACCAGGACCAAGCCGGGCTCCGCAACGCAGGCGTTCCCCGGCATCACGACGGAGATCCTGAAAGACAAGGGCGAGCAGGTCAGCGTCGGCGGCGGATTGCTGGCGATCACGAAGCCGTGGCCCTCGATGCTGCGCACCATCTACGGCGATCACGATCGCTACGTGAAGCAGTACTGGAGCCGCTGGCGCAACGACATCTACTTCACCGGCGACGGCGCCAAGCTCGATGACGAGGGCTACTACTGGCTGCTCGGCCGTGTCGACGACGTGCTGAACGTCGCCGGCCATCGCATCGGGACGATGGAGGTCGAAAGCGCGCTGGTCGATCATCCGAAGGTCGCGGAAGCCGCGGTCGTCGGCCGCACGCACGAGATCAAGGGCCAGGCGCTCGCGGCATTCGTGACGGTGAAAGAAGGCATCACCCCGTCCGAGTCGCTGGCCGACGAGCTCAAGAAGCACGTCGCCATCAAGATCGGCGCGATCGCAAAGCCTGACGACATCATCTTCGCGGCTGATCTGCCCAAGACGCGATCGGGCAAGATCATGCGTCGATTACTGCGCGACATCGCCGAGGGCAAGGCACTGGGGGACACCACCACGCTCGCGGATCCGACGGTGGTGGCGAAGCTAAAGGATCAGTACGAGAGCCAGGAGTGATCCACCGCGCATCCCGGCCACGCCGGCGTCGACAGTGAGGCAGGCGCCCGTCACCAGCTCGTGGCCGAACACTACCAACGGCTACGCCAAACTCTGGCTTACTGCTGCCTCTCGAATGACCTCACGAGGTCGTTACGCGGTCCCTGCTCGCGACGATGACAGCTGGTGCAGGCACCGCCGCGGCTGTTTACTGAGTACGTCACCGACCCGGACGGCCCGTACTCCGCCCACAGCCAGCCGTCGCCGGCCAGTGGGTTCCCCGTGTCCTTGACCATCACCGCA
>JAYWEJ010000314.1:0-2917 GCA_043779345.1 Acidimicrobiia bacterium | reverse complement strand
CTTCCAGCAGGACGTTCGCTTCGAGCTTCTCGCCCAGCCATTCCTGCTTGTAGCGCGGTCTCACATCGCGCACCTTCATCGGCGGAGTCAGCTGACCGGCGGCCGTCGCGGAACAGGTTGGCGGGGTGTGGATCGCCTTCGATTCCTCGACATAGCGCTCCCCGGTCTTGCCGCCGTCAGGCTTGCCGCCGCCGACAACGCTGATGGTTTCCTTGAGCGTGCCCACTTGCGCCTTCAGCGAAATCGTCACGCCGCCGCCGGTGAGTTGCATCCGATGACGCGCGCCCGAGAAGCCAGGTGATCTCACGGCAATCATGTATTCGCCGGCGGGAATGGCGGCAAACTGAAATGCGCCGTTGGCGTCGCTCCTGGTTTCGAAGACCTGATCACCGTCGATCGCATTGAGCCGCAGCGTCGCGTCGGCCAACGGGCGGCCCATCGGATCGGTGACGGTGCCTTGCGGAGTGCTGGCTGACTGGGAGGCCGCCGCGATCGGCAGCGCGATCGCCAGCAGCAGCGCGGCCAGCGACGCGCGCCGCGTGATCGACACCGGACGACGATTTACCTGTGGGTTCAACATGGCGCGAACTCTCCTTTCAAGCGTGGACGGACGGGCAATGGACGGCGCCGGCAGCCAGGTGCGCCCGTGCACGCTGAATGTCCGAGCCAGATCGATTAAGTGCGAGGCATATGAGGTGCCGCCGACGCCGAGGTCGAGCACGATGTCGTCGCAGGCGTATTCGCTTTCGCGGCGCAACCGCGCGCACGCCAGCCAGAACAACGGGTTGAACCAGTAGATCGCGCGGGCCAGCTCCGCGACCAGCTGGATCATCCAGTCGCGCCGGATCAGGTGCGCCATCTCGTGCGCGAGCACGAGGCGGATGCGATCGTCCGACCACTGCCTGGCGTCAGCGGGCAGCAGGATGACAGGGGCGATCTCCCCCCAGGTCACGAGCAGCGCGGGATGGTTGGTCACGAGCACGCGCACGCGCCGACTGATGCCCAGCTGCGCGCACACGCACTCCGCCGCTTCTCGCCAGCGATCGTCCGCGCTCATGGAGCGCGATCCGAGCCAGGACAGCCACAACGCACCGAGCATCAGAACCGCGAAGCTGAGCGCCGCACCCGCGGCCCACACGATGAACGCCACCCGTGGCCAGTCGGTACTGGCCACCGGCGCCGTCGCGACTCGAGGTGCGCCAACGTCGATGGCAAAAGTCGTCTCGACCGTCGGCTCGGGCGTCACGGCCTCGGTGCCCCAGCTCATCGACGGGATCTGCAACGACGGCACGAGCTGGCTGAGCACCGGTTGCGCCGCGGCGAGCGCGAGCGCGGCCGCGAGCACCCAATGGCGCAGCGCCGCGGGTTGCTTTCTCAACACCCAGACGGCCGCGAGCCCGACTGAGAGCACGATCGACGACCGGATCACGGCATCAAGCACGAGATTCATTTCGATTCCTCCGCTCTCGCCCTGGCGACGATGCCGGCGATGCGATCCAGCTCCTCGTCGCTGAGGCGCCTGCCATCGGGGCCCAGCAACGCCGCCACGACTTTCTCCGCCGAGCCGTCGAAAAACGTGTTCATGACGTGCTTGAGCGCCGACTTGCGCACGACGCGGCGGGGCACGACCGGGTAATACACGTACTTGGTGCCTTCTTCCTCGTGTCGAACGTGCCCCTTCGTCTCGAGGACGCGCAGCTGGGTGCGGACGGTCGAGTCGCTCGGGTCGCCCGGCATCTCCTTGAGCAGGTCGGCCGCGGTGGCGCGGCCAAGCTGGTAGAGGAGGTCCATAATCTGGCGCTCGCGGCGCGACAGCCCGGCATGTAAGGCGTTAGTAACCGTTACTTTCATAACGGATCAGACGTTATAAAAATAACATCTTGACTGTCAAGGGGCGGCTCGGGCACACTCCTATCGAATCGCTATAGGAGAGCCATGGCCGAATCGCGCGCCACCGTCCTGCAAGGCACCCTTGACCTCTTGATCCTCAAGGCGCTCAGCGCCGGCGAGCTGCACGGCCTCGGCGTGTCGCGCCGCATCGAGCAGATCACCAGGGGCACCTTTTCGGTCCAGCCGGGATCGCTCTTCCCCGCCCTCCATCGCCTCGAAGAAGCCGGGGCCCTCTCCTCGTCGTGGCAGCCGTCGGAGAACAACCGCCGCGCCAAGTTCTATTCGCTCACCAGGAGCGGCCGCCGCCGGCTGGGCGACGAGACCGCGCAGTGGCAGCGCGTCTCGATGGCGATCGGTCACGCGCTGGAGAGCTAGCGATGCGGCGCCGGCTCGCGAGCTTGTGGCGCAACCTGCGGCATCGCGATCGCGTCGAGCGCGACCTCGATGACGAGCTGACGGCGATGCTCGATCTGCTGATCGATGAAAAGATCGCCAAGGGTGTCGAGCCCCGCGAAGGCCGCCGCCGCGCGATGATCGAGCTGAATCGCATCGAGCCGATCAAGGAGCAGGTCAGGGACGTTCGAACGGGTGTCGTGATGGACACACTGATTCAGGACGTCAAGTACGCCTGGCGCCACATGCGCCGCGCCCCGGGCTTCGCTGCCACGGCGATCCTGACGCTGGCCCTGGGCATCGGCGCCAACACCGCGATGTTCACGATGCTGAACGCCCTCGTCCTGAAACGGCTGCCGATCGCCGACCCGGATCGGCTGATGGCGATCGTGCCGATCAATTCGCGGGGCTTGAACCGCACCACGCCGATGTCTGCGGTCGCCGAGCTGCGTGATGGGCCGCTCGATCATTTCTGCGCGTACATCGGCGGGCTGGGCCTGCCCGTGCTCGCCAACGACACCCCGGTGCAAACCACGACGACCTTCATCACCAGCGAATGTTTCAGCGCGTTCGGCATCGCGCCGATCCTGGGCAGGGGCCTGACGGAAGCCGACGCGCCGATCATGGGCGCCGG
>JAYWEJ010000313.1:0-32918 GCA_043779345.1 Acidimicrobiia bacterium | reverse complement strand
TGCCCTGCAGAATCGCCGTAAAAAAGCGGTTGAAACCCATGTCCGGACGCTGCCGCGGGCCGTACACGGTGAAGTAGCGCAGCGACACGCAGGGCACGCCGAAGTTCACGTGATAGAGGTGGCAGAGCTGTTCGGCGGCGAGCTTGGTCACGCCGTACGGCGACACCGGCTGCGGCAGCGCCGTCTCCACCATCGGAATCGCCACATCGTCGCCATAAACCGACGAGCTCGACGCGTAAACGAGGCGCTCGATCGGCTTCTTCACGCAGGCTTCGAGCAGCCGCTGCGTGGCATCGACGTTGAGGCCGGTGTAGACGCCGAACTCGGAGCCCCAGCTGCGGCGCACGCCGGCCTGCGCCGCGAGATGAAAGACGTGCGTGATGCCGTCAAGGTGTGTCGGCAGATCGAGAGCGCGGAGATCGCCCTCGATGAACTCGTAGCGCTCGCGGCCGCGCAGGTTGGCGAGATTGCGCTCCTTCAACGGCCTTGGATAGAAATCCGTGAACGCGTCGATGGCGCGCACCCGCGCGCCCTGGTCGAGCAATCGCTCGCTCAAGTGGGACCCGATAAATCCGGCGCCCCCCGTCACTAATGCATTCACGCGAACAAATCCTTTACGCGGTCGGGCATCCGCACCGGACGGCCGTCGCGATCGACGGACGCGTGCACCGTGTGGCCCGTGGCGAGCCGGGCGCCGTCGGCGCGCCGGATCGCTTCGTAATCAAATTGCACCCGCACCGGCGACAGCTTCTTCGCCTGCGTGAGAATCTCGACCTCATCGTCGTAGCGCGCGCCCTGCCGGTATTCGCAGTGCGCCTCGATCACCGGCAGCTGGATGCCGTCGGCTTCCAGGTCGCGATACGTGCAGCCGGTCTCCCTCAACCAGTCGGTCCGGCCAATCTCGAACCAGATCAGGTAGTTCGAGTGGTAAACGACACCCATCTTGTCCGTTTCAGCGTAGCGCACCCGCACCAGGGAGGAGCTCATCCCTTCGCGGCCGCGATGGCCTTGTCCTTGATCGCCTTTGCCGCCTTCTCGGCGTCGCCGCTCCCGAAGATCGCCTGGCCGGCGACGAGCCATTCGGCCCCGGCCTTGACGACGCTTTCGACGGTGGTGAGGTCGATGCCGCCATCCACCTCGATCGGCGCGCGGTTGCCCGCGCGATCGAGCAGCGCGCGGACGCTCGCGATCTTCTTGAGGGTGTGCGGAATGAACACCTGTCCGCCGAACCCGGGATTGACGGACATCACCAGCACGAAATCGACGTCGGCGGCGATCTCTTCGATGGCGGCGACCGGTGTCGACGGATTCAGCACCACGCCGGCCTTGGCGCCGAGTTTCTTGATCTGGCTGATGGTGCGATGCAGGTGGGGCAGCACTTCGACGTGCACCGAGACCATGTTCGCGCCCGCGTCGATGAACGCCTCGAGGTAGCGATCGGGGTCCTCGATCATCAGGTGCACATCGAGCGGCAGGCTGGTCGCCTTCTTCAACGACTTCACGACCGGCACGCCAATCGAGATGTTGGGCACGAAGTGGCCGTCCATCACATCGACATGCACCTGGTCGGCGCCGCCGCGGGTGGCCGCCGCGATCTCGGCGCCAAGATTCGCGAAATCAGCGGCGAGAACCGACGGGGCGAGGCGGATCACCTGCCCTGAGCCCGGTCGAAGGGTCACCGGCTCACCTCGAGAGAGATCGCGTCGCCGGGATGCACCTGGTAACCGCCGGCCGGTGTCTGCCGCACGACCACGCCCGGCGGAATCGCCGACGCCGCGGATTGCGCGGTGATCGAGACACGGAAGCCGCGCACGCGCATCAGGTCAGCGGCGCGATCGCCGTTGGTGCCGATCAGGTCGGGCATGATGTAGGTGGCGCGGTCCTCACCGCGATTGACCAGCAGGCGAACCTCCGCGGTCTGCGTCGCCGGCGGCGGATCCTGCGCGATCACGACGTCGGGCGGATACAGCCCCGATCGGATTTCGGAGACGGTGCCAATCATCAGGCCGTCCTGAGCGACACGAATCTCGGCGGACCGCTGCGTTTCACCCAGCAGGCTCGGTGCGCGCGCGATGCGCGCGCCGGCGCTGACCCAGACGCGGACGCTGCGCTGCCGCCGCACCGTCGATCCTGACGCCGGATCCTGTCCGATCACGAAACCCACCGGCACTTTGGCGTCGGGGCGGCGCGCTTCGTCAATGCGCAGCTGCAGATCGAGCGTGGAGGCGAGGTTAGTGGCGTCGGCGAGCGACTTGCCGACCAGATCGGGAACGCTGACCTGGCGGGCACGAACGGCGACGCGCATCGCGATCCCGGCAAACACGAAAAATGTGACCGCGAGGGCGCCTGCGAGCACGAGGATCTTGCCGTAGCTCCAGACGCGGGTCTTGAGGGCTGTTGCCAACAGAGCAATGGTACTACAGCGTTCTACGCAGGTTCTACGTGCGTTCTACTGACGTTCTACGAAGGACTGAGCCGTAGAACGCCTCGAGGCCGTCGCGAAACGGCAGGGTTTGATGCGTGCGCTCTTGCGAGAAATCGGCGCGGACGCCGAGGAACGCGGCGACCACATCCTCGTTCTCTTCGGGCTCGCTCGAGCACGTCGAGTAGAGCAACCGGCCCCCGGGCTTGACGAGGCCGGCAGCGCGCGACAGCAGCTCGTGCTGCGCGGCGGCGAAGCGCGGCAGGTCGTCCGGCGACCGCCGCCAGCGGATGTCGGGATCGCGTCGAACCGTGCCGAGGCCGGAGCACGGCGCATCGATGAGGATGAAGTCGAATATGTCCGGCGTGAAGGGCAGCGGTCCCTCCGCCGGAACGTGCACCACCTTCGCGTTCGGCACGCGGCATCGCCCCAGCGTGCTCGCCAGCAGCCGCACGCGCGGAGCGCGAACATCCGAAGCAATCACGACCCCGCCCGCGCCAACCGCGGCACTGATTGCCAGCGTCTTGCCTCCGGGAGACGCGCAGAGATCGAGCGCGACTGCGCCGGCAGGCGGCGACACCAGCTCGGCGATCAGTTGCGAGGCTTCGTCCTGCACGATCACCCGGCCCTCGACGAATGCGGCGGTGCTGAGCGCACGTCCCTCGATCACGCGGAGGCCATGCGCGGCACGCTCGGTTGGCGTCGTCACGACGCCGGCATCGGCAAGCTCTCGCGCGGCCGCTTCACGGGTTGTCAGGTGACGGTTGACCGCAAGGCACATCGCCGCCGGCTGGTTGTTGAACGCCAGCCACGCTTCGGTCGACGCCTCACCGTACCTGCCAAGCCAGCGTTCGACGAGCCAGCCGGGATGCGAATGCACGACCGAGAGATGTTCGAGCAGATTCGCGCGCGACGGCCACGACAGCGCCTCCCGCTCCCGCGCCAGCGAACGCAACACCGCGTTGGTGAGACCCGCGGCGCTCGTCTTGCCGGACCGGCGCGTCAGTTCCACCGCGTCGTTGATGACCGCCGATGCCGGCTGCCGCGACAGGTAGACCAGCTGAAAGGCGCTCATCCTGAGCACGCGCAGGACGGCGGCATCCAGTTTCTCGAGGGGGCGCTTGACGCGCCGGGACAGCTGATAGTCGAGGGCCGCCTGCATCCGCAAGGTGCCGGTGACGAGCTCGAGCAGCAAGGCGCGGTCGCGCTCGTCGGTGAGGCCGGCGCGCGCGCGCGCGATGGCGCTGCCCATGTCGAGATCGCCGGCATCGATCACGGCGAGCGCGTCGACCGCCGCACGCCTCGCGGGCGCGATCATGGCTGCGAGAAGCGGGCGCCGTCCACGAGGGTCTTCGCGGCCATCGTGGCCCGGGCGCTCATCACCCGTTTGCCTTCGAGTTGCAGATCGACGAGCTCGAGCGTGGTGCGATCGCCGCACACCACGTGCAGACCATCGATCGCCGTGGCGTGAACGATCGTTCCTGGAGGCTCGTTCAGCGTCGGCCGAGTTGACAGGCGCGAGCGGTGAAGGATGTACCGCGTTTGACCGAGGTAGGTATAGGCGTGCGGCCAGGGCCACAAGCCGCGAACCAGGTTGTGAATCTGCGGCGCCGGCAGCGTCCAGTCGACGAGCCCTTCCGCCTTGGCCAGCTTCGGCGCGTGGGTGACGAGCGATCCGTCCTGCGGCGTCTCGCGCGCGGTGCCGGCCTCGATCGTCGCCAGTGCCTCCACGAGCAGCTCCGCACCGCGAATCGCCAGCCTCGCTTCGACAATGGTCGTCGTGTCGTCGGTGCCGATGGGAATGCGCGCCGACCGCAGCATCGGGCCGGCATCGAGCTGCTTGACGACGCGCATGATCGTGACGCCGGTTTCGGGATCGCCGTTGATCACGGCGCGATGGACGGGCGATGCGCCGCGATACCGCGGCAGCAGCGAGGCGTGCACGTTGATCAGGCCGAAACGGGGCGTGGCGAGCAGCCAGTCGGGAAGGATCTTGCCGTAGGCGGCGACCACGCCGATGTCGGCCTGGAGCGGCGCAAACGGCACCTCGAACTGGTCGCGGGCCAGCCTGACCGGCTGCAGCACCGGCAGCCGCAACGACGTGGCCAGCGACTTCACCGGGCCATCCGTGATCTGCTGCCCGCGGCCGCGCGGCTTGTCGGGCTGCGTAATCACGCCAACCACCTGGTGCGGCGAATTTACGAGGTGCTCGAGCGTCGGCACCGCGAAAGCCGGTGTGCCGAAGAAGACGACACGCAGCGGCATCAGCGCCTCACCACTTGCCGGCTTTCGACAGCTTCTTGATTTTACGGAGGATCAGATCGCGCGAGATGCCGCGCAACCGATCGACGAACAGGCAGGAATTCAGGTGGTCGACCTCGTGTTGCAGGGCGCGCGCCATCAGGGCCGTGCCTTCGAGTCGATACTTCTCGCCGTGTCGATTGAGACCTTCGACGATCACGCGCTTGGGCCGGGCGACGGTGGCGGTGAAGCCGGGAATGCTCAGGCAGCCCTCTTCCTCCAGTTGCATGCCCTCACGCTCGATGAATTCGGGGTTGCACATCGTATGCAGCGCGGTCGGATCTTTGCCCAGCGACAGATCGATCACGAAAATCTTCAACGAGACGCCCACTTGCGGCGCCGCCAGTCCGATGCCGGGTGCGGCGTACATGGTTTCGATCATGTCGTCGATCAGCGTTTCAATCTCCGGCGTGATGTGTTCGACGGCGCGCGCCGGCTCGCTCAGGATCGAGTCCCCGAGTCGCAGGATGGGACGCAGCACGGGTCAGGCCGGAGCGGTGGCGGGGCGGCGCGAGACCCGGCCGCGGATGCGCGACCCGGTAGCGGTGACGCGGGCGCGAAGCTCGACCATCGAGTCGCCGCCGAATCGCTCGAGCAACGCATCGGCGAGCACGAGCGCGACCATGGCCTCGGCAACCACCGCGGCAGCCGGAACCGCGCAGGTGTCGCTGCGCTCGATGGCCGCCGGCGCTTCTTCGAGCGTGGTCAAGTCGACCGATCGCAGCGGCTTCATCAACGTTGAGATCGGCTTCATGTAGGCGGTGACGCGCAACTCCTCGCCGTTGGTGACACCGCCTTCGAGGCCGCCGGCACGATTGGTCGGGCGGACGATCACCGGCTGGCCCATCGCCGCTTTGGGATCCGCGACGATCTCATCGTGCACTTGCGAGCCGGGCCGGCGGGCGCCGTCGACGCCGTCGCCGATCGAGACGGCCTTGATCGCGGGAATCGACATCACCGCCTGGGCGAGCCGGCCATCCAGCTTGCGATCCCACTGGACGTAACTGCCAAGGCCGAGCGGCACGTTCCGGGCAATGACCTCGAACGAGCCGCCGAGGGTGTCGCCGGCGTCCTTGGCGGCATCAATCGCGGCCATCATCTGCTTTTCGACGGCCGTGTCGACACAGCGGAGCGGCGCTTCAGCGGCGAGCGCCCGTGCCGCATCGAACGAAACCGCGGCGCCGGCCGAGACGACGGCGCCGATGCCGGTGATGTGGCTGGTGATGTCGCATCCCACGGCCAGCAGCAACTGGCGGGCCACGGCGCCCGCCGCGACCCGCGCCGCCGTCTCGCGCGCGCTGGCGCGCTCGAGGACGTCGCGGATGTCGTCGTGATCGTATTTGAGTGCGCCCGCGAGATCCGCATGACCGGGGCGCGGCCGCACGACCGGGGCGCGGTTGGCGCCGGTCGATCCGGCCGGGGCCTGCGCCTCGACATGCATCGTGTTCTGCCAGTTCTCCCAGTCCTTGTTGCGCACCAGCAGCGCGACCGGGGCGCCGGTCGTCTTGCCGCGGCGCACGCCCGACAAGAACTCCGCGCGATCCGATTCGATCGCCATGCGCCGGCCGCGGCCGTAGCCGCCCTGGCGACGCCGCAACTCCAGCGTGACGGCTTCGAAATCGATCGGTAAGCCCGCGGGGAGCCCTTCGAGGATCGTGACGAGTCCTTGTCCGTGGGATTCACCGGACGTCAAAAAACGCAGCATCCGTCGAGCATTCTATACGAAGAAATTGCGAGCCTCGGGCGCGCCACACGCCGGATCAGGCGGCGATGCGCCGATTCGCGCAGGGCCTTTCGTTTGCAGTGGTCGGCCGCATGTTGATGCTCGATCGCTATCTCGTCGCGGGCGGCCGCGCGCTCGATCTCGCCACCGGAGCCGCGATCAGGTGGCACGTCCGCCGCCAGCGCGCGTCGCCGCCGCCGCTGTTCAGCGAGCGCGGACGATCCTGGCTGATCGACTTCGATCGGCGCGGCTTGTCGCGAATCGAAGTATGGGAGCGGCCGGCCGGCGAGAAACACGACCACACCGCGGACACGCTGGAGGCGTTTCGCGCCGCACTGGCCGACGCGCGCGATGGCCGGCCGCGCGCGCTCGATCTGGTGGAGTTGTCGGCGGAGCGCTGGACGTTCACGCTGCGGGTGCTCGCTCGTGAAGCGAGACTGGCCGGTTTCGTGCCGATGGCCGCGGATGCGTTCGGCGCGGTGCTGTCGCAAGCGCGATGGCGATGGCCGTCCTGGCTCAAGGAGCGCGCCATCGTGGTCTTCGCCACGGACGCTCGATTGTCCCCGGACGCGACGCTGGCGCTCTTCAAGCTCGCCACCAAGGACGCCCGGCCGCATCTCGTGGTCCGCGGCGTGACCAGTGCGTTGTGGCGGCCGCGGCTGGTGTCGGCGCCGATGCAGGTGCACGAGAGCGCGCCGTCCGACAGCCCGGAGTCGCCGCAATCATTGGTCGTACGTGCCGACGCGTTGATCGAGGGCGGCAAGTTCGTGGATGCGGAAGCGGCGGCGCGATGGAGCATCCTGCTGTCGGATTCTACTGAGCAGTCGCCGGCCCGCTGCGCGCTGGCACGATCGCTGATCGGGCAGCGGCGGTTGTTCGAGGCACGGGCGACGCTGGCGCCGATTGAGACCGGCGAGGCGGTCGCGCTTCGCGCGCGAATCAGCCAGCAGGCTTCAGAACCCAGGACCGAGCCAGCCATGGTCGAGTCGTTCCTCGAGATCCTTCGCACCTGCCAGGAGATCGAGGAGCCATCGACGGCGCTGTCGCGCGTGGCCAACAGCCTGAATCATTCGCTTGGCGCCACCGCCGTGGCGTTCGTCATCGCCGATCGCAATCGTCCCCACGCAATCGCGCACGCCGGCGCGTTTGCGCCATCGCTGTCGCACCTGGAGATTGCGTCACGGGTCCTCGATACCGGTCTGGTCGTGCCCTCGTCGGCGCGAGGGCAGTCGGAGGAGTCGGCGTGGCCCATCCGCTACGGCGCGAGCGTCGTCGGCGCGCTGTGGTGTCACTGGTCGATGGGGGTGCCGCTGCTCCCGCAGGATGTGGCGAGCATCCTTGGTCTGGCCGCCACCGCCGCCGCGCCCGCGGTTCACGAAGTCCGCGAGCGCATGCGAGCGCCGGACGCGGCCGCCGGCGTGATTCCGGATCTCGTGGGCGGGAGCGGAGCGATGGAGGCCGTTCGCCAGGCGGTGATCAAGGCCGCGGCGTCGCCCTTTCCGGTCTTGATCGAAGGCGAGAGCGGCGTCGGCAAGGAGCTCGTCGCGCGGGCCGTGCACGCGTCGGGCATCCGCCGTGGCCGCCGCTTCTGCGCCTTGAACTGCGCGGCCATCACCGACGAACTGGTCGAGGCCGAGCTGTTCGGGCATACCCGCGGCGCCTTTACCGGCGCCGTCGCCGAGCGCATCGGCATGTTCGAAGAATGCCAGGGCGGGACGCTGTTTCTCGACGAGGTCGCCGAGTTGAGCCCGCGTATTCAGGCGAAGCTGCTGCGCACGCTCCAGGAGGGTGAGGTCCGCAGGCTTGGCGAATCGGGGACGCGCAAGGTCGACGCGCGGATCGTCGCCGCGACCAATCGTCTGCTGAGCGGGGAGGTGAGTGCGGGCCGCTTCCGGAACGATCTCCGCTATCGCCTGGATGTCTTGCGCATCAGCATTCCGCCGCTTCGCGAACGGCTCGACGATCTGCCGATGCTCGTTCGTCATATCTGGTCGGCCCTGTCAAAGCGGACCGGCAGCCGCGCGGTGTTGTCGCCGTCGGCGCTGTCGATGCTCGGCGCATACGACTGGCCCGGCAACGTGCGCGAGCTGCAGAACGTGCTCGCCTCGGTCATGGTGTCCGGACGTCAGCGCGGTGTCATCGGCCCGGACGTCCTGCCGGGTCACATCACGCGCGCAACGGCGGTGACGAGCCGGACGACGCTGGCCGACGCGCGCCGGGAGTTCGAAGAACGCTACGTGCGGGCGGCGCTGGCGCGATCGGGCGGGCGGGCGATCGTCGCCGCCCGCGAGCTTGGCGTCTCTCGACAGGGATTGCGAAAATTGACCACGAGGTTGGGCCTCGACACCGTCGCGAGAACGAGCCGCGCATTAGAATGAGCGCGAGTGCTGCGCTATTTCGTTCGCCGCGTGTTGCTGGCCGTTCCGGTACTGCTCGGCGTCGCCACGCTGGTGTTCTCGCTGATCCATCTCGTGCCCGGCGATCCGGCGCAGGCGATGATGGGCGACGGCGCCTCGCCCCAGGACGTGGCCGAGCTGCGCACGACGCTCGGCCTCGATCAACCGCTGCTCACGCAGTACGCCACCTTTCTCCGTCACGCGGTGACCGGCGATCTCGGCGTCTCGTTTCGCACCGGCCAGCCGGTGACGACGATGATTGTCGAAAGACTTCCCGCGACGGCCGAGCTGGCCGTGGCGGCGATGTTCGTGGCGATCCTGATCGCCATTCCGCTGGGTGTCGTCGCCGCGGTGTGGCGTGGCACCGCCATCGACTACAGCGCCATGACCTTCGCGCTGGCGGGCGTCTCGATTCCGAATTTCTGGCTGGGGCCGCTGCTGGCGATCGTCTTCGCGGTGGAGCTCGGCTGGCTGCCGGTCTCCGGACGCGGCACTCTCGCGCACCTGGTCTTGCCGGCGATCTCACTTGGCCTTGCGCTGGCGGCGATTCTCGCGCGAATGACTCGGGCCAGCCTGCTCGATGAGCTTGGTGAGTTGTACGTGCGCGCCGCGCGTGCACGTGGTGTGTCGCATGCCGCCTCGATCACCGTCCACGCGCTCAGGAACAGCATGGTGCCGCTGCTGACGATTATCGCGCTGCAGTTTGGCGCGGTCCTCACCGGCGCGGTGATCACGGAGACGATCTTCGCGTGGCCGGGCATCGGGCGGCTGCTGATTCAATCGATCGGCTTCCGCGATTACCCGATGGTGCAGGGCTGCATCCTGTTGATCGCCGTCACCTACGTCAGCGTCAACCTCGTCACCGATTTGTTGTACGGCGTCCTGGATCCGCGGATCAGGCTCGAATGACCCTTCGACTTCGCTCAGGGCAGGCGCGCGCGGGATTGGTCATCGTCGCCATCGTCTTCATCGGCGCGCTGACCGCGCCGTGGTTGCTGCCCTGGGACGCGGCCACGCAGGATTTGCCGAACCGGCTGCAGGGGCCGACGTGGCAACACTGGTTCGGCCTCGACGAGCTGGGCCGCGACATCCTCGCGCGCGTGCTGCTGGGCGCGCGTGTGTCGCTACTGGTCGGCGTCATCGTCGTCGGCGTGTCCTCGATCGCCGGCATGGCGATCGGCGGCGTGTCCGGCTACTACGGGGGACGCGTCGATCAGCTGATCGGCCGCTTCATGGACGTGCTGATGGCGTTTCCCGGCATGCTGCTCGCGATTGCGCTCGTGGCCGTGCTTGGCCCCAGCCTGGTGAACGTCGTCCTGGCCCTTGCCGTGATCGGCTGGGTGGGTTACGCGCGGCTGGTTCGTGGGCAAGTGTTGCGCGCGCGCGAATTCGAATATGTCACCGCGGCGAAGGCGCTTGGTGCCGGCACCGCGCGAGTGTTGGTGAGACACGTGCTGCCGACAGCCTTGCCGCCGCTGCTGGTTCAGGCCACGCTGGGGATGGCCGGCGCGATTCTGTCCGAGGCCGCGCTGAGTTTCCTGGGTCTCGGCGTTCAACCGCCGACGCCGAGCTGGGGGACGATGATCAATGGCGGCCGCGTGCACCTGCTCGATGCGCCGCACCTCACGATCTTTCCGGGATTGTTTCTTGCGATCGTCGTGCTCGGCTTCAACTTCCTCGGCGACGGTCTCAGGGACAGGCTCGATCCCCGCCGGACCAAGTGAACCTGCTTAGCGGGGAAGCCGGCGCTTGAGTTGCTGAAGCGGACGGTTGCCGGGCTCTGAGGCCAGCCCTTCGTCGACGACCTGATGAGCGCGGGCGACGTCGCCCGCGCGATACGCCGCTTCGGCGAGCCTCACCTGCAGCGCGGCGCTTGGACCGGCTTCGTCAATCGCGCGGTCGAACCAGCGGACCGCGAGCGCGGGCTCGCCGAGCCGCACCGAGTAGTCCGCGATTTGCGTGGCGACCGTGGCCAGCGGCTTCTCATCCCCGATCAGCGTCGCGTACTTCAGCAGCGCATCGCGTGCGTCCTGGATCCGTCCATCACGACCCGTGACGTCGGCGAGCTGGAGATACGCGTCCGGGGGCACCGGCAATTTCGCGACCGCCTGGCGCAATGCGCGCTCCGCCGCCTGGCGATCGCCGGCGAGCATCCAGGCGCGTCCCAATTCCGCATAGGTATCGCTGGTCGTATCTGATCGGCCGGCCGCCTGCTGCAAGGCTTCGAGCGCCTTGTTCAGCGCGACGCGATCGCCGCGGCGCTCGGCCTCGGCCAGCCACACATGCCCGAGTGCGGCGTAGACCTGCGGGGCGTCGGGGAATCGCTCAACGGCGCGGCCAAGCGTGATCACCGCGGCATCCTCGCGCCCGGCGCGCGCCTGCGCCAGACCGACGGCGACGACGCGATCGGAACGCGTCGGTTCGAGCGCCGCGAGGGCCTCGAGCTCGTTGATGGCGCGGCCGTAATCGCCGTCCAGCAGATACACGTTGGCAAGCGCTTCGCGCGCCGAGGTCTGGCTGGCGGGGGAGCGGCGCGCCGCCTCTTCGAGCGACTTGCGCGCGGCCGGCATTTGATCGAGATCGCGCTGGACGAGGCCAAGCACGTAATGCGCTTCGCCCATGGCCGGATCGATCGAGAGTGCCTGTTGCAGGATCGGAATGGCTTCCTTGCCGCGCCCGGTACGATACCGGGCCAGCCCAAGCTTGTAGAGCACGCGCGGATGGCGGTCGTCGAGCGCTCTGAACGCCTCGTAGCGCTCGATGGCCCGAGCGTGCCGGCCGAGCGCGACGTTCGCGTCGCCAATCGACTCGAGCGCGCGGAGCGAGCTCGGATCGATGTCAGCGGCGCTCCGGAAATCCCGCAGGGCCGCTTCCAGCTCGTTCTGGGTCTGGTAGACGGAACCGCGCTTGAAGTGCGCGAGCATGGAATCGGGCCTGAGAGTGATGGCGCCGGTGTAGGCCTCGAGTGCTTGGAACGGCCGCTCGGCCACGACCGCGGCGTCACCTTCGGCGATCAGACGGTCGAAGTCACGCTCGTTGGCCAGGGCCCCGAAAGCCAGGGCGCCGGCAACGCCGGCGATGGCGACAACAACGACGGCTAGGATGCTGCGCCGCACGTCAGAATCGTAACAGGGAACTTTCCGCCGCGGCCGGTTTCTAATGTTGGTACACTGGCCATGGGCGCTCGAACCGTCGCCAACACCGTCATGAAAGACGCCGGCGCACTCGGATGGGTAGAGGTCGGTAACCGCGAAGCGGCTTTAATCGAGCGCTGCGCGGCGGGTGAGCCCACGGCCTGCTCCGAGCTCGTTTCCGGCCACGAACGCATGGTTTACCAGCTCGCCCTGCACCTCCTGGGCGACCGCGACGAGGCCCTCGACCTTTCCCAGGAAGTCTTTTTCAGCGTTTTCCGCACCATCCACAAGTTCCGCGGCCAGTCGGCGCTGAAGACCTGGATCTACCGGATTTGCATTAACCAGGCCCGCAACCGCCAGCGATGGTGGAGGCGGCGTCACAAGGCCGACCAGGTATCCCTCGATCAGCACGTCGCCGCCCACGGCGACCTGCGCCAGCCCGGCGATCACACCGCTCCCGATCGTGCCTATGCGCGCAAGGAGCTGGCCCAGCGCCTGTGGTCGGCGCTCAACCACCTGCCGTTCGACCAGCGCACGGTGATCGTGCTCCGCGAGGTCGACGGCTTGAGTTACGAAGAAATCGCAGACTCCCTCGGCGTGGCTATCGGCACCGTGAAGTCGCGGCTGACGCGCGCGCGGCAAACGTTGCGTGACGAATTGAGGGAGGTCCGGCCATGATGGGTCTTTACGCCTGCCGCGACGTGCGCGAACGTCTCGAGTCGTTTCACGACGGCGAGCTCTCGATCGACGATCGCGTCGCGATCCAGGAGCACCTCGGTCAATGCGGCGCCTGCAACATGGCCGCCGGCGAGCTGGCGGAGCTCGGCGCCAGGTTGCGTGAGTTCTCCGCGGTCGTGACCGAACATCAGTCCGTCGAGCCGCTGCGCATTTCGTCGAACGTCGTCGAGCGGCTGAAGGTCGAAGAATCGTTTTCGATCCGCGCGCAAGTCACCGATTGGTTCCAGGACATGCACCTGGTGTGGGCCGGCCTTGGCGCCTCGGCGGCCACGGCGATCTGCGTGATCGGCTCGGCGAGCGTGCTGCACGCCGCGAACCAGGAGCGGCCGAACTCGATGGCGCGCGTCATCGCCGTGCTCGCGAGCCCGGGCTCGAACGACAACCCGCTGCGGCTCAACTACGAAATGATGGCGCCGCGCGCCGCCACCGATGCCGCGATCGAGATGTCCGGAGAAGACGCCGAGTACGCGCTGTCGGCCGTGGTGTCGCGCGAAGGCCGCGTGCAGGGCGTCGAGATGATCAACGAGCCGGCCGACCGGCAGGGCGTCAACGCGATGCTCAACGAGGCCTACCGCATGAAGTTCGCGCCGGCGACGGCGCGCGGCGACGCGGTGGCGGTGAGCATGGTGTGGCTGGTCACGAATACCACCGTGAAGGGCCGTCACGACGAGACGATGGAGTCGTTGCGGCAGGCGCTGCGGCTGCGAACGACGCCCGCCCCGATCGCGCCGCTGCCGATGCCTCCGCACGCGGCCGGTGAGCCGAAGCCGCAGGCGGCGCCGTTGCTGAAGCCGATCGGGCCCGAAGCTGCGGCGCTCGCTGCCGCCGCGGCCGGCGGCCTTTAAACTGTAAACTTTAGACTTTCAACTACTGGATTCGAACCTGTCCGGTCCCGACATTTCCAAGCGCATCCGTCGCGCGAATCACGAGGGTGCGCCCCTGCGCGTCCGCATCGAGCCGGATCTCGAACACTTCCAGCCGGCCGTCGAGGATGCCGTCGCGCGGGAACGCCGGCTGCCAGCGCTGCGCGTCGAGCGAGTACTCGACCTTCAGTACCGCTGAATCGGTATCGCGGACCTCGGCGGGCACGACGAACCTGGTGCCGTCCTTGCGCAGCGATCCGATCTGCACGGTTGGCGCGACGTTGTCGATGTCGAAGCTGCTGCTTTCAAGCTCGCCGGCAAGCGCGCTCTCCGCCGGATTCGATTTGCGATCGGACGCCAGCACCTTCAACACATAGGTGCCGTTCGGCACCGAGCTGGTGTCCCACACCAGCAGGGTGTCGCGCAGGTCCGACTTCAGCGTCCGCCACGTCGTGTCGCCCTCGCGCCGGTAGAACACGTCGTAGCTCAACTCGTCGTTGTTGTCGTCCTCGGCCTTCCAGGCGAAGGTCTGCAGGCCGCGCTGAAAAATTCTCCGGCCAAGCGGCGGCGCGCCGCCGCCGAGGGGATTGTTCGCCGAGGCGCGCTTGTCCTGCGCATCCTCATCGAGGCCCGCGATCTCGGCCTCGCCGCTCGAGAACGGCTTCTGGAACACCACGCCGGGCGGGTGAATGGTGATCGACGCCACCTGCGGCCGGATGTTGCGGGGCAGGTAGGCCGACGACAGGGACGTCAGCACCGGCGCCGCCGTCGCGGTGCCGGACAACACCGCGCGCCACTGCAGGTAGCGGGCTTTGGGGCTGGTGATCTGCGACCCTGCGGCGTTCGCGTAGGCCGCGCTCCATTCGCTCCACCCATCGTCCGGCGTCCGGGTGTTGCCGGAGCGGGTGAAGACCTCGACCTTGCTGCCGGCGGGCGCGGCCGCCCGCCATGCCACCACGCCCCACGTTGACACCAGGCGCGCGTCCTTCACGTCCGACTCGTAGGTGCCGCGCGAGGCGCGCGCCGTCGACACCGACATCAGCAGTCCTGGATTCGCGGTGGCGAGGAACGTGCGCTCGCCGGCCCGCGCGATCATCGTGGCCTGTTGCGCCGGCACGCGTGTCACGAGCACCGCGCTGACGGGATCGCCGCTCAATCGAAACAGCTTGCCCTTCGTGCCGGTCGCGACCAGCACCGCGCCATCGGGTTCGATCGCGACGTCATACGGCGCATCTTCCCTGGAGGTCCACAGCTCGTCCCAAAGCCCATCGGGCTGCACGCGATACACCGCGCCGGTGATGGTGCTGCGGGCGCCGGACGAGGCGCCGCCGCTCGATTGCGCGCCGCCGACGTCAACAACGGTGATCGAGGTGATCTCGGTCGAGACGTTCGGGATCGACGGCGTCACCGGCGGCGGGGTCGCCTCGGTGAGCGAGTCACCGCCGCCCTGCGGGCGGCCGCTCTGCGCCGCCGCGTAGATCACACCCTTGGGGTCGACGCGAATCGCGTGGATTTCCTGGTAGGTGGTGTCGAGCAGCAGGAAACCCCTGCCGCCCGCATCGACACGGAAGACGCGGCCAGGAGCGCCGGTGCCGACCAGCAGCTGCCGATTGTGGTCGAACGCCAGCGATACCGCGTGCGCGCTCTTCGACGCGAAGAACCTGGCGCCCCTGCCGTCGGGCGTGATCTTGTAGACCGTGCCCTTGTCACCGGTGCCTGCGAACACGTTGCCGTCGCGGTCGACGATCAGCGACCAGATGTACTTGTCATCGGGATCGAAGAACGTCGTCGCTTGTCCCTTCGCATCGACGC
The DNA here is from genome assembly GCA_043779345.1 of Acidimicrobiia bacterium. Classification (GTDB taxonomy): domain Bacteria; phylum Acidobacteriota; class Vicinamibacteria; order Vicinamibacterales; family UBA2999; genus 12-FULL-67-14b. Next base: position 17,529 of record JAYWEJ010000313.1, on the reverse strand, counting down.
GATAGATGCGGCCATCCGGTGAGGTGCCCACGTAGAGCCCGCCATTCGGCGCGGGCGCGAGAGCGTGCACTTCCATTTCGGTGCTGTCGTAAAACAGCGAGCCCTGGCCGTTCTTGTCGACCTTGATCACCTTGCCGTCGTTGCCGGTGCCGAGAAACCACGCGCCGTCGGCGCCGGCCGCGATCGTCCAGACGAACGGGGCAGCGGCGTCGTGAACTTTCGTCAGCTCCGGCCCGAGCGTCAGGCGGCCGTGCTCGTCGATCGACAGCTGATCGACTTCGCCGCGCAGGAAATCCGCCTGCGTCGCCGCCTGCCAGAACCCTGGCGCAGCGGAGACTGCAGCCGTCGCGACGATTGCCGCGATCAGCAAGGCCGCCCCGCGCAGGGGCCGCCTCCACAATTCGGTTGAGGTCATCAGGGTTGATCGAGGGAAAGGGTCAGCTGACGGGATCCGGTCACCGCGAAATCGAGCGCCAGCTCCCATTCGCCGCGCGTCATCGTGCGGAGCGATCCGACGGTGCCGCTGTTGCGATCGGCTTCCATCACCGCGAGGACCGACGGCGGCAGGCCGGCCATCGGCTCGCCGTTGACGATCGCGCCGGCATCGGACGACGTCAGGCGAACGTAGAGGCGATTGTTGCGGCGGGCGCGGTTGAAGGACCGCATCATCTGCGAGACGCGCTGCATGTCGGCGCCGCGGCTGTCGCGGCGATCGTCGGCGGTGGTGCGAACGGCGTCGGCCACGGTGAGCTGCAGCGCCCCGGTCAGGTTCGCCGGAATCTGGATCGGCACCTGGCGCACGATCTCCTGGCCGCGCGCCGATCGCAGCGCGACGTTGACGATGGCGTGCTGCCCCGAGCGTGGCCGCGTCGTGTCGAGCCAGACGCGCTCGATGCGCGCGCTGCGCGGCTGCTCGCTGGCGTCGATGGTCAGCTCGATCTTTTCGACCTCGACGTTCTCGCCGGAGTTCTTCAGCAGCGCCGTCAACGGACCGGCGACGTAGGCGGCCGCGCCGCCCGCAGGTTGATCGCCGCTGAAAATGTCTTCGAACGACAGCTCGCCTTCGGATCGAATCGAGGCGCTGCCGCGGATCGCAAAGGACGCCGGGCCGGCGCCGCGCTCGTACGAGGTCAGGACGTTGGCGACGGAGAGATAGGTGAGGAGCGGAGTGAACGTGAAGTCACGCACCACGCCGAAATTGAAGGTGCGCGACGGCGCGCGATCCGAGTTCAGCGTGATCGTCACGGGAATCATCGACGGCCCCGGCCCGAGGCGGCCGGCGATGGCAGTGGCGCGATCCTGCTGCACGATGCCGACGACCTCGCCGAAGCTCGCCAGCTTGCTCGACGACATCAGGCTGGGCAGGACGACCTGCACCACCGCGCGCGTCATCGGAAACTGCGTCGGGCCCAGGTTGTAAAGCGGATGGCCGAACGCATAGACGCGATCGCCATCGACGTGCGTCACGGTGCCGGTCGCGCCGAGCTCGAAATCCCCGGTCAGCAGTCCAACGCCGACCGCATCACCGGGCTGGAGCGGACGGGTGTTGGCGGCCGACATGCCGGCGCCTGGCGATTGCGGACCCGCCGGCCCGGAAGCCGGCCCGGAGGATAGCCCAGAAGAAAGAGCCACGAAGCCCGCGGCGGAAAAAGACGACGAAATTGAATCGAACACCGCCGCGTCGAACCCCGACGCGATCATCGGCACCGCGATCGGCCGCAGCATCGCGCCCATGCGGCTCAGGTCCGATGCGCCGGACAGCACCAGCGCCTGCGACGCATCCTCGACGAAGGGTCTCGATCGGCCGAGATCACGCGCCCAGATATCGAGCAGTTCGCGCGGTGTCGGCTGCAGCGACAGCGCGACCGGACGCGTGACGCGCGCCGCTCCCGACAGCATCGTCGCGTCGATCATCTCGTCGATCGGCGTGATGCCCGCGATCGGTTCGGTGGAGAACTGGCCGAGCGAGTACGAGACCGCGCCCATCAACCTGCCGTCGACGTAAACCGGGCTGCCGCTCATGCCGGCGATCACGCCGGTCTTGGCGAGCGGTCCGCCTTCGAGGCGCGCGAGGATCAGGTTGCGCTTCGGCCCGATCACATTGCGCATCACGCCGAGCACTTCGACCTTGAAGTCTTCGAGCGTCGTGCCGGAGAACACCGTACGGCCGACGCCAATCATGCCCGGCCGGACCTGGTCCAGCGGCAAGTAGGTCGTTTGAGCAAGCGGCGCGGCGGCGAGGACACCGAGCGCCAGGACTGCGGAGAAAATCGTTCGTAAATGCATGCAAATGCCAGATAGAAGCTGACTTAGACCCATTATACGAGCCTTGCTCGCATTCGGGGTTTGACGGCGCATCAAGTGGTCTGTTAGCCTTTCGACGTTCAAATGCGCTCGCGAGCCGTGGCCATCGCCCTGTTTTCGACCGGTTATAGTGGCCGGACGGGGAATGGTGTGGGTTCGTGGTGGTATTGGTGCCCTACAGGAGAGGCTAACCGGTCCGTGTAGTTCCACCACACACTCTGACGCTCGACCGAAGCGCCTCTTCGATACGAAGAGGCGTTTTTTTTTGCTCAGGAAGATGAATGCGACCTGCCAAGCTCTGCCTGACCGTGACGGCCGACACCATGGCCGAACTGCGTACGCGCCGCGACCAGGCGGGTGACGCCGATATGGTCGAGCTGCGGCTGGATACGGTGAAGGATCCGAGCGCCGCGGCCGCGCTCGCCGGCCGCAAGAAACCGGTCATCATCACCTGCCGGCCAAAGTCCCAGGGCGGGCACTTCGCGGGCAGCGAAGAGGAGCGCCGTCTGATTCTGAGCGAGGCGCTTGCCCTCGGCGCCGAGTACGTCGATCTCGAGTGGAACGGCCCGTGCGTCGACTTGATGCAAAGCACCGGCGGCCGGCGCGTGATCCTCTCGCATCACGATTTCAGCGGCGTGCCGAATGACTTGAAGGAGATGGCGCAGGCGATGCTGGCGAGCGGCGCCGAGGTCGTCAAGCTGGCGATCACCGCGCACCGCCTCCGCGATTGCCTGACGCTCCGGGACATCGGCAAGAACACGCGGGTGCCGATGTCGCTCATCGCCATGGGCGAGGCGGGCCTCGCCTCACGCGTGCTCGCGTCGTGGATGGGTTCCTGTTGGACCTACGCCGGCGACGGCGCGGCGCCGGGCCAGCTGCCGGCGAGCCGGATGCAGGATGAATTCCGGTTCCGGCGCATCGGCGCTCGCACCACGGTCTACGGCATCCTCGGCAGGCCCGTCTCCCATTCGGTGTCACCGGCCATGCACAATGCGGCGTTCCGCGCCGCGCATCACGATGCGGTCTACCTCCCGCTTGCCGCGTCCGACTTCGCGGACTTCGAAGCGTTCGCGGGCGACGCCGCCGTCGCCGGCGTGAGCGTCACGGCGCCGTTCAAGGTCGACGCGTTCGAGCGCGCCGACGAATGCGATCCGGTGAGCCGCCGTATTCAGTCCGTCAACACGCTGCGCCGCGAACACGGCAGGTGGCTTGGCTGCAACACCGACGTGACCGGTTTCCTGGCTCCGCTCGCATCGGCGATGCGGCTGCCCGGCACGCGTGCGACGATTCTTGGCGCGGGCGGCGCCGCGCGATCGGTTGCCGTCGCGCTCGCGTCGGCCGGCGTGAAGGTCACCATCGCCGCCCGCCGGAGGGACCAGGCGCAAGCGGTCGCGGCGCTGACGGGCGCGGCGACCTCCGAATGGCCGCCAGATCCGGCGTCATGGGATCTGCTCGTCAACGCGACGCCGGTCGGCACCAGGTCACACGGCGACGCCTCGCCGTTGCCGGATGGTTACCTGTTTCACAGCGGCGCCACCGTTTACGACCTGGTCTACAACCCGCCGTACACACGCCTGCTCGCCGACGCGGAACGCGCGCGCTGCCGGATCATCGGCGGCCTCGACATGCTGGTCGCCCAGGCCCAGGCGCAGTTCGAATGGTGGACCGGCCGCCGCCCCGCGCCTCGCGTGATGCGCGAAGCGGCAATGGCGCAATTGCAGGCAACCGCCGCAGAAAGCGCGACCAGCGCAGAGGACAAGCAGTGAAGCAGACGACGTTCGATGAATTCGTGGACCTGGCGAAGCGGGCCACGTTCGTGCCGGTGTGCCGGGAGATCGTGGCCGACTTGTTGACGCCGGTCTCGGCGTTCCTGAAGGTCGCCGAGCACTCCGATTACGCGTTCCTCCTCGAGAGCGTCGAGGGCGGCGAGCACGTCGGGCGTTACTCGTTCCTCGGCAAGGATCCGTTCCTGATCCTTCGCGGCCGCCAGGGCGAGACGATCATCGAGAAGGCCGGCGTAACGACCAACGCCGACAAGCCGTTCATCGACACCCTGCGCGACCTGATGAACAGCTTCCAGTCGCCGTTCGTGCCAGGGCTGCCGCGTTTCACCGGCGGCGCCGTCGGGTATCTCGGCTACGACACCGGCGCGTGGTTCGAGCCGACCACGAAGCGCGACGGCGACGGGCCGATCGATCGCGACGATGCCGGGTTCATGTTGTTCGACACGGTGCTGGCGTTCGATCACGTGCAGCACCGGATCCTGCTGATCGCCAACGCCCGCATCTCCGGCGACGAAGATCTGAAGTCGCTCTACCAGTTTGCCTGCGCGAAGATCGATTTCCTCGAGAGCGAGCTCGAGCGCGCGCTGTCGCTCAAGCGGCCGGCCGGCGGCGCCGCCGTCAACCTCGTCTCGAACATGTCGCAGCAGGCCTACGAGTCGATCGTCAAGCGGGCCAAGGAATACATCGCCGCCGGCGACATCTACCAGGTCGTGCTGTCGCAGCGCTTCGAAGCCGAAGTCGGCGTTGACGCGTTCACCGTGTATCGCGCGCTGCGCCACGTCAATCCCTCGCCGTACATGTTCTTCCTCCGGATGGGCGATCGCTCGATCGTCGGATCGTCGCCGGAGATGCTGGTCCGTGTCGAAGGCCGCCACGCCATCACGCACCCGATCGCCGGCACCAGGCCGCGTGGCAAGTCGGAAGAAGAAGACGTCCGGCTCGGTGAGGAGCTGAAGCGGAACGAGAAGGAGAAGGCCGAGCACGTGATGCTGGTCGATCTCGGCCGCAACGACATCGGGCGCGTCTGCGATTACGGCACCGTCCGCGTGCCGACCTACATGGCGCTCGAGCGCTACTCGCACGTCATGCACCTGGTGTCGGTCGTCGAGGGCCAGCTCGCCGAGGGCCGCGATCGGCTCGATGCGCTGGTTTCCTGCTTTCCGGCCGGCACGGTCTCCGGCGCGCCGAAGGTGCGGGCGATGCAGATCATCAACGAACTCGAGCCGACGCGGCGCGGGCTGTATGCGGGCGCCGTCGGCTATCTCGACTTCGCCGGCAATCTCGACTTCTGCATTGCCATCCGGTCGATCCTGCTCGAGGGCGGCAAGGCCTACATCCAGGCCGGCGCCGGCATCGTCGCCGACTCGAACGCGACGGCGGAGTACGAAGAAACGCGCGACAAGGCGCGCGCGATGATCCGCGCGCTCGAGCTCGCGCAGGGTGGGTTGTAGCCACGATGGTCCTGGTCATAGACAACTACGATTCGTTCACCTACAACCTCGTCCAGTATCTCGGTGAGCTGGGCGCGACGGTGGTGGTGCGCCGCAACGACGAGGCGACCATCGCGCAGCTGCGCGCCCTCGGTCACGCGCGCGTCGTGATCTCGCCCGGGCCCGGGCGGCCGGAGCAGGCGGGGGTGTCGCTGGCGGTGATCAAGGAGTTCGGGCCGCGCATGCCGCTGCTTGGCGTGTGCCTCGGCCACCAGGCCATCGGCCTCGCGTTCGGCGGGGAAGTGATGCGCGCGCCGCTGCCGATTCACGGCAAGACCTCGACGGTCGAGCACAACGGCAAGGGTCTCTTCGCGGGGTTGGCGGGATCCATTCAGGCCGGCCGCTATCACTCGCTGGTCGTCGGCGAGCAGTCGCTGCCGGTGGAGCTCGAGGTGACGGCGCGGACGAAGGAAGACCGCCTGGTCATGGGACTGCGCCACCGCACGATGCCCATTCACGGCGTGCAGTTTCATCCGGAGTCGGTGCTGACGGGCGAAGGCCGCCGCATCCTTCGCAACTTTCTCGAGTTGTAGATCATGTTCCCAGCGCTGATCGAAAAGCTTCGTCACCAGGAAGACCTCACCACCGAGGAGGCCGCGGCGGCGATGGCCGCCATCATGAAGGGCGAAGCCGCGCAGGCACAGATCGCCGGGCTGCTGGTCGGTCTCAGCATCAAGGGCGAGCGTCCGACCGAGCTGGTCGGCTTCGCACAAACGATGCGGGCCCACGCGGTGGCGATCACGCCACCGGACGGGCCGGTGTTCGACACCTGCGGCACCGGAGGCGATCGCTCCGGCACGTTCAATATTTCGACGGCGTCCGCGATCGTCCTCGCGGCGTGCGGCATGCGCATCGCGAAGCATGGCAACCGATCGGTCTCGAGCCAGTGCGGCAGCGCCGACGTGCTCGAAGCGCTCGGCGTCAACATCCAGGCCGCGCCGGCGATCGTCGAACAGTGCCTGAACGAAGTCGGCGTCGCATTCCTGTTCGCGCCGACGTTCCATCCCGCGATGAAGCACGCGGCGCAGGCGCGGAAGGATCTGGGCGTTCGCACCGCGTTCAACCTGCTCGGGCCGCTGACCAATCCGGCGCGGCCGTCGCGGCAGATCGTCGGCGTGCCGCGCCCCGAGCTGACGGAGCTCCTGGCGCGGTCGCTGTCGCTCCTCGGGTCGGAACGCGCCTGGGTCGTACATGGCGCCGACGGTCTCGACGAGCTGTCGACGACCGGCTACACGAAGGTCTCCGAGTCGCGCGGCAAATCGGTCCTGACCTTCTATGTTCATCCGTCGGATTTCGGATTGGCGAAAGCCTCGCCGGAATCCCTGAAGGGCGGCGATGCCGCGAAGAATGCGGCGATCGTGGGGGCGGTGTTGAGTGGAGCGCCTGGCCCGCAACGCGACGTCGTGCTGCTGAACGCCGGGGCGGCGTTGTTCGTCGCCGGCGTCGTCGACACCGTCACGGCCGGCATCGCGAAGGCCGGCGCCGCGATCGACAGCGGCGCGGCGATGGGCGGGTTGAACAAACTGATTGCGGTCTCGAACCGCGGTGCCGGCGCGTGAGCGCGACCCCCGACCTGCTCGAGGCGATCGTCGCCGCCACCAGGTTCCGGGTGGACGCCGCGATGACGCGCGAGCCGCGCGCCCCTCTCGAGCGTCGCGCGATGGCGCGAACGCCGGACGCGGCGGGCTTCACGGCGCGACTGTCGCGCAGCGGATCGATCAACGTGATCGCCGAATGCAAGCGGCGCTCGCCATCGAGAGGCGTGCTGCGGACGGCGTACGACCCGGTGTCGATTGCCGCCGGCTACGAGCAGGCCGGCGCCGCGGCGATCTCCGTCCTGACCGAGCCCGGCTTCTTCGACGGTTCGCTCGAGCACCTCGCGGCCGTGCGGGCGGCGGTGGCGATTCCGCTGCTGCGCAAGGACTTCATCATCGACGAGTACCAATTGCTCGAAGCGCGCGCGCTCGGCGCCGATGCGATTCTCCTGATCGTCGCCGCACTCGACGATTGCTCGCTGGCGGCGCTGGCCGCGGCGGCGCGCGATCTGGGGCTGGCCGCGCTGGTTGAAGTGCACGACGCCGCCGAGTGCCGGCGCGCGCTCGCGGCGGGCGCGACGATCATCGGCGTCAATAATCGCAACCTGCGCACGTTGCAGGTGGATCTCGATGCGTCGCGCGAAGTAGCGGGCGTGCTGCCCCCGTCCGCGATCGGCATCAGCGAGAGCGGCCTCAAGACACCGGCGGATTTGCAGGCGATGAAAGCGCTCGGCTACCGCGCGTTCCTGATCGGCGAGCGCTTCATGATCGAGCCGGATCCCGGCGCGGCCCTCGCGGGACTAATCGAGTCGATGCAGCCTGCCCACCGTAGCCTTGGCGAAGGTGGGGCCACTCGGTGACCGCCGTCAAGATTTGCGGTATCACCCGTCGAGAAGACGCCGAGGCCGCGGTGCGTTTCGGCGCCGACTTTGTCGGGTTCGTCCTCTGGCCACGGAGCCCGCGGGCAGCGACACTCGAGCTCGTGGACCGACTTCGACGGAAGCTGCCGGAGCACGTGACCCCGGTCGGCGTCTTCGTGAATCCATCAGCCGACGAGGTGCGCTCCGGACACAAGGCCGGGATTCGCATGGCGCAAATTCACGGCGAGGTGCCTGATTGGGGAGAGGACCGCCCGCGGCTGGTGATCGTCCGCGCCGTGCACCTGGCCGCGAGCGGTGAAGGCATCGAGCCGGATGTTCCAGATACCGAGCACCTGATTCTTCTCGACGCGCACGACCCGGTCAAACACGGCGGCACAGGTCAGACCGTTGATTGGGCGCGCGCCGCGGCCATCGCCCGGTCTCGCGACCTCTTTCTTGCCGGAGGGCTGACGCCCGACAACGTCAAACAGGCGATCGCGGCGGTGAAGCCCATGGCGGTCGACGTCGCGTCGGGCGTGGAGTCCTCACCGGGCATCAAGGATCACGACAGGTTGCGCGAATTCATCGAACGAGCGAAGGAGCAAGTGTGAGCGAGGCATCGACCTGGTTTGGACGGCGGGATCCGGACGCACGCGGCTACTACGGGGCGTACGGGGGGCGCTTTGTGCCCGAAACTCTGGTGGCGCCGATCGAGGCGCTCGAGCGCGAGTACCTGACGGCGCGCAAGGATCCGGCCTTCGCCGCAGAACTGACGCGGCTGCTGGTGCATTACGTGGGCCGGCCGACGCCCCTCTGGGAAGCACGCCGTCTCGCCGAAGCCGCGGGCGGCGGCCGCATTTTCCTGAAGCGCGAGGATCTGACGCACACCGGCGCGCACAAGATCAATAACGCGCTCGGCCAGGCCCTGCTGGCCAAGCGCATGGGCAAGACCCGCATCGTCGCCGAGACCGGTGCGGGCCAGCACGGTGTCGCCAGCGCGACCGCGTGCGCGCTGCTCGGTCTCGAGTGCGTCGTCTACATGGGCACCGAGGACATGCGGCGGCAGGCGCTCAACGTCTTCCGCATGCGGCTGCTCGGCGCCACGGTCGAGGCCGTCAACTCAGGCGCCTGCACCTTGAAGGACGCCATCAACGAAGCCATGCGCGATTGGGTCGCGCGTCCGGGCGACACGCATTACCTGCTCGGCTCGGCGCTCGGTCCGCACCCGTACCCGCTGATGGTCCGCGAGTTTCAGTCGGTGATCGGCAGGGAAGCGCGGCGGCAGATCCTCGAGCAGGCCGGCCGCTTGCCGCACGCCGTCATCGCCTGTGTTGGCGGCGGCAGCAACGCGATCGGGATTTTCGACGCCTTCATCGACGATCCCGGCGTGCGCTTGATCGGCGTCGAAGCCGGCGGCGAAGCCATTCGCCCCGGGCGTCACGCCGCGCGATTCGCGGGCGGCGCGGCCGGCGTGCTGCAGGGCACGCGCACGTTCGTCCTGCAGGATCAGAACGGCAACATCGAATTGACCCATTCGGTGTCGGCCGGACTTGATTACGCCGCCGTTGGCCCCGAGCATGCGTGGCTGCAGGAGACCGGGCGGGCCGAATATGGATACGCGACCGACGAGGAAGCGTTGCGCGCGTTCCAGGACCTGGCGCGGCTCGAGGGCATCCTGCCCGCGCTCGAATCGGCGCACGCGATCGCGCACGTGTCGAAGGTCGCAAAGGAGTTTCCGAAGGACGCGATCATCGTCGTCAACCTCTCGGGCCGCGGCGACAAGGACGTCAACAGCGTGCAGCAGATTCTCGAAGAGACCCGGCAGTGACTCGCGAAGAGACAGGGGCAATCTCTCGCGAAGGAGTCAAATATGTCGCGGATTGACGAGCGCTTCTCACAACTGCGCGCCGCCGGCAAGACCGGCCTCGTCACCTACGTGACCGCGGGCGATCCCGATCTGACGCGCTCGGCCGAGATCATCAAGCGTCTCGATCACGCCGGCGCCGACGTGCTCGAGATCGGCGTGCCGTTCTCGGATCCGCTCGCCGACGGCCCCGTCATCCAGAGGGCGACGGAGCGGGCGCTGGCGTCAGGCGTGACGCTCACGGGCGTCCTCGGCATGCTGAAAACGCTGCGCCCGGCGATTTCGGCGCCGATTGTCATCTTTAGCTACGCCAATCCGATACTTCGGATGGGGTTGGAGACCTTTGTGACCGAAGCACGCGCCGCGGGCGTGGACGGCGTCCTGACGCTGGACATGCCGCCCGAGGAAGGGGAGACGTTCCGCACGGCCTTCGGCCGCGCCGGGATTGATACAATTTTCCTGTTAAGCCCGACGACGACGGTCGAGCGGATACGCCGGGCATCCGAGCTCGGCAGCGGGTTCCTGTATGGGATCTCCCGCCTCGGCGTCACGGGCGTGCGCGACACGGTTGACGACTCGGCGCGCGAGCTTGCCGAGCGGGTCAAATCCGAAACGCGCATGCCGCTGGCCCTCGGGTTCGGCATCTCGCGGCCCGAGCACGTGCGAGCGATCGGGCAGTGGGCCGACGCCGCGGTCGTCGGCAGCGCGCTCGTCAAGGTGATCGCGGAGCATGGACAGTCCGCGGGGTTGTTGGACGAAGTGGAACGGTACGTGCGATGGCTGCGGAACTGAGTCTCGAACAGCTCCGCGAGGAGATCGACAAGATCGACGAGGTGATCGTGCGGCTGCTCGACAGCCGCGCGCGGTGCGCCTACACGGTCGGCCGGTTGAAGCACGAACTGGGCCGGCCGATCTACGAGCCGGCGCGCGAGGCCGCGGTGATCGCGCACGTGCGCCAGGTGAATGAAGCGCTGGGCGGGCCGCTCGACGGCGATGCGGTGGCCCGGCTCTACGAACGCATCATGGACGAAGCGCGCCGGATTCAGCGCATCGAGGCGGCGCGCGACAAGACGAGAAATAAAGAAGACGAAATAGCAAATAAAGAAAGTACCGAGAGCTGATTATGGTTGTGGTGATGAAGGAACGGGCGAGTGATACCGAAGTGGAAGCGGTGATTGCGCAACTCGTCGAAAACGGCATGGACGTGCATCGCTCGACCGGCGCGTCGCGCATCGTGCTGGGCGTGGTCGGCGGCGGCAAGGTCGACCCGCGGCTGATCGAGCTGATGGCCGGCGTGCACGAAGTGGTGCGCATCTCGCAGCCCTACAAGCTGGCGAGCCGGACCTTCCAGGCCGAAGACACCATCATCACCATCGGCGATCTGCGAATCGGCGGCGACGAGGTGATCGTCATCGCCGGCCCGTGCTCGGCGGAGAGCGAAGCGCAGGTCCACGCGACCGCCGCGGCCGTCAAGCGCGCCGGCGCCAAGATCCTGCGCGGCGGCGCCTTCAAGCCGCGATCGTCACCGTACAGCTTCCAGGGGATGGGCGAGGCCGGACTGCAGCTGCTGCGCGAAGGCTCGAATGCCCACGACCTCAAGCTGGTCACCGAGGTCATGGATGCGAACCAGATCGAGGTGATCGGCAAGTACGCGGACATTTACCAGGTCGGCGCCCGCAACATGCAGAACTTCACGCTGCTCCGCGAGCTCGGACGCACGCGCATGCCGATCCTGCTGAAGCGCGGCATCGCCGCGACGATGGAGGAATGGCTGTTGTCGGCGGAGTACATCCTGGCCGGCGGCAACAAGGACGTCATCCTCTGCGAGCGCGGCATCCGCACCTTCGAGACGTTCACGCGCAACACGCTCGACCTGTCGGCGATTCCGATCGTGAAGGAGCTGTCGCACCTGCCGATCTTCGTCGACCCGAGCCACGGCATGGGCCGCCGCGACAAGGTCGCGCCGATGGCGCGCGCGGCGGTGGCGGCGGGCGCGGACGGGTTGATCATCGAGGTCCACAACGATCCGGATCACGCGCTCAGCGACGGGGCGCAGTCGATGTTCCCCGCGCAGTTCGATCGCCTGATGGCGGAGCTGCGCATCATCGCGCCCGCGATCGGCAGGAGTATTTGCCTGGAGCCCGTCGCGCGCCGCGGCTGGGCGCGGTAGCCGCCATGCCCGACACCCCGCAGGGTCTTGCGATTGTCGGGCCGGGCCTGATTGGCTCATCAATCGCGCTCGCGGCCAAGCGCCGCTGGCCCGATCTGCAGATCAAGACCATCGACAAGGGCCAGTCGCTGAGCGCCATCGGCGACTCCCTCGTCGTCGTGCTCGCGGCGCCCGTCGATGCCATCCTCGACATCATCCCGAGCCTGCCGCTGGTGATTTCGCCGCGGGCGCTCGTCATCGACACCGGCAGCACCAAGAGCGCGATCATGACCGCGGCCGCGGCCGCGAAGATTCGTCATTTCGTCGGCGGCCACCCGATGGCCGGGGGCACCGGCGGCGCCGATGCGCGGGCCGACCTGTTCGACGGCCACCCCTGGTTCCTGACCAACCCCGATTCGCCGGGCGCCGTGAAGCGCGCCTCCAAGCTGGTCGAAGGGCTCGGCGCCAAGCCGGTGGTGCTGACCGATCGCGGCGAGGAGCACGATCGATTGATGGCCGCGGTCAGCCACCTGCCGCAGGTCACCGCGTCGGTGCTGATGGCGATCGTGGCGCGGGCGGTGGGCGCCGACAATCTCCAGTGGGCGGGCAGCGGCCTTCGCGACACCACGCGCCTCGCGTCGAGCCAGGCCGACATCTGGCAGAGCGTGCTGGCCAGCAACAGCCACGAGCTCAAGCCGCTGATCAAATACCTCGCGTCGGAGCTCGCATCCTTCGCTGATCGTCTCGAGGATCCGGAGGCGATCCGCAAGCTGTTCGACGAAGCCAACCGCGCCAAAGCGTCCATTAAGTGACGTGCGCCGTTCGTTCTTTTATCTGCGTCCAATCTGTGTTTAATCTGTGGCCATGAACAAAGTGCTGGCCACCGCCGACGAGGCGGTCGCCGTCATTCCCGACGGCGCCACCATCATGATGGGCGGCTTCGGGCTCTGCGGCATTCCCGAACACCTGATCGCGGCGCTGCATCGGCGCGGCACCAAAGACCTCACCATCATCAGCAACAACGCCGGCATCGATCAGTTTGGCGTCGGCCCGCTGCTGCACTCGCGGCGGATTCGCAAGATGATCGCGACCTACGTCGGAGAGAACAAGGAATTCGAGCGGCAGTACCTGGCGAAAGAGATCGAGGTGGAGCTGGTGCCGCAGGGGACCTTCTCGGAGCGGATGCGGGCCGCCGGCGCCGGCATCGGCGGCTTCTTTACGCCCACCGGCGCGGGGACCCTGATCGCCGAAGGCAAGGAAAGCCGCGTCATCAACGGCCGCACCTACATTCTCGAGCCGCCGCTCCACGCCGACTTCGCCTTTGTCAAGGCGTGGAAGGGCGACCGCACCGGCAATCTCGTGTATCGAAAGACGGCGCGCAACTTCAACCCGGTGATGGCGACGGCGTCGCGTCATACCATCGCCGAGGTCGAGCAGCTGGTCGACGCCGGCTCGCTCGAGCCCGATGGCGTGCACACGCCGGGGGTCTACGTGAAGCGGCTGATTCAGGGGCCGTCGTACGACAAGCGCATCGAAAAGAAGGTGACCCGTGGATAAGCGCGATCGGATCGTTCACCGGATCGCCCAGGATCTCCGGGACGGCGACTACGTCAACCTCGGCATCGGCATGCCGACGCTGGTCGCCAACTGCATCCCGCCCGGCATCGAGATCACGCTTCACTCCGAGAACGGCATGCTCGGCGTCGGTCCGTATCCGGCGAGCGAAGCCGAGATGGATCCCGATCTGATCAACGCCGGCAAGGAGACGGTGACCGAGCTGCCCGGCACCTCGTATTTCAGCAGCGCCGATTCGTTTGCGATGGTGCGCGGCGGCCACATCGACGTCACCGTGCTCGGCGCGCTCGAAGTCGACGCGCAGGGCAACCTCGCCAACTGGATGATCCCCGGCAAGATGGTCAAGGGCATGGGCGGCGCGATGGATCTCGTCGCCGGCGCCAAGCGCGTCGTGATCGCGATGGAGCACACGACCAAGGACGGCGGCCACAAGATCCTGCCGGCGTGCACGCTGCCGTTGACCGGCCTGAAGGTGGTCAACCGCATCGTGACCGAGCTGGCCGTGATCGACGTCACCGCCGGCGGCCTCGTGCTGAAGGAGATTGCCTCGGACACCACCCTCGACGCCGTGCTCGCGGCGACCGGCGCAAAGTTGACCGTGGCGACTCCGCTCGGAACCTTCTGATCCCATCCTTCGTCCCGTAGGAGAAGGTGACATGACGATGCGCAGAGCTGTCCCGGCTTTTCTCCTGATGAGCGCCGCCATCGGTCTGCTCGTTCAGGCCCCCGCGGTCGCCCAATCCCAGGACCCCATCACCTATCGCCTGACCGGCACGCGCATCGCGTTTGGGCAGGACATCAGAATTGAGCGCGACGAGGAAGTGACCGACGCCGCGGTCGTGGTCGGCGGCAGCCTCAACGTCGAAGGCCGCGTCCGCGACGGCGTGGTCGTCGTCGGCGGCAACCTCCACCTGGCATCGACCGCCGACGTGCGGGGCGACGTCGTCCTGGTGGGCGGGACGCTGACGCGCGACGCCGGCGCCCAGCTCAGCGGCGGCATCAACCACGTGTCATTCGGCGAGTGGTCGCGCCGCAACTTCGGCTTTTTCCCCTCGGTGCGTTTCGGCGAGTTGCCACGCTGGCTCAGTCTCGCCGGCACCCTGGCGCGGGTCTCGGCGCTCGGCGTGCTGATGGTGATGATGCTGATCGTGGCGCGCGCGCCGGTGGCCCGCGTCGGCCGCGCGGCGCTCGCAGCACCGCTGCGCGCCTTTGTGATCGGCCTGGTCGCCGAAGTGTTCTTCCTGCCGATACTGATCGCCGCCGCGATCGGAATCGCCATGACCATTATCGGCATTCCGTTCCTGGCGATCCTCGTGCCGATCGCGATCGTGATCGCCGTGTTCGCGTTTGTGCTCGGCTTCACGGCGCTGGCGTGCCGACTCGGCGAATGGATCGAAGATCGCCTCGGCTGGCCGCCGGGCAACGCCTATGTAGCCACGGCAATCGGATTCATCGTGCTGCTGGGGCCGACGCTGCTGGCGCGCTTCGTCGACGTCGTATCGATTGGCGCATGGCCGCTGACGATCGTGCTGGTGACGATCGGGCTCACCGTCGAATTCGTCGCGTGGACGACGGGGTTGGGCGCCGCGATTACGACGGGGCTGGGCCGCTGGTACACGGTGCCGCCGCCGATTACCGTGCCGCCTCCCGCACCGACGGCGAGCGCTACTGCCTTCTGACGCTGGCGCCGGCGGTGACATCGCCGGTGTCTCCGGGCTCGAGCCCGGCACGCACTTGAACCTGCGTGTTGGCGCTCGCGATCACCTTGTTGCCCTTCTTCAAGCGCAGGATGACCTTGAAGCCGCCGGCATTCTTGAAGCGATGCTCCACCGTGTAACGGCGCTTGATCGAGCTCTTGCCGGGTGAGTAGGGCTCGCAGTCCGCTTCCGCCGTCGACTGGGTGAGGTCGCCCCACTCCCATTCGACGGTGGGGCAGTAGAAGTCCTCGAAATCATCCGCCCCGCCCTTCACCTCGGCGACCAAGATCACGCGCGCCGGTGCGAACGAAATGGCCGGTGTTGCCTTGAGTGATAAGCTAGGCTTTCTGTTGCCGCCCTGCTCGCGGGCCAGCAGGGAACTGGACGGGCTGAGGAGAAGCGCGCTGAACGCCAGGACGAAAGCCTGAGCGACGCCTGATTTCAAATACATGACAAGGTCCCCTTGCAGGCGGGGCGCAAAGGAATTCTAACCCAACATGCATGTTCCGTATGAAGTACCTCGCCTGACGGTGAGCGGCGCGCCCCTGGCCGAGGCCGACCTCGACCTCATCATCATCCCGATCGCCCAAGACCATGCCGCAGCGGCGGCGTCACGCTATGACGGCCCCCTGGGCGACGATCTGAAGTCGGCCCTCGAGCGCGGCGAGTTCCGCGCCAAGGCCAACGAAATCTACGTCGCGCCCACGCCGGCGACCGGCTGGCGCGCCGCCCGGATCGTGTTCGTGGGCGGAGGGCCGCGCGCCGAGATCACCGTCGAGCGCGTCCGCCGCATGGCGATCAGCGCCGCGCAGGTCGCGCGGTCTCAGCGCCGCGCGCGAGTTGGCTGGGCCGACGTCGAACCGGGCGTCATCGCCGCGGCCGCGAGAATCGAAACCGTCGCCGAAGGACTGGTCCTCGCGAATTTCGACAACGGTGTTCACAAGAGCCGCAACGAGAACCAATTCTTCATCCGCGAAGGCGTCATCTTCACGTCCGACACCGCCACCACCGCGGTCACCAACGGCGGCGCGATGGGCGAGTCGATCAATGCGGCGCGCGTGCTGATCAACGAGCCGGGCAACTACCTGACCCCCCGCGTGATGGCCGACAAGACCGCGTCGCTCGCGTCGGTGCCGGGCATCAGCGCCGAGATTCTCGACGAACGCAAGATCGAAGAGCTCAAGATGGGCCTGCTGCTCGGCGTCGCGCGTGGCAGCGTCGAGCCGCCGCGCCTGCTCGTGCTCAAGTACTCGCCCGCGGGCGCACCGGCCAACCAGACGCTCGGTCTCGTCGGCAAGGGCATCACCTTCGACACCGGCGGGCTGTCCTTGAAGCCCGCCGACGGCATGGAGCGCATGAAGGACGACATGGCGGGCGGCGCCTCGGTCGTCGCGGCGATGCGATCGATCGCCATGCAGCAGCTGCCGATTCGCGCCATCGCGATCGTGCTCATGACCGAGAACATGCCCGGCGGCAAGGCCACCAAGCCCGGCGACATCCTCACCGGCGCGTCGGGACTGACCGTGGAAGTGAACAACACCGATGCCGAAGGCCGCCTCATTCTCGGCGATGGCCTCTGGTACGCGCGTCAGCTCGGCGCCACGCATCTCATCGACGTTGCCACGCTGACGGGCGCGATCGTCGTCGGCCTCGGCAAGATCACGACGGGCCTGTTCGGCACGCCGCAACCCTGGGTCACTCACATCAGCCAGGCTGCCGATCGCGCCGGCGAGAAGGTCTGGGCGCTGCCGCTGTTCGACGAATACAAGGAACAGCTGAAGAGCGAGATTGCCGACATGCTCAACAGCCCGGGCCGGCCCGCCGGATCGATCACCGCGGCGATGTTCCTCAAGGAATTCGCGGGCACCGGGCCGTGGGCGCACCTGGATATCGCCGGCACTGCGTGGGCGGATGAGAGCAAGCCGTGGCAACCGAAGGGCGCCACCGGGGTGATGATCCGCACGCTGATCGAAGTCGCGCGCGGCGGATTTGCTGGATAATCAGATGGTGCAGGAAAGACCGAAAGAAGCACCGCAGGAAGCACAGCAAGTCACCATCGTCCAGATGGCACCGGACCAGCAGCCGGCGCGCGAGCTGACCATGATCGACGTGTCGCTGGCGGCCTTTAACCTGATCGGCGTGATCATGGTGTCGGCGCTGGTCGCCGGACTGCTTGCCGGCGCCGGATACATCTGGTACCGCTCACGCCGCGCCGTCACGATCATCGAGGCGCGCGGCCACCAGCACAATCTTTTCAGGGGTTAGCGCTCG
>JAYWEJ010000312.1:0-16281 GCA_043779345.1 Acidimicrobiia bacterium | reverse complement strand
ACGTGATGCACCTCCAGGACCTCGGGAATGCGGGAGAGCTCGTAGGCGGACGGCATGTCAGGGCCGTGCTCGGAGGTCCTGACGGCGACAAACGCCAGCATGCCCCTGTCGACCACGTGAGGGTCGATAAGCGCGACGTAATCCTTGATAATGCCCTTGGACTCGAGCTTCCGAAGGCGCTCGAGCACGGCCGATGGTGCCAGACCAACGGCCTTAGCAAGCTCCGCCTGAGTCGTTCTGGCGTTGTATTGAAGAATATCCAGAATAGAGCCGTCTATTTCGTCGATTATTCGTTCAATTGCCATATGAACAGAATTATATCCAGTTTCTACGCCGACAGGGTTGTCGTTGGTGCCAGGCACCAACCGTGACTTTCTGGCGGGAAGCGTCACCGGAGGCGAGGAAGGCCCTTGTTGCTGCGGGCATGGGCTGGATGTTGGATGCCTTCGACGTGATGCTGTATGCCCTCATCCTCACGCAGGTCGTCGACGAGCTCGGGCTTACCAGGGCGCAGGGCGGGCTGATGGCGTCGCTGACCCTGGCCACGTCGGCGGTCGGCGGTCTGGTCTTCGGCGTGCTGGCCGACAAGCTCGGACGCACGCGCGCGCTGTCGCTCAGCATCCTGATCTATTCGATCGCCACCTTCGCGTGCGGGCTGTCGCAGAACCTCTGGCAGTTCGCGGTTTGCCGCGTGGTGCTCGGTGTCGGCTTCGGCGGCGAGTGGGCGAGCGGCGCCACGCTCGTCAGCGAGACGTGGCCGGAGAAACATCGCGCCAAGGCACTCGGCATCATGCAGAGCTGCTGGGCGATCGGCTACGGCCTGGCGGCGATCGTGGTCGCGATCGTGTTGCCACGCTTCGGATGGCGCGCAGTATTTTTCACCGGCATCATCCCGGCGCTCTTCACGCTGTGGATTCGTCGCAGCGTCAAAGAGCCGGAGATGTGGCTCAAGCAGCGATCAGGGAACAGGGAACAGGGATCAGGGAGCCGGAAGTTCCCGTTGCGCATCGCGCTCTTCCTGACCGCGATGAACGCGGCCACGATGTTCGCCTACTGGGGACAAAGCATCTGGGTGCCCTCATACCTGTCGTCGCCCACGACGCAAGGCGGCATGGGGTTGTCCACCGGCACGATGGCCATGTTCATCGTCGCGATGCAGGTCGGCATGTGGCTTGGCTACGTGACGTTCGGATTCATCGCCGACGCATTCGGCCGCCGGCCCACCTACATTTCGTATCTGCTGATGGCGGCCTTACTGATCTGGTATTACGGGTTTGCCAGGGAGCCGTGGATCCTGCTCGTGCTCGGACCGTTCGTCGCGTTCTTCGGCGCTGGATTCTTCAGTGGATTCGGTGCGGTGGCGTCGGAGATCTTCCCGACGTCGATTCGCGCCACCGCGCTCGGCGTGACCTACAACAGCGGACGACTCCTGAGCGCGATCGCGCCGTTCATTGTCGGTTCGACGATACAAAGCCGCGGTTACGGCGCCGCGTTCACTTACACGGCGGTCGCATACATCATCGCGGCGGTGTTGTGGCTGGGGATTCCGGAAACCAAAGGTCGAAAGATGGTCTGAAGGCCAATAGGCCAATAGGCCAATAGGCCAATAGGCCGTCAGGGAGTGCCCTTGTAGAGGACCCTTCCTAATCGCTTGTTCCAACTTGTGAATTCATCGTCTGACGGATCTTCCGCAATCGCTTTTCTCACCTGATTCAATTTCGCGTCGAGCTCGTCGATCGAGGCGACGATGAACGCTTCGATCGTCTTCGGCTCCACCGGCGATCCGTGTTCGCGAATGCCGTGGTGCGAGGCGACCAGGTGTTCGAGCTGAGAGCGCAGCTCGATGGGGAAGCCGGAGATGCCGTTACACGCCTCGCGCACCATCATCATGCCGAGGGCGATGTGGCCGATGAGGTTGCCGTCGCGAGTGTAGCTGCCGGCGCCACCCTCGTATGCCAGCTCCTGCAGCTTGCCGATGTCGTGCAGCACCACGCCGGCGAGCACGAGGTCCTCGTTCGCCCCATAGGCGCGCGCGAGGAAGCGGCCGACGTCCGCCATTTTCGTGATGTGCTCGAGGAACCCGCCGCGATACGCGTGATGAATCTGTTGCGCCGCAGGCCAGATGCGCAGCTGCGCCTCGTTGTCGGCGGTGATGCGATTGAGCAGGATGCGGACGTGGTCGTTCTTGACGCCGCGAAGATGCTCCTGCAGCTCCGTCCACATGTCGTCGATCGGCCGCGGTGCGCTGAGAATCGAATCCTCCTCGCGGAAGCCCGCCAGGCGATCCTGATCGGGATTGACGCGGCGGATCGTCGAGAGCACCAGTTGCACCTGGCCGTTGTAGAGGCTGCCGCGGCCCTCGACGCGCACGAACTCCCCCGTGTCGAATTCATTTTTCAGGCGCTCGACATCCGTCATCACCTTCGCGACGACTTGCGCGGTGGCGTCCTGCAGCGAGAGGAAGAGGAACTCGCTTCCGCTGCGGCCGGTGCGGACTTCCCTGTAGGTGCACAGGAAGAATCCCCAGCCGGAGTCTTCGACGGTCAGCGCGGAGAGTTTGGGGAGTTTTGACATGGATGCAGGCGGGTCTGAAGACCCGCCTCTACTCGGACCCGAGCGCGAACGTCATGGTGCCGTGCACGACGACGCGGCCGTTGACGGTGGCTCGTCCACCGAGCACGCCCATGCGGCTGCGCAGGCGCTTGACGACGGCTTCGATGATCACGACGTCGCCGGGATGCACCGATCCGCGGAAGCGGACCCGCTCCATGCCGCGGAAGAAGATCAGCTGATCCTTGTTTTCCGGCTTGGCGAGAATGAGGATCGCGCCAACCTGGGCCACGGCCTCCGTCAGGATGGTGGGAGGCATCGACGGCCGGCCATTGGCGGGACGCGACAAGTAGGGCTCGTTCGACGACACGTTCTTAATGCCCACAATCCGCTTATCCGGCTCGAATTCCGTGATCCGGTCCACCAGCAGAAATGGATACCGGTGCGGAAGAATCCGTTCGATTGCCGACGTGTCCAGCGGAAGCTCTATAGCCATTTCAGATCTCTGATCTCGGACTGCAGATTGAAATTATACTTCGGGGCTCTGGAGGCCCATGTCATGCGTAAGTTTCTAGCCGTTGCGGTGCTCGTGGTCACGGCAAGCAGTGTGTCCGCCCAGTCAAAGCGCCCCGCCACGTTCGACGACGTCCTGAACATCAAGGCGATTCAAGGGGCGACGATTTCGCCCGATGGACGCTGGGTGATTTACGGGGTCCGGCAGTGGGTCTCCGAGCAGGACAAGATGGAGGCGCGCGCGCACATCTGGAAGGTGGCGACCGACGGCAGCGGGCCGGCGCGCCAGATCACCTTCGGTGACAAGGGCGACAGCCAGGCGCAGTTTTCTCCCGACGGCACGCACATCAGCTTCGTCTCCTCCCGCGGCAGCGCGGAGGCCAAGGCGCAGATCTACGTGATGTCGATCGAGGGCGGTGAAGCGTGGAAGCTCACCGACTCGAAGGAAGGCGTCAGCTCGTACTCGTGGGCGCCGGATGGATCGCGGATCGCCTTTGTCGCCACCGATGCCCGCAGCGCCGAGGAAGAAGCCAACATCAAGAAGCGCGACGACGAGCGGGTGTTCGAGGGCGATTTCCGGTTCGCGCACGCCTGGGTCGTCGAGGTCGAGACGAAGCAGGCGACGCGCATTACCGAGGGCGCGACGTGGACGGTGCAGGGCGCGCCGTCGTGGTCGCCCGACGGCAAGCAGCTGACGTTCGGCGCCGCGACGACGCCGATGCTCCGGGACAATCGTCGCGACGTTTTTGTCGCGACGCTTGTCCAGGCCAACGGGCCAACGGGCCAACGGGCTAACATCGAAAAAATCAGTACCAATTGGGGCAACGACGGATCGCCGCGGTGGTCGCAGGATGGCGCGACGATCGCGTGGGTGGGCGAGCCCAACGCCACCGCGCCGATGCCCGATGGCACCGCCCACGGCGTCGTCATGCAGCAGCGCTTGATGCTCTACGACGTCAAGGCGAAGACGATCAAGGACACGCTGACGCCGGCTTTCGACAGCGACGCCGGGAACCCGATCTGGACCAACGAAGGCAAGCGCGTGATGTTCGTCACCGGCAAGCGCGCCTACAACGAAGCGTTCGCCTACGACCTGACGTCGGGCACGTATACGCAGCTCTCGCAGAAGCGCACCATCAACGGCACCTCGATCAGCAAGGACGGCCGCACGATTGCGCTAACGATGGATGCGCCGGACTCGGCGACGGAGATCTACGTGACCGATCCATCGTTTTCTACCTTGAAGCGGCTGACGAACACCAACCCGCAGCTCGCCGAACTCCAGCAGGGCGAGACGGAAGTGATCACGTGGAAGAGCAGCGACGGCGTCGACGTCGAGGGCGTGCTGCTGAAGCCAGTCGGCTTTGAAGCGGGCAAGCGCTATCCGACGCTGGTGGTCGCGCACGGCGGCCCCGCCGGCGCGTATGTGAACGGCTTCCGCCTCGGCGGCCTCGAGGGCGGCCAGGTGTGGGCGGGCAAGGGCTGGGCGGTGTTCTATCCGAACCCGCGCGGCAGCTCGAACTACGGGCAGAAGACGCTCGCGGCCAACGTCAACGACTGGGGCGGCGGCGACTTCAAGGACATCATGACCGGCGTCGACGCGCTGGTGGCGCGCGGCATTTCGGACCCCGACAAGCTCGCGCACATCGGCTGGAGCTACGGCGGCTACATGACGGCCTGGGTGATCACGCAGACCAATCGCTTCAAGGCGGCAATGGTCGGCGCCGGCCTCACCAACATGTGGAGCATGTACGGCACCAACGACATCCCGAGCGTGCTGATTGCCTACTTCGGCGGCATCCCGAACAAGCAGACGCTGCCGCTCTACCTCGATCGATCGGCGATGAGCCACATCGACAAGGCGACGACGCCGACGCTGATCCTGCACGGCGCCAACGACGAGCGCGTGCCGACCGGGCAGGCCTACGAGCTGTATCGCGGCTTGAAGGATCGCGGCAAGGCCACCGAGCTGGTGTTCTACCCGCGCGAGGGCCACGGCATTGCCGAGTACTACCACCAGAAAGATCGCATGACGCGGATCTACGACTGGGTGACGAAGTACACTCTAGGAACGGGAGTTTCGCGCACCACCGCGCAATAAATCTGCTTGACTACGAATTCGACAGCGCCGCATTCGTCGGCGTCCGATGCTGAACTGCTTGCCATTCTTGCCGAGCTGGCCCGCGAGGTCAGCTCGGTGCTCGATCTCAACCACCTGCTCGAGAAGATCCCGAACCTGATTTCGCGGCTCACCGACTTCACGGTGTTCTCGGTCTACCTGCTGGACGAGACGCGCGAGGAGCTGAGCATCGCCTACGCGGTCGGCTATCCGGAAGAGATCGTCAGGCACTTCACGCTGCAGGTCGGACAGGGCACGGTCGGCACGGCGGTGGCCGAGGAGCGGCCGATCCTGCTGAACGACGTCGATCAGGATCCGCGCTACCTCGCGGTCATACCGGGCGTGAAATCGCAGCTGGCGGTGCCGCTGCGCAACAAGGGCCAGGTGATCGGCGCGCTCAACCTGCTCAGCGACAAGCTGGCGGCGTTCACCGAGCGCGACGAGTGGATCCTGCGGCAGTTCGGCGCGCACGTCGCGCAGGCGATTGCGACGGCGCGGCTGTTGAAGTCGGAGCGCGAATATGCCGAGACGCTCGAGACGCTCGCCGAGATCGGCCGCGAGATGAGCGCGATCCTCGATCCCGACGAGCTGCTGACGAGGCTCGCGCACCTGATCAAGCGCGTCATCGACTACCGCATCTTCGGCATCGCGCTGCTCGATGAAGAGACGGGGATGCTCGAGCTCAAGGTGACCATCAAGTACGGCGACGATCCGCGCGCGGTCCTGCCCGTCAGGCTGGGTGACGGCCTCGTCGGCTACGCGGCGCTGCACAAGGAAGTGGTGCTGGTCCCCGACGTCACCAAGGATCCGCGGTATATCGCGGCGGTTCCGGGCGTGCGATCGGAGCTGGTCGTGCCGCTGCTGTTGAAGGATCGCTGCATCGGCGTCTTCGACCTCGAGAGCCCCGAGGTGAACGCCTTCAACAAGAAGCACGTCAAGCTGCTGACGCTGCTCGCATCGGAAGCGGCGGTCGCGATCGAGAACGCCCGTCTCTATGAAACGGTCCGCGCCAGCGAGGCGCGCTTCGAAAAGGAACTGCGGCTGGCGAAGCGTGTCCAGATGGCCCTGCTGCCGCAGGAGCTGCCCAAGCGCCTCCGCGGCGTGGACGTGGCGTGGCATTTCGATCCGGCGCGCGAGCTCGGCGGCGACATCTGCGACTTCCTCTCCCCGGAAGCAAACACGCTCGTCGTGGTCCTCGGCGACGTCTCGGGCAAGGGCGTGCCGGCGGCTCTCTATGGCGCGGCGATCGGCGAAATGGTGCGCGGCCGCACCTTCAGGCGCCGGCTGGAGAAAAAGGAAACGACGCCGGCGGCGCTGCTCGCCGGCATGAACCGCATCCTCCACGAGCGCAATCTCGAGGAGTACTACTGCACGCTCTGCTATGCGATGTTCGAGTTCAAGAAGCAACTCGTGACGTTCGCAAATTCTGGGCTGCCCTACCCGGTGAAATGCTCGAACGGCAAGGCCGTGCAGATCGACATGCCGGGCACCCCGCTCGGATCATTCGGCGGCTCGCAGTACGACGACTTCCAGGTGCCGCTCGCGGCCGGCGATGTGTTCGTGCTGGCCTCAGACGGCATCTTCGAGGCGTTCGACGAGGCCGGCACGGAATTCGGCGCCGCGCGCGTCCTCGAGGTGATCGAGCGGACCTACACGCTGACGTCGAAACAGATCGTGGATGAAGTCTTCACCGCCGTCCAGAATTTCAGCGGCGATGCGCCGCAATCAGATGATCGGACGGTCGTCGTCGTGAAAATCAATCAGTTAGGACCGACGAAGATTTAATGCGCCTGCGCGTGCGGGTGGCCGCCGTGGTCGCCGCCCATCTCGTCGCCGTGGTCGTCGACGTGGGTGGCGGCGGTGAGGTAGATCGCGCCGAGCGTCAGGAAGATGAACGCCTGCAGTGGTCCGACGATCAATCCCAGGAACTGAATCGGCAGCGGCGCAATGAACGGCACGATGCTGGCGATGATCAGCACCACCAGGTGCTCGCCGAAGATGTTGCCGAACAGGCGCAGCGTCAGCGACAGCACGCGCGACATGTGGCTGATGATCTCGATGACGAAGATCAGCGGCGCCATGATCAGCGGCACGCCCGGCATCACCGCGAAGTGCTTGATGTAGTTGACGGGGCCATTCGCCAGGATGCCCTGCCAGTGATAGTAGAGCCACAGCGTGATGGCGAGCGCGAACGGCACGTTGATGTTGCTCGTCGGCGAGCCCAGGCCCGGGATCTGTCCCATCAGGTTGCCGAGCAGGATGAAGACGAAGATCGAGCCGAGCAGCGGCAGGAACTTGCGGCCCTTCGGACCCATGTTGCCCTCGAGCACGCCGAGCAGGAACGAGACGATGTCCTCGAGGATGATCTGGAGCCTGCCAGGGTTCTCGACGCTCAGCTGCGAGCGGATGGCCAGGCCGATGAAGAGGATGAAGAGCGTGATCAGCCCGATGAACACGAGGTGATCGGGCACGTGGATCCCGAGCGGCGCGAAGAGCAGATTAATCAGCGCGACGAGTGGGGAGGGGTGTTCGATTGCTTCCACAGCCCGGACATTGTACTAGATTTCACAAGCTAATAGGCCTATAGGCCAATGGGCCAATGGGCCAATAAAAAAAGGCCACCAGGAGTGTCCTGATAGCCCTAGTGGCCTATTCGCCTATCGGCCTATTGGCCTTTGTTTACAAATATTTAATCGACTTTTCCCGGAGGTGAAGTCCGAAGGAGCGGCCGCCGAAAAGGCCAACTTCCTTGATCTCGCCGCGGACCCGCACGCGTGCGTTCTTGCTCGGGATGCGGCTGTCGTCCGAGATGACCAGCATCTCTTCCGTACCGTCGCTGACGCGGTAGACCTTGAAGGGCACGAGCGGGATCCCGAACGACGTCGTGACGACGCCCTCGACGGTCACCGTCTTGTCGTGGAATTTGCCCGGGTTCGTCTTCACTTCCGAAATCGAGCGCGCGCCCATCGATGCGCAAGCGCCACTGACTGCACTCGCAGCAACCAACAGGCCCAACACCAGATTCTTCATTCCCGTCATGGCTTTCTCCTTTACCCTTCGACTCAAACGCAGTTTGCTAATGCAAACTGCGTTCTCGCTCAGGGCGCCCCTTCGGGGCGATAAAACGCCGCGGCTAAGATCGTGAAGAGTGCGGCCGAGGGGCGGCGATGCCAGCGCCTGCCTGATAGTTCGCCCCCCGGTGATCCGCCGCGGCTGCAGCCTTACATATCAAGGGCTGTGCCACCGTTTTAAGGCCTGAAATTGTGAGTTTCTGTCCCCGGGCAGGGACGATCGATCAGTACACGCCGAGGTATCTGTCCATTTCCCAGGGCGAGACGTGGCGGATGTAATCGTCCCACTCGTTGCGCTTCGCCTCGAGGAAGTGATTAAAAATGTGCTCGCCGAGGGTCTCCTTTACGAGCGTGTCCTTCTCGAACTCATCCAGGGCTTCGCTGAGGTTCGCGGGGAGATCGTCGATACGCAAGTGGCGGCGCTCGCGGTGGCTCATCTTGTAGATGTTCTTGTTCACGGGCGGGCCGGGGTCAAGCTTCTGATCGATGCCGTCGAGGCCGGCGCGCAGCATCACCGCCAGCGCGAGATACGGGTTGCACGACGGATCGGGCATGCGCAGCTCGACACGGGTTGCGGTTTCGCGGGCGGCCGGCACGCGCACGAGCGGGCTGCGATTCTTTTCCGACCACGCGATCGCGGTCGGCGCTTCATAGCCGGGCACGAGGCGCTTGTACGAATTCACGAGCGGGTTGGTGATCGCGCAGAAGCCCTTCGCGTGCTGCAGCAATCCGCCGACGTAATGCAGGCACGTCAAGCTCAACTGCATGTCGTTCTTCGGATCGAAGAACGCGTTCCTGCCGTCCTTGAACAGCGACTGGTGCGTGTGCATGCCCGAGCCGTTGACGCCGTAGATCGGCTTCGGCATGAAGGTCGCGTGCAAGTCGTTCTTGAGTGCGACGTTCTTGACGATGAAGCGGCACGTGCTGACGTTGTCCGCCGTCACCAGCACATCGTCATAGTGAAAATCGATCTCGTGCTGGCCGGGCGCGACCTCGTGGTGCGCGGCCTCGACGTGCATGCCCATCTGCTCGAGGGCGAGAACGAT
The DNA here is from genome assembly GCA_043779345.1 of Acidimicrobiia bacterium. Lineage (GTDB taxonomy): Bacteria > Acidobacteriota > Vicinamibacteria > Vicinamibacterales > UBA2999 > 12-FULL-67-14b. The sequence continues at coordinate 6,982 of JAYWEJ010000312.1, read as the reverse complement.
TTCGCGGCGGACGTCCTCGCCGAGATCGATCGGCGCGAGGTCGAAGTAACTGGCCTTGTCGTGCGTTTCGGTAGTCGGCTTGCCGTCGCGGCGGAGGAAGAGGAAGAACTCGGTCTCGGGTCCCGCCATCATCGTGAAGCCACGATCGGCGGCGAGCGCGATCACGTTCTTCAGGGTGGTGCGCGGGCAGCCGGCGAAGGGGCTGCCGTCGGGATTGGCGATGTCGCAGATCAGGCGGCCGACACGGGCGCCACTAGGGTCGGTCCAGGGGAAGACCTGGAAGGTCGAGAGGTCGGGACGCAGGTACATGTCCGACTCTTCGATCCGGACGAAGCCTTCGATCGACGAGCCGTCGAACATGATGTTGCCGTCGAGCGCCTCTGAGAACTGGCGATCGGGGACCTCGACGTTCTTGATGACGCCGAGGATGTCCGTGAACTGCAGGCGAAGGAACTTGACCCGCTCCTTTTCGGCCCTTTCAAGGATCTCTTTCTTTTCGCTCCCGCCTCTGACCATTGCGCGATGCTAACACTAGCTACCAGTCAGCAGCCGCGTCACTTCTTCGGTGAGCGCGGCGGCCTCGATCGGCTTCGTCAGGTAGACGTTGGCCCCGAGGCGCAGCGCCTGCAGCTCGGTCGCCGATCGGTCGGTGCCGGTGACGACGACCACCGGGATGGTCTCGCCCTTGGTAATGTCCTTCAGCCGCGCCAGCACTTCGAAGCCATCGATATTCGGCATCACCAGGTCGAGCACCAGCAGATCGATCCGATCGCGCTCGATCGCGGCGAGGGCCTCGGCGCCGTCGCGCGCCTGGATGACCTGGTGGCCGTTTCGCGTCAGCGACGCCGTCAGCACGCCCCGCAGGTCCGCATCGTCTTCGGCGACAAGAATCCTGGCGCCGCGCCGACCCGCGAGCGCCAGGCTGATCTCGCGCATCAGGCGAGCGTGCCCTTCGCCCTTGGCGATCACCGACACGTCGCCCGGCAGCCGCGTGTCCTTCTTCGCATCGACCGCGCCCGACACGACCACGATCGGGATCTGGGCGAGGCCTTCTTCCTGCCGCAGGCGATCGATAAAGCTCCAGCCATCGATGCCTGGCATCAGCAGATCGACCGTAATGACATCGGGCAGGGACGTGCGGGCGATGTGAAGCGCCGCCGCCGCATCACGCGCATCCAGCACGGTGTAGCCGGCATGACTCAGCTGCGCCTTTATCAACGCGCGGAAGTCATCGTCATCGTCCACGATCAGGACGCGGCGGGCGACCAGCCTGGCGGATCCATCCGTGTTCGCCGAGACCGGCGCGAGCGAGACGGCGTCTTCGGCGGACGCCGTGGGCAGCGTGAACGAAAACCGCGTGCCTCGATTGACCTCGCTGTCGACGAAGATCCGGCCGCCGTGCTGCTCGACCAGCGCCTTGGTGATCGCCAGGCCGAGGCCGGTGCCGCCTTTGCGCCGCGACGAGGAGCTGTCGACCTGCTGGAATTTGCGGAACAGCCGATCGAGATTCTCCGGCGCGATCCCTTCGCCCTGGTCGGCGACGACGATCGTCACCATCTGCTCCGAGCCGGTGACGGTCACCGTGACCGTCGTGCTCGACGGCGCGAACTTGACCGCGTTCGAGAGCAGGTTGACGAGCGCCTGGACGATGCGATCGGGATCGACCATGACCGGCCGGATATTCGCCGGCACGGCCACCGCGAGCGCGACATCGGCGGCGCGCGCCGGCCCGGCGACGACGTCGATGGACTGTCGAATCAGGTCGGCGACGTGCGCGGCCTTCTTGCGCAGCGTCAGGTTGCCGGATTCGATCTTCGAGACGTCGAGGATGTCGTTGATGATGCGAACCAGCCGCTCGCAGTTGTTCAACGCGATTTGCAGCAGGTTGCGATGTTCCTCGTCGGCGACGGCATTCACGTCGTCGAGCACGAGCTGGACGGAGCCGCGGATCGAGGTCAGCGGCGTGCGCAGCTCGTGGCTGACAATCGAGACGAACTCGTCCTTCATGCGATCCACTTCGCGCATCCTGGCGATGTCCTGGAACGCCACGATCGCGCCGGCGACGTGACCGAGCTCGTTCCTGAGCGGCGCGCCGCTGGCAAGAATCGGGAACACCCGGCCGTCCGGGTGATGGATCTCGAGCTCTTCGTTCTTGATGGTCTCGCCGTTGAGCGCGCGCGATGAAATCCAGCGCTCCTTGACCATCGGCGTGCCGTCCTTGGCGATGCGCTTGAAGCGATCCCAGTAGTTGCGGCGCAGCTCCGGGTTCTGCGGCTCGATGCCCATGACCTCGGTCGCGGCGCGATTGCGAAGACGGACGCTGCCGTCGGGATTGAAGATCATCAGCGCCGCCGGGACGGTCTCGAGCGTCGCCAGCAGATCGGCATGCGCGGCTTCGACGCGGCGCCGCGATTCCGTGGTGACGCTCGCCAGCTCGCGCGATTCGCTCAGGGCCAGCGCCAGCTCGCGCTCGCGGGTCTGCACCGCCTGAACCATCTTCGCGAACGAATTGATGAGGACGCCGATTTCGTCGGACCGCAGCGTCTGGTGCGCGGTCGTGAAGTCGCCGGTCTCGATGCGATACGCCGACGCGGTCAGCACGGTGAGCGGGTCGAGGATGACGCGTTTGGCCGAGAACATGATCCACGCCATGATCGCCAGGCCGAGCGCCGCCACCCCGCCCAGGATCGAGAAGAACGCGCCGCGGCGCGCCACCAGGACCCGGTTGCGGTCGTTCCACAGCTCGCGCTCGCGCGCGTCGAACTCGGCGAGCAGTGTCGCGATCGGCACGAAGTCGGTTTCGCTGGTCCTGAGCAGATCGTCGGCCGAGACCGACAGGTCGCTATTGGTCTCCCACATCGCGGACCACTTGTCGAACAGCGTCCTCAGTCGTTGCTGGCGATCGCGCTGATCGGCCTCGCGGATCAACGAGGCGCCGTAGGCCAGGTAATCGTTGACGGCGGCGCGCTCCTGCGTGATTCGATCGGCGATCGACGGCAACTTGAGCACGGCGAAATCCTGCTGGTCATGTTTCAGCTCGACGAGCGTGCGCCACAGCGACCCGTGGACGTTGAGGATCTCGGAAAGGCGCTGGCGCTCGGCGTCCATCCTCGCCGCCTGGTTGAGCGCGTAGACGATGAACAGGATCGTGCCCGTGACCAGGATGGTGATCAGCCACAGGGCGATAAACGCGCGGGAACGGATCGTCACGGAGTGGTCTTGCTGACGATGTCCTTTACGTGCTGGCCGAGCGTCAGGGCGTCGAAGGGCTTGGTCACGTAGCCGGCAGCGCCGAGGCTGAGGCCGCGTTGAATTTCGGCCTCCTGCGACTTCGCGGTGAGGAAGATCACCGGGATGGAGGCGGTCGAGGGATCGGACTTGAGACGGCGGCAGGTTTCCGGGCCGTCGAGCTCCGGCATCATCCAGTCGAGCAGGATCACATCGGGCGGCTCCGCCTTCACGGCATCCAGCGCTTCCTGGCCGTTGCCGACGACCTTGACGATGAAGCCGGCGCGCTTTAGCGCGAGGCGCGCGACCAACTGGATATCGAGATCGTCTTCAGCGAGGACTACTGTCATCGAGATCTCAGATCTTAGATCGTCCGCCTCCGCGCTACGCGCTTCGGCGAGACAGGCTTAGAGAGCGGCCTGCTTGGCCTCGGCGACTACCGGCGCGGCCTCAGGGATTGGCATGGCAAGTGTCGCCAGTTGCGCGGCAATTATCGATGCCAGGGCGACCTTGGGGTCGTCGACAGGCTGACCGGCCTTGAGCTCAATCGAGAGGACGCCGGCGGGGCCGGTGGGGCTGCACATCGGGACCGCCAGCGCGCCCGGCGAGGTGGCGGAGACGGCGCTGACCTTTGCGACGTTGTCGCGGAACGCCGCGGCCGTGAGATTGGAGCTTTCGCGCGCGATTTTGCCGATGCGGGCGACGAGCTTCGGATCGAAGCCGTGCGTGAAGACCGGCGACAGCGTGCTGTTGTCGTTCGAGGCGATCCAGACGATGAGGCCGGTGGCGTTCAGCATCGTGCTGACGCGCGCCAGCGCGCCTTCGAGCGCGCCGGGATCGGCGAGCGAGGAGAGGTCGGTGCAAACCTCCGAGACTTCGCGCAGCGCGTTGATTTCGATTGGAAGCACCAGAACCGGTGCCTTGGGTGCCTCAGGCACCTCGGGTGCCTGAGGTGCCACGGGGATCGGCTTCTTCAGCGTTTCCTTCAGTGAGTGACGCCACTCGGCGGGATCCTTCACCGCCGGCTTCGTTTCGGTCTGGGCCTGGGTTGGGGTGTGGGTCGGGAACAGCAACAACGCGATTGCGAGCCAGGCGGCGATGGCGCCACCGGCGAGCGCGAGCTGCTCGGTGCGGATCGCCCCGGCGCGGCGGTCGTGCTCGCGCGTCATGCCGTCGCGAGCCGCATGGACTTGCGTCGTCGCGGCGGCCAGCAGGTCGCGGACCTCCGTGAAGATGACGTCGCCGGCCAGCTGCATCTCGTCGCGGCTGACGTAAGTGCGCGCCCGTTGCTCGGCCGCGGCGAGCTGATCGATCGCATCGAGCGAGTCGGCGAGCGAGCCGCCGAGGAGCGTGACCCTGGCGTCGAGATCGACGAGGCTCTGCCGCAACTGGTCGATGGTTTCCTGGGCACGCTTGCCCCAGAAGGGCAGGCCCTGGCCCGGCGCGACGTAGGCATGCAGCGACGCGCGCAGGTCGAGCAGCAACTCGGCCGTGCGGCTCACGGCGGCCACGCTAGCGGCAGCCGACTGGCGTTCGCGGTTCAGCGCGTCTTCATCGTGGAGGATGCGATATGCGGCGCCGGCGGTGGCCAGCAAACCGATCACGAGGCAGGCGATGCGAACGGTCCTGCGATACATCAGGGAAGAGAATAGCCGCTCCCCTCTGGAGTTTAAAGTTTAAAGTTTTAAGTTTAAAGGAACGGTCGAGAGTCTGCAGTTCAATTTTGAACTGGAACTTTCAACTTGAGACTCAACTTTAAACCTTAAACCTTAAACTTTAAACTTCACGGTCTCTTCGGTGTTAGCACCACGTAAGTGGGGAGACCGACCGCGCCAAATCGCTGCATCACCTCACGCGCCGGGGACTCGTCCGGCGATTCAGCCTGGAACTTGATCTTCACGAAGCCGTCGAGCGCCGCCTTCACCGACGGATCGACCAGCGTCGTCTTGTCCATCGTCAGGCAGTTCTTGCACCACGTCGCCCACATGTCGATCAGCACGGGCTTGCCTTCGCGCTCGGCGACGGCGAGGCCTTCGGCGAGGTCGGCGTGCCAGCCTTCCTTTAACAGTTGGTCCACGCTCGACGACACCTGCGCGGGGTCGACCGAACGATCCCGGAAGATGCCGTACGCGGTGTAAGCGTAGTAGGCAGCGGTCAGCATGATGATCACGCCGAAACCCTGTTTCACACGAACCATCCACAGGCCCGGCTTCGGCAAGGCGCTGATGCCGGCGCCGGCGAAGGGCCACGGCGCGGCCATACCGAGGCCCAACACGAACGGCAGCGCAAGGGCCGCCGACGTTCCGGTTGCGTAGAGATTGGTCGAGAACAGCACGACCTGGATCACCACCGGCGCGACGCACGCCCCGGCGAGCAGCGCAGCGACGCCGCCCATGGTGAAGGCGAGCATCACCGAGCCGCGGCTCGATCCGGTGCCGACGTTGGCGGAGTATTTCGAGAAATCGATCTCGAACACGTCAAACATCGCGAGCGCGAGGGCAACGAACAGTACGGCGATGCCGAGGTTGAACCACGGCGAGGCGTTGATCGTGCCAAACGTTTGTGCCGATAGGATCACGATCAGCCCCAGCACGCCGTAGACGACGGCCATGGCGGCGCCGTAGACGCTGCCGAGCAACAGGCCGCGCGAACGTGAGCCGCCCTGCGAGCCGGCGCCGATGATGGCGAGGTTCACCGGGATCATCGGCAGCACGCACGGCGTCAGATTCAGCGCCAGACCACCGAGAAAGACGATTAGCAGGATCGCAAGGGGACCACGGCCCTCGAGCATCCCCCGCCGGGCCACGCCGGCCTGCGCGTCCTGGACGAACTTGATAAACGTCGCGGCGGGAAGATAGCCGCCTTCAGTGCCGCGCACGGCAAAGCTGTCGAGCATTGCCATGGCGTCAGTAGGAGTGGCAGGCGCAGCCGCTGCGGGCGCCAGGGGCCTCGGCGCGACAATCGGCACGGCGGCGGCCTTCGCGAAATCCAGCTTCGCGATCGCCGCCGGCGGCGTGACCACGGCGGCGTTCGCCGATACCGACAGGTTCAGCTCGAGTGACGCCGTGATCGGCAGGTAGCACTGCTTCTCGTCGCAGGCCTGATAGCGAACGCGCAACGGCAGCTTGTGCGCGCCGGCGGCCGCATCGGCTGCGACACTGACCTGCACGCCGATGGCAAACTCGCGTTCGAACACGCGCAGCGGAACGGGCTCGCCTTCCTGCTTGAGATCGACCGGCTCCGGAAACGCGGCGGTCGCGCCGGTCACGGCCGGCACCGCCTCCATCGAAACGGTAATGGGGATCAGGTTTTCGTCGCGCGGCTTGTCGGAGTTCATGTGGAACCCCTCCGGCAACCGCACGGTGATCGCTACGCGGGCCGAGCCGCCAGGTTGGACTTCGAGAGCGGCCGGCATCACGGCCAATTCGGCCACTCCGGGCCGGGTGCGGGGGGCCTGCGCCGACAGAACGCCGCCCAGCAGGGCCGCTACGAGAGCGGTGGCCGCGAGGCGGGTCAGAATCCGCATGCTATTCAGATGCTCGCGAAATCTCTTCCGTTACGAGGCGCAGCGGAATCACCGTCGGCTGCGACATCTGCTCCATCTGGACGTTGTGCCCCTTCACGGGCGGCAGGTCCTGGAACATCGTGTCCCACTTCCACCGTTCCATCGGGTTGCTCGCCTTGAGCCAGTGCTCGGCGCTGACCGGGCGATTGAACACGGTGTCGGTGAGCGTGGCGTATTCGGGACGCTCGG
>JAYWEJ010000311.1:0-16295 GCA_043779345.1 Acidimicrobiia bacterium | reverse complement strand
GCGCGCCTCACAGCGCCGCCCGCAGCCCGATGGACGGGATCAAGGGCAACGACTCGAACGCGCTCTTCTGCGTGTAGTCGTAGCTGTAGAAGTAGGTCACGACGCTGCGATCGAGGTAGACGTTCTGGACGTCGAGGAAGGCCAGCATCACGGCCGGGCCCCACTTCCAGGTGTAGTCGATGCGGACATCGAGCTGGTGGTGGATCGGCGCCCGGTCGGAGTTGACCGGGCCGGGGATCGGGATGTGGAGGTTGCGATCGCTGTCGAACTCGGCGCCGATCACCGGCGTCGACGGCAGGCCCGAGTAGAGCTGGAACCGGCCGCCGAGCTGCCAGTGGCCTCGCTTCCAGCTCAACGCGGCGTTGAGGCTGTGCGGTTGATCGTAGTCGAACAGGCGCGACGCGCCGCCCGGCGCGTCCACGCGCGTCGACCGCGAGTACGAGTAGCCGAGCCAGCCGAACCACGCGCCGTCGGTGACCATCGCGAGGAGCTCGGCGCCCCGGCTGGAGCCGCGGCCGTTGTTGCCGAGCGAGCCATCCGCGTTGTGCGTGATCAACGCGGTCCGGTACGTGTAGTAGAGCGAGCCCTGCACCCGGACGCCGGGGATCGAGTACTCGAGCCCGGTGGTGAGCTGATGGGAGCGCTCCGACTGCAGGCTCTTCTCGAGGAACTCGGACTGGAACTCGGGCGGACGCCGATACGCACCGGCGCCGAACCGCGCCAACAGCGGCTTCGCCAGTTTCACCTGGACCTCGCCGCGCGGCTGGATCGCGACCTCCTCGGGGCGGCGAGATCGGCGCGATCTGCAGGAAAATCGCGCGGCGCCGCGCCGAAGGCGACGACGACAAGGTCAAGGTCACGCCGGAGTTCGTGCACGAACTGCTCGGCGCACCGCGTTACATGGACGAAGAGGTCAAGGACCGCACCAAAAACCCCGGTGTCGCCACCGGCATGGCGTGGACGCCGGTTGGCGGCGAGGTGCTGTTCGTCGAAGCCACCCGCATGGCCGGCACCGGCTCGCTGACGCTGACCGGTCAGCTCGGCGACGTCATGAAAGAGTCGGCGCGGGCGGCGCTGTCGTGGGTGCGCGCGCACGCCAACGAATGGCAGATCGATCCGGACTTCTTCAAGAACTCCGAGCTGCACGTGCACGTGCCGTCAGGCGCGATCCCCAAGGATGGACCGTCGGCCGGCGTCACGATGGTCACCGCGATGGTCTCGGAGCTGACGCGCCGCGCCGTCAGGAACGGCGTGTCGATGACCGGCGAGATTACGCTGCAGGGCAAAGTGCTGCCGGTCGGCGGCATCAAGGAGAAGGTGCTCGCGGCCAAGCGCGCCGGCATCAAGGAAGTGATCCTGCCGCGTCAGAACGAGAAGGACGTCAAGGAAGACCTCGGCGAAGAGCTGAGGAAGGGCCTCACGATCCATCTTGTCAGCACCATCGACGAAGTGCTGCTGCTGGCGCTGGTGGACCAGACCGATCGGCCGAAGAAGAACGCCGACAAGACCGCTCCGGCGATCAAAAAGGCCAAGCACTCCCCGCGGCACTCGCCGCGGGTGCGCTGAACCCGGACGGGGGCCATCCGGCCCCCGTTTCATTTCACGCTAATGGTGTCGTTCGCCTGGACGGCGTCGGCTAAGCCAGCGGCGAGCGTAGACTTCTCCCCGTTGATCACGCGGATAATCTCAATGGAGGTCGCCGTCCGGCTGGGCGCGAAACCGCCCGCGGTTTCGAGCGCATCACCAACGGTCATGTTTGCCTTGAGCACGTAGGCGCCGGGATTCTGGACGAATCCCACGATGTAGAAACGATCGCCCTGATGGGCCGTCGCCGAACCGAAGAAGCCGGCGGTGAGCGCCAGCGCAAACGCGAAACGGACGACCTGCCGACGTGAAATCATCGGTGCCTCCTGGTTAGACGTCACACAGAATCACCGCTTCCCGCAATGAAGTCAATGGATCCCGGGTCGGGACGAACTCGTGCGCGAGGAACCCCTTGAACCCCGTCTCGACGATCGCCCGGCACACCGTCGGCCACTGCAATTCCTGCGTGTCATCCAGCTCGTGCCGGCCGGGCACGCCGCCGGTGTGGTAATGCGCGATGTGGGCGTGATGCGCGCGAATCGTGCGGATGACATCGCCCTCCATGATCTGCATGTGGTAGATGTCGTAGAGGAGCTTCACCCGCGGTGAATTGACCGCCGCCACGATCTCCACGCCGAACGGGGTTCGGTCGCCGTGGTAGTCCGCGTGATCGACCTTGCTGTTCAGCAGCTCCACGCAGATGGTGACGCCGTGCTGCTCGGCCGGGCCCTTCAGCCGGTTCAGCGCCGTGACGCAGTTGTCGATCGCTTCGCGATCGCCGCGCCCCTGCCGGTTCCCGAAGAACGTGATCAGGTTGGGCACGCCGAGCGCGGCCGCCTTCGGCAGCGCCTCGGTCAGGTTGCCGACAATGCGATCGTGATTCGCGGGGTTGTTGAGGCCCTCGCGAATCGAGCCGCCGCCGCCGTATCCCATCGAGCAGATCAAGCCATGCTCGCGCACGACCGGCCAGTCGGCGGCCTCCAGCAGATCGATCGCGGGCACGCCCATCGCCGCCACCGCGCGGCACAGGTCGGGCAGGGCAATCTTCTGATAACACCAGCGGCTGACCGATTGCCGTAACCGCCCGCGGGTCACGGCGCGGCCGGTCCCCTGGTGCGTACCCAGGGGCAGCAGGCTCGCGGCGAGCAGGGAGCCCGCACCCTGAATCACGTCGCGCCGGCCGATCGAGATTGAATTCGCCATGGCCGGGGAATCTTATACGATGGCCCGCCTACGCGCGCAACGCGAGCTACGGCGAGGTCTCGCCGTAGCGGCTTCGCCGCGGAGGCAGACGCGGGCGAAGACACGGGAGACCGTTATGCAACGACAAGCCGAATCGTTCGATGCCATCGTCGTCGGATCGGGAATCTCCGGCGGGTGGGCCGCGAAAGAGCTCGCCGAGCGGGGCCTGCGCGTGCTGCTCCTCGAGCGCGGCAAGAACGTCCAGCATCAAAAGGACTACCCGAACGCCCGCAAGGGGCCCTGGGAGTATCCGTATCGCGCGGGCCGATCGCGCGCGATGATCGACGCGTATCCCGTTCTCCGGCGCGACTATCCGCTCAACGAGAAGAACCTCGACTGGTGGGTGAACGAGCAGGAGTCTCCCTACACCGAGGTCAAGCGATTCGACTGGTATCGCGGCTATCAGCTCGGCGGCCGATCGCTGACGTGGGGCCGCCAGAGCTACCGTCTGAGCGATCTGGACTTCGAAGCGAATACCAGGGAAGGCATTGCGATCGACTGGCCGGTCCGCTACGCCGACATCTCGCCCTGGTACGATCACGTCGAGAGACACGCCGGCATCTCCGGATCGATCGAACGCCTGCCGCAGCTGCCCGACGGCCAGTTTCAACCGGCGATGCCGCTCAACTGCGCGGAGCAGATCGTGGCGGGCCGCATCGCGAAACGTTTCCAGAATCGCCGCATGATTCCGGGCCGGGCCGCGAACCTGACGCAACCACTGCCGGGCCGCGGCCGTTGCCAGTATCGCAACGCGTGCGCGCTGGGATGTCCGTCGGGCTCGTACTTCAGCACGCAAGCCTCAACGCTGCCGTTTGCGATGGCGACCGGACGACTGACGCTGAAGACCGGCGCCATCGTCACCGACGTGGTCTACGACGCGAGCCGCAAACGCGCCAGCGGCGTACGGGTGATGGATGCGGATACCAACGCCACGACCGAATACCGATCGCGCGTGGTGTTTCTGTGCGCGTCGACCATGAACTCCACCTGGTTGCTGATGCGTTCCGCGACCGACGTCTGGCCGGGCGGATTGGGCAGCAGCTCCGGAGAGCTCGGGCACAACCTGATGGATCACCACTTCCGTTGCGGCGCGAGCGGCACTGTCGACGAGCTCAACGATCGGACGGTCTACGGGCGGCGGCCGAACGGCTTCTACATCCCGCGCTTCAGGAATCTCTTCGGCGACCAGCGTGGCTACCTGCGTGGCTTCGGCTATCAAGGCTCCGCGAGCCGCCAGGGATGGCAACGCGCGATCGCGGAGCTCGGCATCGGCGGGGCGTTCAAGGACGCGGCCGCCACGCCCGGACCGTGGCGGATCGGCGGCACCGGCTTTGGCGAAATGCTGCCGAGTCACGCCAACAAGATCACGCTCGATCCCGAGAAGAAGGACAAGTGGGGACTACCGGTTCTCGCCGTTGACTGCGCGACCGGCGAGAACGAGCGCTTGATGCGGGTGGACATGATGAACGACATGGCCGAAATGCTCGAGGCGGCGGGCGTCAAGAACGTGCGCGTCAACGACGACGGCTACTTCCCGGCCATGGGCATCCACGAAATGGGGACGGCGCGGATGGGGCGCGATCCGAAGAGCTCGGTGTTGAACGCGCACAACCAGGTGTGGGACTGCCCGAACGTGTTCGTCACCGACGGCTCGTTCATGACGTCGGCGGCATGTCACAACCCGTCGCTTGGCTACATGGCGTTCACCGCGCGCGCCTCGGCGTTCGCGGTCGAAGAGTTGAGACGCGGCAACCTGTAAACGCGGAGCGAATGATGACTCGAGAACCCGCTTCCACGATCTCCCGTCGCGAGGTGATTCAACGCGTGACGGCGCTGCTTGGCGGCGCGGCGATTGCCGGCGGCGATCGCCTGCTGGCTTTCTCCTTCGACGATGGGATGCTGGCGCAGGCGATGGCGCAGGGCGCCGACGCCTTTTCGGTGACGGACATCGCGCTGCTGGACGAGATCGCGGAGACCATCCTGCCCGAGACCACGACACCCGGGGCCAAAGCGGCGAAGACCGGCGCCTTCATGGCCTTGATGGTGACCGACGCGTACACGGATCGCGCGCGCGAGGTGTTTCGCGACGGCTTGCGGCAGGTCGATGCCGCCTGCATCGGCGCCACCGGCGTCGCCTTCACGAGCGCATCGCCCGCGCAACGACTGGCGCTGCTGCAGTCGCTCGATCGCGAGCAGAAGGCGGCGATGGACGCGAGGCTGGCCGCGCCGACCAACCGCGCGCCGATACGGGAGGCCCCGGTCACCGACGAGCCGGCCCACTATTTCCGGATGATGAAGGAGCTGGCACTGCTGGGCTATTTCTCGTCGGAGATCGGCTGCACGAAGGCGCTGCGCTACGTCGAGGCGCCCGGCAAGTACGATCCGTGCGCGCCGCACGCGCCCGGCGACCGGTCCTGGGCGGCGCACGCGTAGCCCGCGAGAGCCCGGCTGACAGTTCGTTCGGTTCACCGCACAGACCCTCGGCCGGGCTAGAATGTCCGGTCGTGTCCGACCTTCCCGCCCCCGGGGTGAAGGCGCGCCGATTCATCGTCCAACGGCATCTGGGCGCCGGCGGCTTTGGCGACGTGTACGAAGCGTTCGACCAGCAGCGACAGGATCTGGTCGCGCTGAAGGTGTTACGCCACTCCGACGCGACGGCGCTCTACCGATTCAAGCAGGAATTCCGGACGCTCGCCAATCTCACCCATCCGAATCTCGTCACGCTTCACGAGTTGATCGCGTCCGACGAGGAGTGGCTGCTGAGCATGGAGCTGATTCGCGGCGGGACGTTTATCGAGCACGTCCGGCCGTCGAGTCTGTCGAACCCGGTGGGCACCGCCGGCATCGCGGTTCCGGACGCTCCGACGATCTCCTCGCCGCGGTCCGGTGAGGCACCGGCGATCCTCGATCGATCTCGATTGCCGCTGCCGATCGAGACGCTCGACATCGATCGCCTGCGCCGGGCCCTGCGACAGCTGGTCGAAGGCGTCCAGGTTCTTCACGCCAACGGCATCCTGCACCTCGATCTCAAGCCGTCGAACGTGCTCGTCACGGACGAGGGCCGCGTGGTCGTCGTCGACTTCGGGCTTGCGGAACAGTTCGATCGTGGCGATCGCCGCCCGGAAGGGACGCAAGTCATCGGCACGCCTGAATACATGTCGCCCGAGCAGGCCGCGGCGCATTCGCCGACGGAAGCCAGCGATTGGTACTGCGTCGGTGCGATGTTGTATCGCGCGTTGACCGGGCTGATGACGTTTGCCGGCGATGCCTCGAGTGTCATGCGGCAAAAGCGCGAATGCGAGCCCGCGCCGCCGAGTCAGCTGGTCGCCGGCGTGCCGCCGGATCTCGATTCGCTCTGCTGCGACCTGCTGCGGCGCGAGCCGGCGCGGCGGCCGGACGGCGCGGTGATCCTCGAGCGCGTCGGCGCCAGCGTGTCCCCGCACGCGCGTCCATCGATCGCCGCACGAGTCTCGACGACGTTTGTCGGCCGTGCCTCGCACCTGGCCGAGTTGGACGCAGCGTTCAACGCGATGGCGGCAGGGCAGCCGGCCGCCGTCCACGTGCTCGGAAGATCCGGCATGGGCAAGACGGCGCTGGTCCGGAGATTCCTGGATGGCATCCGCCACCGCGCGGTCGTCCTCGAGGGACGGTGCTACGAACACGAGGCCGTGCCCTTCAAGGCCTTCGATGGCTTGCTGGATGCGTTGACGAACCATCTGCGATCGCTTCGCGCCGAGGAGGTGCCGCCGTTGCTCCCCCGCGGCGTCGAACTGCTGGCCCGGGTCTTTCCCGCGCTTCAGCGGGTGCCGGCGATTGCCGCTGCCCAAGAACGGTCGCGCATTGTCGACCCCACCGAGCTGCGCCGGCGGGCGTTTGCCGCATTGCGCGAATTCTTCGCGCGTGTCGCGGAGCGTGTACCGCTGGTGATCGTGATCGACGATCTGCAGTGGGGCGATCACGACAGCGCGATGCTGCTCGACGAGCTGCTGCGGCCGCCGCAGCCGCCGCCGTTGCTCCTGATCGCGGCGTATCGTTCCGATGAACTGGAGACGAGCCCGTGCCTGCGTGCGCTGCTGACCGCTGAGGGGGCACGGAGCGAAGCGGGGTCCGCTCGCCGCCTCGAGGTCGCCGAGTTGGCGGACCACGAAGCCCAGGCCCTGGCGTCGTTGCTGCTGCCGGGCGGCGAAGACCGGGCCCGCGCCGCCCGCATTGCCGGGGACTCGCGGGGCCATCCGTTGTTCATCGATCAACTCGCCAGGCATGCCGATGCTGCGGGCGCCGATCAGGACACGCTCGAGTCGGTGTTGTGGAGTCGATTGATGCTGTTGCCGGCGCGGTCGCGCCAGTTGATGGAAGCCGTCGCGATCGCCGGGCAGCCGATTGATCTCGCGATCGCCGCGACGGCGGCGGAGGTGGAATCGGGAGCGTTCGAGCTATTTGCCTCGTTGCGTGCGGCCCGCCTGATTCGGAGCCGGTCGAAGCATGGCGTCACGGAGGCGGAGCCGTATCACGATCGCATCAGGGAGATGATTGTGGCGCGGCTGCCGGACCAGGTTCGCGCGGGACATCATCGCCGGCTCGCGCTCGCCCTCGAGCAGTCCGCCACGACCGATCTCGAGGCGCTCACACACCACTTCCGGGCCGGCGGCGATACCCTCAAGGCTGCGCATTGGGCGGTCGAAGCCGCCGAACGGTCGGTGAACGCGCTGGCGTTCGCCGGCGCGGCGCGGTTATACCGCCTGGCGATCGATCTGCAGCCGGAAGGCGCCGATGTCACCCGGCTCTACGTGAAGCTCGGCGGCGCGTTGTCGATGACCGGCCGCGTCAACGATGCCGCCGATGCGTTCCTGGCCGCGGCGCGCCTGGCGCCTCCGATTGAGCGCGTCGAGCTTCAGCGGCGTGCCGGTGAAGAGTATCTGCAGGGCTTTCAGCTCGAGAAGGCGCTGGCGCTGCTGCGCTCGACGCTGGCGGAGATGGGAATGCAGGTCGCATCGTCAACCACGACCGCATTCGTCGCCCTCCTGCTGCGCCGCCTGTACTTCCGCATTCGCGGCACGGCGTTTCGCGAGCGCGCCGCCGCCGACATCCCGGTCGCCGAGCTGCAGCAGCTCGATTTGTGTTCCACGCTGTGCCGGGGTCTGGGTTTTACCGATACGCTTCGGGCCGTCGAGTTGCAGACCCGACACCTGGCGCTGGCGTTGACGGTCGGCGAGCCGTTCCGAATCGCGCGCGCGCTGACGCTGTCGGCGGCCGCGGACGGCCTGGCCGAGCGGCGGCGCGAACGGGCCTACCGGTATCTGGAGCAGGCGCGGGAGCTCTCCGAGCGCGTGCAGAATCCGTTCGGCATCGGCATCGTTCACTCGGCGCGCGGCATCGTTGCGCTTGGCGCCGGACGCTTCCTCGAAGCCCGGCAGGAGTTCGAAACCGCCGACCACATACTGCGTCACCGCTGCGTGGCGCCGCCCTTCACGACGTTGCTCTGTCACGTCTACCGGCTCGAAGCCGTCTACTGCGCGGGGCAGTTGCGTGAGTATTTCCAGATGATTCCGGAGTTCGCGGCGGAAGTACAGGAACGTGGCGATCTGCACGCCGAAGTGAACGTGCACTTGCGCCAGTGTCACATGAGGTGTTTCGTCGAGGACGACCTGGAGCGCGCCGAAGAGGAATTGAACAAGGCGCGGGCGCGGCTCGGCCATCACAAGCTCCTGGTGACGCGAAATAATTTCGTGTTCCGCCAGATCGAGTTCGCGTTGTATGCAGGCCAGCCCGAACGCGCGTGGGCGTTAATGCCGGTATTGTCGCGCGTGTTGGTGCCCATGCGGTTGTTCGGGTTCGAGTTCTCGACAACGATCTGTTTCGAAAAGGACGCCTATGCCGCGCTGGCCATGGCGGCATCGGCGATCGAACGCCATCAACCCGCCGATAAGTTCTTACGGAGAGCGGAGCGCGACGCGCGGCATATCGACGCATGGCGGGCACCGTTTGGCCGGCCGATCGCCGAGTTGATTCGTGGCGTGGTGGCGCTGCAGCGCGGTTCGAACACCGCCGCACGGCACTTCGAGGCGGCTGAGGACGGATTCAAGGCGAACGACATGGCCCTCCATGCGGTCGTCGCGAAGTGGCGTCTCGGCCGGGCCGCCGGAGGCCATGGCGGCGCCCGATTGATCGAGGAAGCCAGAAGCTGGATGGTCGAACAGGGCGTCCGCAACCCGGAGCGTCTGAACGGGATGATCGCACCCGCGTGAGCGCGCGGGCCTTCAGACGAGTGTCAATCCAGCGAGCGTCTTCAGGTCGACGATCTCGCCGGACTCGACGAGCGCGCGCGCTTCGGCGAGCGTGAACGTGCGCGGCTCGATCTCCTCGTCGTCGTCTTTTTTCGCGGTCGAGTCCGGCGACGGCGCGCGGAGATCCTCGCACCGGTAATAAATCATTTGCTCGTCGCAGAATCCTGGCGTCGGATAGTAACCGCGCAGGCGCGTGAGTTTCCCGGGCGCCAGGCCGATCTCTTCCTCGCACTCGCGCGCCGCCGCCGTGTCGGGATCCTCGTTCGGCTTCAGGCTGCCGGCAGGCAGCTCCCAGATCCACTTGTCGATGGTGTATCGGTACTGCCGGATCAGGATGATCTTGCCGGGCTCGGGAATCGGCAGGAGCACCACCGAGCCCGGGTGCCGCACGATCTCCATGTCGACGGTGTGGCCGGTCGGCAGTTTCACGACGTCGATCTCGAGCTCGAAGATCCGCCCTTTGTGGATGGTGGTGCGTGCGATCAGTTCCGCGGCCATGAATCAAGGTTACAAGAGTTACAAGCGTTATAACGGTTATAACCCTTATAACTAATCAAATTTGTAGACGAATGAAACCAGCACCGCGATGTCGTTCTTCTTCACGGTCGGCAGCGGCGGTTGGGCCTTGTAAGTGTCGAGGAACTCGACCTTCAGCTGCGTGCCGGCGGTGATGCTGGCGGCGACGCCGATGCCAAACACGTAAAGCGCATCGCCGAAGTCGTCCATCTTCCAGAGCGCGGCGACTTTCTCCTTGAGCTCGGTGGTCGCGGTCAGCTTGCGCGTGAATTGCTGGCCCGCGGTGACGGCGCCGTCGGTCTGCAGCTCGAGGCCGGGATTCTGTTCCCACACCACGCCGACGCCGGCATCGACGCCGAGCTCGGTGCGCTCGTTTTTCACGAGCTGCCGGGTGACGCCGACGGTGGGTGACACCAGGTAGTCGATCGCCTTGAACGAGTCGCGCAGGTATTGTGTGGCGCCGTAGAGCGAGGTCCGAGTGCTGAGCTTGCGCTCGACGCGGCCATCGAGCGAGAGGCGGTCGCTGGTCAGCGTGTCCTGCGACTTGCCCCACACCAGCAACCCGTTGCTCTTGAACACCATGTTGCCGCCGGTGTCACGCTTGAGCTCGTAGGCGGCATTCACGGTCGAGGTGTCGCTGTTGCCCTGGGTCAGCGCAACGCCGGCAGCGGCGGAGCCAACCCATCCGGGCGGCGGGGGAGGCGCAGCGGGCTGCGCCAAAGCGATCGAAGGCGCCGCGGCCAGCGCGGCAAGGACGAACAGGAACGCCGGGAGAGGTCGCGTCTGCATAGTTTTCGCGTAGGCAACGCGTGATCCAAATCCAGCGGCGGCCGGGTTGCCGGGCTAGTTGGGGAGCGCAGCCATGAATCGGGCGGCGACGTATCGCCACCCCTCCGGATCGCGGCGGAGGATCATCGTCGATCGCACCCGCACGGCTCCGGCTTCAAGCCGTGGACGATCCAGGCGCCGTTGATGATCGCGACATCCTTGCTGATGCTGCGCGGCAGATCGAAGGCGACGTCGGTCATTTTCAGGTTCGCGTACTTTCCCGAGAGCTGCACGTTGTAGTAGTCGGCGATCTCCGCGCGGCCGTGCAGGACGGTGCCGTCGATGCCGATGCCGATGCCGTCGCAGTCTTCCGAATAGAGCGCCGCCGCGGCCGCGCCGTCCTTGTTGCCCATGGCTTCGCCATAGCGTTCCCACAGGTTATTGATCGCTGCCTGATCGTCGGCGCTGAGCGCAGGCATGGGCCTCCTAGGGATGCGAGCCGTCATGCTACCTCAGCGTGACCGCTAGCTATCTGTGTTTAATCTGTGTTTAATCTGTGGCCCATGAAGCGCCGAGAGTTCATCGTCTCCTCAGTGGCCGGTTCGGTCGGGGCCGGTCTTGCACACAACCCGCTGACGGCATCGTCATCAGACGGCACGCAGGTGCGGCCGTCGCCCGGCCGCAAGATTCTGATCGCGGGCGGCGGTTTCAACACCGCGTTCATCCGTTACATGGCGCAGCTGACCGGCCAGCCGCGGCCGAAGCTGCTGTATCTGCCGACGGCGTCAGCCGATTCCGCCAATGGCGTGATCACGTGGTATCGCAACTGCGCGCCGGTGAACGTGGAGCCGTCGCACCAGAACAGCTTCATCGCGAGCACCTCGCAGGCACGCAGCTGGGAGGAGGTGTTCCTGTCGGTCGACGGCATCGTGTGCTCGGGCGGCAACACCCTGAACCAGCAGGCGATCTGGAAGGCGCAGGGCATCGACGCGATCCTGCACCAGGCGTGGGATCGCGGCATCGTGCTCGGCGGCGCGAGCGCGGGCTCGCTGTGCTGGTTCGAAGAGGGCACGACCGACTCCCGGCCGAAGGAGCTGTCGAAGGTCGAGTGCCTCGGCTTTCTCGCGGGCAGTCACTCACCCCATTACGATGCGGAACCCGGGCGGCGGCCGCTCTATCAGAAGCTGATTGGGTCAGGGCAGATGAAACCCGGCTACGCCTGCGACAACGACGCCGGCATCTATTTCGAAGACAACACCGTCAAGCGCGTCGTCCACACCCGGGCGGCGGCGAAGGTCTATTACGTCAGCGTCGAGGGCGGGAAGGTCGTCGAGAAGGTGATGGAGCCGGAGCGCATCGAGTAGACTGCCGGCATGGTGACTCGACGACATCTTCTCCAGCTCGCGGCGACCACGCTTGCCGGCGGATTGGCCAGCAGGTCGATCGACGCACGGCAATCCAGGACGACGACGGTCACGTTGACCATCGAGGGGATGACTTGAGAGGGTTGTATCGAGCCAGTGCGGTCCGCACTGCTATCGGTGAAAGGTGTCACGCGCGCGCAGGTGAGGCTCGAGGAACACGAGGCGATCGTGACCTTTGACCCCGTACAGGCCACGGTCGAGGAGATGATCAAAGCGATCGCCGCCGCCGAAGGCCCGGCCGGCCCGAAACAGTACACGGCTACTGTGAAGAAAGAGAAACCGTCCAGTTGAGGATGATCCGCAGCTCCGAAGCCGCGGTGCCAGGCGACGCGTTCGTGATCATCAGGAAACGATTGCCGCGCATGGTGTCGTAACCGGCGGCGTCGAACGTGCCGGGTTCCGCGGCGACGTCAGTTGCGACACGGCTCGCAAGCGGGGTTCCGCCGCTCATCTGCGTCACCAGCAATTTCCCGTACGAGCGATAGTAGAGTGCGCCACTGTCAAGACCCCACACCGGTTCGGAGCCGCCGTCCGATGAAACTCGGCGGGACAGTTGCGCGTTGATCGCTCGCACATACACTTCAGCCTGACCTGACTGGTTCGAGACGTACGCGATCCAGCGCCCGTCCGGCGAAAAACGCGGTGCGCTTTCGTCCGCATCTGAATTCAAGAACGCTTTCCGCTCGCCGTTACGCCGCAACAGCCAGATGTCCCGCCCGGTCGACGGATGCTGTTCCATGTATGCCAGCACGGCGCCGTCCGGCGACCACGAGCCCGGCAATTGCAACGAGTCGCTGACCGTCAGGCGCTCGGCCGGCCCATCCGCGCCGGCCGGAGCGGCAAACAGGTTGAGGGCGCCGTTGCGGTTCGACGCGAAGATCACGCGCCGCCCCTCGGGCGACCAGATCGGCGCGCGGTTTGCCGCTTCGAAGGTCAGCTGGGTCAGCGTGCCCGCGGACAAATCGTAGGACCAGACATGTTCGGCACTGTCGGCCACGCCCAGCAGCACGCGCTGCCCGTCCGGCGACACGCGGGGCGTGACGAACGCGTGCGGCGGCGCCGCCAGCGGTGTTTGCGACGCGCCATCGACCACCACGAGGCGGCGCGCCGACCATGGCACGCTCGGCAGATACACGGACGCGCCGTCGCGTGACACTGCGAACTGCGCGGCGCCGTCGACCGACGTGGTCACGCCTTCCAGCGCACGGACCGGCGTGCCGCTGATCGATCGGCGGCCGGCATCGAACGGCACGATCCAGATCGCGCCATCATGCGCGTACGCGAGATGGCCGGACGGCAGATACCGTGGGTTGGTGCCGCCCTTCACTACGGTGGTGCGCTCGCCGCCGTCCAGCGACTGCGCCACGATATCCGCCTCGCTCCATTCGCCGACGGTGCCGACCGTATAGAGCACGGTCTGGCCGTCCGGGAGAAACTCCGGCCAGCGATGACTGAATTCGCCGCGTGAGACGTCCAGTTCAGTGGCGCGCGCCGGCGTGCCGCCGCTCTCGGACACCCGCTGCAATCCGCCGCCGGTCGCCGCGGCGAACACGATGGTGCCCTTGCCGCTCCAGCTGCCGCCAAGTCCATCCGCAGCATCGCAGATGGCCACCGCGGCGCCGCCGCTGGCAGGCACCTTCTTGAGTTTGCCGTCGGCGAAGAATCCCACCCATTCGCCATCGGGCGAAAAAAACGGGCTGACCGCGCCAAACGTTCCCGGCAGCGGCCGCGCGGTGCCGGAGTCGAGCGAGCGCACCAGCAGATGAGTGGTGTTGCCCCGGCCGCCGACGTAGACGATGGCGCGCCCATCAGGTGCCATCGTCAAGGCGCCAAGTTCGGTGGTGGCCAGCCGCTCGTCCTCCGGTAACGTAACCGAGAACTTCACTTCATTCGATCGTGTGAGCGGGGAGCCCGACCGCCACGGAAGCACGGCGAGCGCGCCCACGAGGACGCCCGCGGCGACGAGCGTCGCGGATTGACGCCATCGACTGCGCGCGGAGATTGCGGGGGCCGCTGTCTGCGATCGGCCCGGATCGCCCGGCGGGCCCGGAGCCGCCATGTCGTCGAGTTCCAGCCTGACGTCACCGATGTCACGGTAGCGGCGGCGAAGATCTTTCTCGAGGCAGCGCCGCAGCAGTCGCCGCACGGCGTCCGGCGTCTCGGCCGGAAGCATCGCCCAGTCCGGCTCATTTTGCAGGATGCCGACGACGATGTCCGAGCGCGAACTGCCGTCGAAGACAAGACGCCCCGTGAGCATTTCGCACAACACGCAGCCGAACGCCCAGATGTCGGTTCGCCGATCGACCGTTGCTCCGCGCGCTTGCTCGGGACTCATGTACGGCGCCGTTCCGAGCACGGCGCCCGCGGCCGTGACCAGCGTCGCTGTTGCGGTCGCATCCCCGTCGCCCTCGGCCTTGGCCAGGCCGAAATCGAGAACCTTGACGACCCCATCGGTGGTGATCTTGATGTTGGCCGGCTTGAGGTCGCGGTGCGTGACGCCGCGTTCGTGCGCGGCCTCGAGCGCGGCGGCCATCTGTGCCGCGAGGCGCAGCGCTTCGGCAACCGGCAGCGCGCCTCGCAACAACACATCCGCCAGCGTTTCGCCGCTGACCAGCTCCATCACCAGTCCGCAGCTATCGCCGAATTCGGCGAGCTCATGCAGCGTCGCGACGTTGGGGTGATTGAGCGCGGCGAGGGCACGCGCCTCGCGGCGCAGGCGCGTCAGGCTGTCCGGATGATGACAAAAGTCGGGATGCACGAGTTTGAGGGCGACGTCACGATTGAGGACCGTGTCGTGCGCCCGATACACCTCGCCCATGGCACCGGCGCCGATGCCGCTGATGACCTTGTAGCTGCCGAGGTGCGTTCCCGGTGCCAGCCGCATGCTTGCCGGGATTATAGACGGCCGATCGTGTATCCTACGCGCCGAACGATATGATGCGTGCCGGGATCCTGCTGCTCATTTTCGTGGCGTCGCTCGCGCATCCGTCCGCCAGCACCGGGCGACTGGTGGAATTGCGAGTGGGCGATCAGGCTCCGCCATTCACACTCGTCGGCTCGGATGGGCGCACCTATCGCCTCGCCGATTTCCGCGGGAAGCAGGTCGTGGTGCTGGCCTGGTTCGCCAAGGCGTTCACCAGCGGTTGAACGGCCGAGTGCAAGTCACTCCGTGAGAGTGGCGAGGACATCCGGCGCTTCAACGTCGCGCACTTTTCGGTCAGTGTCGACACCCCGGAAACCAACAAGTCGTTCGCGCAATCGCTGGGCGTCGACTATCCGCTGCTGAGCGATCCGACCAAAGCCGTCGCGACCGCCTACGGCGTGGTGGACGAAGACCAGCCGTTCGCCTCGCGCTGGACGTTCTTCATCGGCCTCGATGGCCGGATCATGCACATCGACAAACAGGTGAATCCCGCGACCCACGGCAGGGTGATTGCCGCGAAGCTGTCGGAGCTCGGCGTGCCGCGCCGCAAGGGCCGCTAGTCCGCGCGCTTGACGGCGTCCGCCATTAATTCATATAATGTGAACAAATGACGCGGCGGCTGCTGACGGACTTCGAGATCATGATCCTGCTCGCCATCATCCGGATCGGCGATGAGGCGTACGGCGCGTCAATCGCGCGGGAAATCGAGACCACGACCGGCCGCTCCGTACAGCTCCCGTCCATCTACGCCGCCCTCGATCGCCTCGAAGGCCAGGGGCTGGCCGAGTCGCGGCTCGGCGAAGCGACCGCCCAGCGGGGCGGCCGGGCCAAGAAATATTTTTCGCTGACGCCCATCGGGTTGGGATCGGTGCGCGACACGCGCAAGGCCCTGACCGCGTTGTGGGCAAGACTGCCGCAAGTCACCTAGGAGGTTGCCATGCGCCGCCGTCCTCGTCTCGCATCGATCGTGCTCGACCTGCTTGCGCCGGGAAATGAGGCGCTGCTCGGCGACCTCGAGGAGGAATTCTCCCGGGGCCGCTCGACCGTGTGGTACTGGCGCCAGGTGCTGACAGCGGTGGCGCTGCAAGGCCCCCTCGCCGTCCGCGCCCGCGGGCTCGTCGCCGCAGAGAATTTCGTCACCGGCTTCATCACGCTGGTGATGATCGGTTTCTATGCCGTGTTCGTTGTCAACGTCACGGATTGGTTGCTGCGCTTCGACGGCGGGCGGGTGTGGGCCCTGCTGCCGAACGCGTTCGGACCGTTCAACGGCCTGGCGTTTGTGCCGACGTTCTTCCTCGGGCTCGCCGCGGGCAGGTGGGTCGCGAATGGCCACCGTAGCCATCGGGTTGCCTCGATCATCACGTTCGGCGGCGCGACGATGTTGTGCGCGGGCGCGGCGCTCAGGGCCGTGTCGGTCGCCGTTGATTCGCCGGTGTTCCTGCCCGCCATCCTGTCGCAGGTGGGCATGACGGCGGCGTTCGTGATCGGATTGATCGGCGGCGTCAGTGCCGCCGGCTTCAGGCCGCCGGTCGTGATGCTCGACCTCGTGCGCCG
>JAYWEJ010000310.1:0-16322 GCA_043779345.1 Acidimicrobiia bacterium | reverse complement strand
CCTTGCTGCAATCACTAGTTGCTCGCTCCAGCGTTCTCAAGATGTCGGCCTTCGCTACGTCTTCCAGCTTTGGCCAAGCAGGGACACGAGCCGGCTTAAAGTCGCTCCCGAAGTATCGAGCAAGCCACGTCGGATCAGCGATGAACCAAGTCTCCATTATCCCAATCTCCCGCTCGATGATGTCGTTCGCACGCGCATTCATCGCGTTACGCCCGAGTTCGCGCGCGATCTGGCGGCGCTCGGCTACGAGGGCATCGACGTCGACGACCTGGTCCGCATGGGCATTCACGGCGCGACGCCAGAGAACATCAAGGCGCTGCAGGCGCAGGGTGTTCGCGGACTGGCGGTCGAGCATGTCATCAAGTTTCGCATCCACAAGGTCACGCCCGAGTTCATCAAGGCGATCAAGGATGTCGGCTTTGTGACGGTCTCGGACGATCAGCTCGTCCGGATGCGGATTCACAAGGTGGACGCGCGCTTCGTCCGCGATGCGCGCGCCGATGGCCTGGCGATCCAGACGCCGGGAGATGCGGTCGATCTGGCGATCCACGGGCCGCGTCGCCGGCGTCGTTAAGCACCCACGCACCCTGATATATTGGCGGCGGCTTCCCCCGGAGCCCCGCTATGCCCACTGACTTGCGTCCGCTCGTTGTCGCTCTCTTGCTGGTTGCGACGGCGGCAACAGCCGGCGCGCAAGGCCTGGCGAAGAAGAAGCCGCTCGGTCCCACGATCAACACCACGACGCATCGCGAGCTGATTCCGGTCATCAGTCCCGACGGGCAGACGCTGTGGTTCATTCGCGAGGGGCAGGACGCCGAGCTTGGCACCAAGGTCAACGCCAGGCTCGAGGCCGATCTCAAGGTCCTCGAAGCACAGCTCGACAAGCTCCCGCCCGAGCAGCGCAAGATGCTCGAAGACACCATCAAGCAGAGCCGCGCCGCGGCGCCGAAGATCGCGGCCTCCGGCCCGGTCAAGCAGACCATCTTCATGTCGCGCCGGCAACCGGACGGATCGTGGGGACTGGCCGAGCGTCAGCCGGCGCCGCTCAATAACGAGATCAACAGCGCCGCCGTGGTAACGGCGATGCCGGACGGCAATACGCTGCTCGTCGGCAACTGGAACCAGATGGCGTCGTTCGAGGCGATGGCGAAGCAGATGGAAGGCGCCAACCTGATGGACATCCTCAAGCAGGGCGCCCCGGGAGCGAAGAAGGCGGAGGCGCCGCTGGTCGCGCCCGATCCCGCGCGCGACAATCAGAACACGATCATTGGCTTCAGCCGCCGCACCGCCACGGCGTGGAGCGCGCCCGAGTTGCTGAAGGTGATCGGCTACGCGCACCAGCCGGGCGTGCGCAGCGACTACTTCCTCGCGCCGAACGGGCGCGCGTTGCTCCTCTCGATCGTCAACAGCGAGAGTCAGAACCGCAGCCGCGACCTGTTCATCTCGCTGCTGCAGCCGGACGGCCGCTGGACGAAGCCCGCCAACGTCGCGATCCTCAACTCCCCGCAGGAAGAAATCTCGCCGTGGCTCGCCCCCGACAACCAGACGTTGTACTTCTCCTCGGGCCGCGCCGGCGGCCTCGGCGAGAACGACATCTGGATGTCGCGGCGCCTCGACGAGTCGTGGCAGAAATGGTCGGCGCCGCAGAATCTCGGCAAGGACATCAACACGCCGCAGGCCGACATGAATCTCGCGGTCGACGCGACCGGGCGGTTGGCGTTCATGTCGCTCGGCGATCGCGGCAAGGAAGATCTCTACGAGTTCGAGCTGCCGCCGTCGATGCGCCCGCTGCCGGTGGCGTTCGTGAGGGGGACCGTGACCGATCCCTCCGGCAGGCCGGTGCCTGCCGGCATCGCCTACGAATTCCTGAAGAATGCGCTGCCCGCGGGGCAGGCCGGATCGCATCCTCGCGACGGGAAATATCAGATCGCCCTGCCGACCGGCGAAGACTACGGATTCCGCGCGTCGGCGTCCGGCTATATCGCGATCAGCGATCGCATCGATCTCACGGGCGCCAGGGATCAACAGGTCTTCGAGCGCAATCTCGTGCTCGTGCCGATTGCCACGGGCGTGCCGATCCGGCTGAACAACATCTTCTTCGACACCGCGAAGACCGAGCTGCTGCCGAAGTCGCAGGCGGAGCTGGATCGACTGGCGGCGCTGTTGCGCGACACGCCGACTATGCGCATCGAGATCCGCGGCCACACCGACACGGTAGACGATGACGCCTTCAACCAGAAACTGTCGGACGGCCGCGCCGCTGCGGTGGTGGCGTATCTGGCCAAGGCCGGCATTGCCGCCAACCGGCTGCAGTCAAAAGGCTTCGGCGAGTCACAGCCGGTGGCTGCCAACACCGACGACAAGGGCCGGCTCCAGAATCGCCGCGTCGAATTCGTCATTCTCTCCAGATGAAGATCCGCGATGTCACGGTCGGCCGGCTGCTGACGCAACTGGCCGACGCGCTTCCCGATCGCGAAGCGCTGGTCTACGCGGATCGCAGTCTTCGCTGGACCTTTCGTGAGCTCGAGTGCGAAGCGCGCCTGATTGCCCGCGGCCTGATCGCCTCCGGCGTCGAGCGCGGCGATCGCGTCGCGGTGTGGGCGACCAACGTTCCCGAATGGATCGTCCTGCAATTCGCGCTGGCGAAGATCGGCGCCGTCCTCGTCACGGTCAACACCTCGCTGCGTGCCCGCGAGATCGAGTACCTGCTCCGGCAGAGCGAGACGTCGACGCTGTTCACGATCGCCGGCTTCAAGGGCGTCGACTACGTGGCGGAACTTCGCGACGCGACCCCCGTTGGAGTCAAGCGGCTGTTCTTCATCGGCGATTCCTGTCCGCCGGACCTGCAGCCGTACGACAAGCTTCGCGCTCTCGCCGCAGACATCTCTGAAAGCGCGCTCGATCAGCGTGAGGCCCAGGTCGGCATAGACGATGTGATCAACATGCAATACACGTCGGGCACGACCGGCTTTCCCAAGGGCGTCATGCTCTCGAGCCGCAACGTCGTCAACAACGGCTACTGGATCGGCGAAGGGCTCGGCTACACCCCGAAGGATCGGCTGTGCCTGTGCGTGCCGCTGTTTCATTGCTTTGGCTGCGTCCTTGGCGTGCTTGCCGCGTACACGCACGGCGCCTGTTTGTGTCCGCTCGAATTTTTCGACGCGACCCGCGCGCTCGAAGTCGTCGATGGCGAACGGTGCACGGCGCTGTACGGCGTGCCGACGATGTTCCTCGCTGAGCTCGAACATCCTGATTTCTCGCGATTCGACACCTCGTCGCTGCGTACCGGCATCATGGCCGGCGCCCTGTGCCCTGAGCCGCTGATGCGGCGCGTGATCGATCAGATGAAGATGCGAGAGCTGACGATCGTGTATGGGCTGACCGAGACCTCGCCCGGATTGACGCAGACGCCGCGCGACGCCGATCT
This sequence comes from Acidimicrobiia bacterium, assembly GCA_043779345.1. GTDB lineage: Bacteria > Acidobacteriota > Vicinamibacteria > Vicinamibacterales > UBA2999 > 12-FULL-67-14b. The sequence goes on along the minus strand of JAYWEJ010000310.1, from coordinate 12,895 downwards.
TGTCGAACGCACGCAGACGGTCGGCCGCATCATGCCCGAGGTCGAAGTGCGCATTGTCGATCCGGCCACCGGCATCGACGTACCCGTGGGCGCCGACGGCGAGCTGTGGGCGCGCGGCTACGTGGTCATGAAGGGCTACTACCAGATGCCGGACGCCACGGCAGCGGCGATTACCAAGGACGGCTGGTTGAGGAGCGGCGATCAGGCGTCGATCGATCGCGAAGGCCGCGTGCGGATCACCGGCCGCATCAAGGACATCATCATCCGCGGCGGCGAGAACATCGCGCCGAAGGAAGTCGAGGACGTCCTGCGCACGCATCCGGCAATCGCCGACGCGTCGGTCTATGCGGTCGCGAGCGAGTTCTTCGGCGACGAAGTGGCAGCCGCGCTCCGTCTGCATCCGGGTGCGACGATGGCAATCGACGAAGTGCAGGCGTTTTGCCGCGAGCGCATCGCCAGATTCAAGGTGCCGCGATTCATGAAGGTCGTCGATACCTTCCCGCTCACGGCGTCCGGGAAGGTTCAGAAGTTCCGCTTGCGTGAAGCGCATGAAGCGGAGCTGAAACAGGTATCTCAGTAGCTCGGCTCCGGGAGTAGAATCCCGGGCATGCGCGACACCCTTCGACTCTCTGTAATCGCCGTGGCGCTGCTGGCGGCGTCATCCGGACGGATAACCGCGCAGACGGCGCCGCGGCCCGACGCCGATCCGCGAATCGAGAAGATCGTCGCGTCGGTGTCCGAGGAACGGCTGAAGGAGCTGCTGACGAAGCTCGTCAGCTTCGGCACGCGCAACACGTTGTCCGATCAGACGTCGACGACGCGGGGCATCGGCGCGGCGCGTAACTGGATCCTCGAGGAGATGCGGCGTTCCAGCGAGAAGCTGCGGGTCACCTTCGACATCCACCAGATTGCGCAGCAGGGGCGCATCACACGCCCGGTCGATTTACGCAATGTGATGGCGGTGCTGCCGGGCAAGTCGCCGCGGCGCATTTACGTGAGCGGTCACTACGACACGGTCAACATCGGCGGGCAGAACGTGTCGAATTCCGCCGCGCCCGGCGCCGTCGCGGGCGGCGGCGATCGCCGTGCCGATGTCGACGTCGAAGCCAACGGCGCCAATGACGATGGCAGCGGCACGGTGCTGACGATGGAGCTGGCGCGCGCGTTTGCGGAGAGCGGCATCCAGTTCGACGCGACGCTGGTCTTCATCGCGTGGGCGGGTGAGGAACAGGGCCTCGTCGGCTCCAACGTGCACGCCGAGGACCTCAAGAAAAACACTGTGCCCATCGACGCCGTCTTCAACAACGACATCGTCGGCAATTCGCTCGGCGGCAACGGCATTCGCGACGCCGAGTCCGTGAAGGTCTACGCCGTCGGCCCGGAGGACTCGCCGGCGCGATCGCTGGCGCGCTTCATCCAGAAGACGGCGGCCGTCTATGTGCCGTCCCACCGCGTCCGGCTGATGGCGCGGGAAGATCGGTTCGGGCGCGGCAGCGATCAGTCGTCGTTCTCGCAGAACGGCTTCCCGGCGATCGTGTTCCGTGAAGCCAACGAAAATTTCGAGCGGCAGCACGGCGCCAACGATCGCATCGACGGCGTCGACTTCGGCTACCTGGCGCAGAACGCCCGCGTCAACGCCGCCGGGGTCGCGTCGCTGGCGCTGGCGCCGCAGGCGCCGAAGGTCACCAACGATCGCGGCGGCAACATGCTGTCGCGCGATCCGTCGGGGTACGATGCGACGATGCGCTGGAATGCGTCGCCGAGTGCGGCCGCCTATCGCGTCTACTGGCGCGACACCTGGAACAACGACTGGGAGCACAGCCAGACCATCGGCAACGTCACGCAATTCACCTTGAAGAACGTCAACATCGACGACTTCGTCTTCGGCGTGTCGGCAATTGGCGCCGATGGCCAGGAGAGCATGGTGAGCGCCTACGTGTCGCCGGTGCGCCCGGGCACGACCATCAAGAGGCAGTAATCTGAGCGCGGCCCTGGAGAAATTACGGGAAGGCTTTCGGCGGCCGTTGCCGGGTCTCGACGCCCAACTGCGGATGGCGCCGTCACCGCGCCTCGGGTGGGACCCGCTCAAGTTTCCTGACGGCGCGCGCGACGGCGCGGCGCTGTTGCTCGTCTATCCCCACGACCAAACCTTGCAGATCGCGCTGACCGTTCGCGGCTCGGAACTGCGTAATCACACCGGCCAGGTCTCGCTGCCCGGCGGCCGCGTTGATGAAGGTGAAACGTTCGAAGCCGCGGCCCTTCGCGAAGCCACCGAAGAGATCGGCGTCGATCCGGCCACCGTGGAATTACTGGGGAGGCTGACGCCGCTGCACATCCCGGTCAGTGGTTATCTGCTGCATCCGATCGTGGGCTACACCTCGATGCGGCCCGCCTTCCAGCGCGCCGAGTGGGAGGTCGCGCGCATCATCGAGGCGCCGGTCTCGATGCTCTCGGATCCCGCGGCGGTCAAACGCGAAATCCGCACGCGAGTCGTGAAGGGGCATTCGATCGACGTCGATGTCCCGTACTTCGATGTCGACGGCGAAAAAGTCTGGGGAGCGACCGCGATGGTGCTCGCGGAGTTCTGCGTTATCCTCGGGTCATGAGCCGTCTCACCACCGTCGCGCTGGCGCTGCTGGGCCTGGCCGCGGCGCAGTCCATGCCGCGCGTGCCGCGATCGACACCCGCGGTGATCGACGGCCGCGCCGATGTCACCGAGTGGGCGGCCGCGCGTCGCGAAGGCTCCTCGCCGAGCGGACTGCAGGTCAGGTTGCAGCACGACGGGTCGGCGCTCTACATCGCGATCGAGTCGCCGGCTGACGGGTTTACGAGTCTCTGCCTCGGCACCAACGACCGAGTGCAGATCCTGCACGCCTCGGCGGCGCTCGGTGCCGTCGATTTTCGGCGGACCGGCGGGACGTGGGCGCCGGATCAGGGCAGCTTCGTGCACGGGATGCGCGATCCGTCACTGACCGACGTGGCAATCGCGCAGCGCCAGGCCTACTTCTCCCAGAACGGGTGGGCCGCCAGCACCGCGCGCATGGGCGGCGGCCGGGTGCAGGAATTCAAGATCGACATGAAGCGGATCGCGACGCGGCTCGCCGTGGCGTATTACGTCACGACCGGCCCAGGCGCGGTGATGACGTGGCCCGATTCGATGCCGGCCACCGACGGATGCGCCGCCCTCCCGCTCGTCCGCGGCGACGTGGTGAGCGGGCTGACCTTCGACCCGTCGCGCTGGGCGCCGATTTCTCTCGTCCCTTGAAACGACGTGAAGGCCCTCGCCATCGCCCTCGTCGCGGCGTTCGCGCTGACCACGGCCGTCAACCAGACGCGCACGGAGCCGATGCTCCTGCAGTTTTTCGCCGCCGAGACGCCGGCCGACGCCGAGAAGATGGCCGCGCAGTTCGAGATGTTCGATTTCGAATATCTCTACAAGCACTTGCAGCAGGGCCGAACGTATCTCGATGAAAAGCTCGGCGACTACCCGCTGCGGTGGAAGTCGAAGTCAGGCCCGTACTTCAACAACATCGTCGAGGTGCCGACCGACTACGATCCGGCGCGCAGGTGGCAGCTGCGCGTGCAGCTGCACGGCGGCGTCGCTCGTCCGTCTCCAAACGCGCAGGCTCCGGGCCGTCAACCGGCGCCGGGCGGGCGGACGCCGAATCGCATCGAGGGCGAAAACCAGATCTACCTGCATCCGAGTGGATGGATCGCCGCGCAGTGGTGGGACGAGGACCAGATCGACAACATCCTGCGCGCCGTCGGTACGCTGAAGCGGAAGTACAACATCGACGAAACGAAGATCTATCTGACCGGCATTTCCGATGGCGGCACCGGCGTCTATTACATGGCGCTGAAGGAGCCGAATATCTGGTCGTCATACCTGCCGCTCAACGGCAGCCTCGCCGTCCTTCGGAATCCCGGCAACGGCGCCGACGGCGAGATGCATGGTAATAACCTGGTCAACGCGCCTCTGTATGTCGTCAACGGCGAGAACGATCAGCTCTATCCGGTGGCCCAGGTCGAGCCGCACATGGCGTGGCTGAAGCGGATGGGCGTGGACGTGACGTTCCGGCCCCAGGCCGGCGCGCAGCACAACACCGCGTGGTGGCCCACCGAGCGGGCGCCGTTCGAACAATTTGTCCGCGATCATCCGCGCAGCCCGCACCCGACGGCGTTGTCGTGGGAGACCGAGCGCGTCGATCGCTTCAACCGCAATCGCTGGCTGATCATCAACGAGCTCCGCGCCGACGCGTCACGGGCGACCGAGCTGACCGATCTTGGCTTCTTCGGCCACACCCAGCGCTCCGGCCGCGTCGACGTCCGCCGCAAGGGCAACACATTCGACGCCATCGTCCGCGACGTCGCGTCGTTCACGCTGCTGCTCTCGCCCGACGCGATTGACTTCGGCGAGCCGGTGATCGTGACCGTCAACGGCAAGCAGGCGTTCAGCGGGGCCGTGAAGAAAGATCACACGGCCCTGATGCGCTGGGCGGCACGCGACAACGATCGCACTGCGCTTTATGCAGCCGAGCTGAAGATCGCGGTCCCGTGAAGCCGACGTTCTTCCCAACACCCGCCACATTTCGTGCGTGGCTCAAGAAGCATCACAAGACCGCCGCCGAGCTGTGGGTCGGTTATTACCGCAAGGACTGCGGCAAGCCGACCATCACGTGGCAGGAATCCGTGGACGAGGCCCTGTGTTTCGGCTGGATCGACGGCATCCGCAAGAAGGTCAGCGACGAGGCCTACACCAATCGCTTTACGCCGCGCCGCGCCGGCAGCAACTGGAGCGCGATCAACATCGCGAAGGTCGCCGAGCTCACCAAACGGAAACGCATGCAGGCCGCCGGCCTTGCCGCATTCGCGAAACGCACGGAAGCGAAGTCGCGCATCTACACCTACGAGCGGGTCTCCGCGGAGTTCGACACGGTGCTCGGACGAACGTTCAAGGCCAACAAAAAGGCCTGGGCTTTTTTCCAGCTCCAGCCGCCCTATTACCGCAAGCTCATGACCGGCTGGGTGAACGGCGCCAAGCAGGAGGAGACGCGCCTGCGCCGGCTGGACAAGCTGATGGTCTTCTGCGAGAGTGGCAAACGTTTCACGGGATGAAGAACTCCAACCGAAATTGCTGGCGGAGCGTCGAATCACCATGAACCGACTCGCCACTCTCGCTGTCGCCACACTGATTGTCGTCCCCTCCGCATATGCGCAGCAGCCCGACGCGCGCCAGGTTACCCAGGAACGCGCCTCGGCGGAATACGACGCTCCGCATCTGGTCGAGGTGCTCGGCCTCAAACCCGGCATGACCGTCGCCGATATCGGCACCGGTTTCGGCGGGATGTCCATCGTCTTGGGAAAGTGGATCGGCTCGGGGCACGTCTATGCGACCGACATCACCGCGCATGCCCTGCGGGAGACGCGCGATTACGTGAAGCGGGAAGGCCTGACCAACGTCACAGTGCTTGAAGGCGGTGCCGACCGCACCAACCTCCCGCCCGGCTGCTGCGACGCGCTGTTCCTGCGTCACGTCTATCACCACGTCGGCGAGCTCGAGGCATTCAACAAGAGCCTGCTCGCATCGCTGAAGCCAGGCGGGCGGCTGGCGATCATCGACTTCATTCCCCCGAAGGGAAGCGCTGTGCCCAAAGGTGTTCCGGCGAACCGCGAGGGTCACGGCATTCCGACAGCGGTGGTTATTGAGGAACTGAAGGCGGCCGGCTTTACCTACGTGCGAACGATCGATCGCTGGCCGCCGGGCGAGAAGGAAGTGGACTCTGCGTTCCTGGTTCTCTTCGCCAAGCCGTAATCAGGCAGCCGGCAGCTGACGCCCGCTCAGTCTCGAAATCAGCAGCGAGCCGAAGAAGGCCGTTGCGGAGGCGACCAGCCCCCACAGATTGGGATTGAGCCATCCCGTTCGATCCGTCCCGAATCGAATCGCGAGGAACGCGATCATGCCGGCCGCGATCGACGCCAGGGCGTCGCGCTTGCTCGCATCGCGCACGAACAGACCGCCGACGACGGGAACCAGCAGCGTCGCGCCGATGATCGAGTAGAAGACCGTCAGCGCATCGATGATTTCGCTGACCGCGAAGACTGCGAGCAGCATCCCGGCGGTGCCGCCGATGAGCGCGGCCAGGCGCGCCACCTTCAGCACCTGCGCCGGCGTCGCTTGTGGATTGACGACGCGCTTGTAGAGATCCTGTGAGAGCGACGTCGACAGCATGAAGAGGATGGCCTCGCAGGCGCCGATCTCGGCCGAGAACACCGCGGCGAGCGCCAGCGCACCGAGCCACACCGGCAGGCCCTGCAGCAACAGCGTCGGCAGCACCAGATCGCGCGTGGCGATTCCGGGAAACAATCCGCGCGCCGCCAGTCCGAGAAAGACGGGAATGAACGCGAAGATCAGCAGCGCGATCGCGTTCGCGCCCACGCCAAGCTTCACCGCTCGCGCGCTCTCGGCGCCGTAGGTCTTCTGGATCAGTCCCGGCGACACCATGAAGTTGGGACCCGACAACAGCAGCAGCGTGAAGCCCGATCCCGCGCCGGCTGAGAACAGCGGATCGAAGAACGTCTCCGGCACCCCCGGCGTCTGCGCGATCGCATCGAATCCGCCGGCGGCGCTCATCAGGATCGGAATGGCGATCGCGAAGCCCGTGAACTTCACCACCAGCTGGACGGCGCTGACGCCGACGGAGCTCAACAGCCCGCCCGCGCTGAAATACCCCGTCATCGCCGCGCCGCCAATCAGCACGCCCGCCCACTTGGGCAGGCCCGCGACCACCGCGAAGACCGCGGCGCCGAGGAGCAGCTGGCCCGCCAGGATGAACAGCGCGCCGAACCAGATCAGCGACGCGATGATGACGCGCACGCTCTGGCCGTATCGATCCTCGAGAAAGTCGCCGACGGTGAGGTAGTTGCGTTCGGCAGCCAGCGCCCAGATTCTCGGACCGACGACGAACGCGAGCACAAGCGATCCGAGGCCCGCCGAGGCGTTCCAGAACCAGGCGCTGACCCCCTGCTGATAGGCGAGCCCGGTCGCGGCCACCGTCGCCCCCGCCCCGATGTTCGCAGCGAGCATCGTCGCGGCGATGTACGGCCACGTCACCTTGCGGCCGGCGACGAAGAAATCTGCGGGACCGCGGACCCGGCGCGCGATCCACAGACCGAGCGCCGTCAGCGCCGCTGAATACCCGATCAGCAGCGCCACATAGATGTTCACGTGCCACAGCTTACTGCCAACGCCGCCTGAATCCCGCGCGCGAAACTCTGTAATATTCCGCGGATGCGGATTCTTCGAGCCGGCGTGCTGGCCACGGCGGTCGCGGCGATCGCGATCGTCAACCTCAACGCCGTCACGCGCGTGCCGTCGGCCGACGGGCAGTTCTGGGACATCCAGGACACCAGCCCGTGGGCACAGGACAGCGGCGGCATCGCCACCGGCGGCCGCGCCAATCCTTTCAACGGCTTTGGCTACCTGAAGCTGCAGGTCCGGCGCGCCGACAATGTGCTGCTGACCCGCAATCAACACCTCAAAGGCTTCGGCCTCCATCACGATGGCGGCGGCCGCTTCGACTCGATCACGCCGGTGCTGACGGAAGGCATTCTGGTCGCTCGCGACGTGACCACCTCGAAAGAGACGCAGTATCTCCGTTACTTCGATGCCTTCACCAACATCTCGAACGAAGATCGCATCGTCCAGGTCGCATGGGGCGGCGCCGCCGGCGCCTACCAGGATGGCGGCCAGGTTGCGATCGCGGCAACCGCCAGTGGCGATCGGCGGATCGATCTGTCCGACACCTACGTCACGGTGATGCAGAACGCACGGCAAGTGGGCAATGCCGCGAATGGGCCGTCGGGCCACGGCCCATCCGCGCACGTGCTCGGACAAGGCCGCCCGGGCGTACTCACCGCGGTCGGCGACATGTACGGCGATCCGTTCGCGGACGCGTGGCCGGGATTCGATCCCGCGCATATCGGTTACGTCTTCACGTTGCGTCTCCGCCCAGGCGAAACGCGCGCGTTGATGACGTTCGTCGCGAAAGGGCTGAGCGAGGTCTACGATCCGCGAGGCGGCTATCCGCTTCCGTTCAAGGATGCGTTAGTGACGGGCGAGGCCGTGTATTCCGGAGCGGACGCCAGGATACCGGCCGCGGGATCGGAGATTGCGCGCGTCTCCGCGATTGCGGCGCAGTTGGTGAAGGCGCCCGACCTTCGCGGCTTGACGTTGCGGCAGCTGGAGCAGATTGCGAACTGGAATCTCGCGCCGCCGCCGGTGAAGCCGTTCACCGTGTTCGAGAAGAGCATCGCCGAGCTGCAGGAGGCGATGACCAGCGGCGCGGTCACCGCCGCCGACATCACGCGCGAGTATGTCGGCCGGCTGTCGCGCTACGACCGCAACGGCCCAACGTTCCGCTCGATCCTGTCGATCAATCCCCGCGCGATTGCCGACGCCCGCGCGCGCGATGCCGAGCGCGCCGCCGGCCGCGTCCGCAGTCCATTCCACGGCGTGCCGATCGTCCTCAAGGACAATATCGACGCCACCGAGCTGCCGACGACCGGCGGCTCGCTCGCCCTGCTCGATCATCGGCCGCGCCTTGATTCGAAAGTCGCCGCCGGCATGAAGCAGGGTGGCGCGGTGATCCTCGGCAAGGCCAATCTCGATGAATTCCCGTTCGGAGATTTCGGCATCAGCACGGTCGGAGGGACGGTAGGCAACGCCTACGATCCATCGCTCAGCACCGCCGGATCGAGCGGAGGCAGCGCGACCGCCGTCGCCGCAAGCCTGGCCGCGCTCGGCTTCGGCACCGACACCTGCAACTCGCTATCGAATCCGAGCGCCTTCGCCTCGCTGGCGACGATTCGCGTGACGCGCGGATTCACGAGTCGCGCCGGCGTGATGCCCCTCAACACCTACAACGACGCCGTCGGTCCGATGGCGAAATCCGTGCGCGACGTCGCCCTGGCGCTCGATCTCGTAACCGGAGCCGATCCCGAAGATCCGGTGACCGCGAACGCCGCTCAGCACATCTCCGGATCGTTCGCCGCCGGCCTCGATGCAGCGACGTTGAAAGGAAAGCGCATCGGCGCGCTGCGCCAGCGCTTCGTCGGTTTCACCGGCGAGCGTGAAATCGCCGCCAGCATGGACCGGGTGATCAAGGAGCTCCAGGCCGCCGGCGCGACCGTGGTCGACGTGGCGATTCCCGATTACGACGCCAAGTATGCGGCGGCACGAGGGGCCGCGCCTGGATCGCTGCGCGACGGGTGGACGGCGTATCTGTCGCGCGGATCGAAACCCGGCGACACGGTCCTCACCATCGAGGGCCTGCTGGCGACCGGAAAGCTCGCGCCGGTCAGCGCGCGGCGTTTGGAAGGCGCCCTGGCTCCGACGCCGGCGGGCGCCGCGCTCGATGAGGCGACCAGGCGATTCATCGCCGGCCGCGAGACCTTCCGGCAGGTGTTTGTCGATCTGATGGACCAGCACAAGCTCGACGCCATGCTCTATCCCGCCAATCACGCGCGGCCGCACACGCATGAAGGCGGCCTCGAGCGTTACGGATCAGAGCCGGGGACGTGCGAAGAGAGCGCGGCGACGGGGTTGCCGCAGGTCACCGTGCCCGCCGGCTTCATCGGCGGACGCTATCCGGTCGGGATCTCATTCCTGGGCAGGATGTGGCACGACAAGCGGCTGCTCGAAATTGCCGCCGCGTATGAACGGGCCACACGCCATCGGCGGCCGCCAACCACGGTGAGGTAGCCTAGTACAGAACTTTCTCTTCTCCCAGCTCGCCGACCAGTTTCTTGAAGTGCGCGACCAGGAGGTCGCGCCGCTTCATCATGGCGTCGAGCTCGCTGTTGGTCAGGAAGTCCTTGGTCGCCTGTCTCACCTCGTCCCGCGACAGCGAGGCCAACTTCGCGAGCAGCTGGCGATCGATCTTCGCAAGGTCCTTCAGGTGCATCAGCTCGGGCTGCAGCCGGAACGCCCGCGAGAAATCGATCATCATCACCTTCCACTGGTGCGTGATCAGGACGTTGGTCAGGTTGCGATCGGTGTCCCGCACCAGCGACGAAAATACGCGCATGCGGTACATCTGGTTGTTCCAGTCGGTCGGATTCGGCGGCTGGACCTTCTTCTTGAGCCGGTCGCTTTCATCCATCAGCGTCGGCACGAACCAGCTGATCGATCCAATCTGGCCGTTCCACCGCCGCTCGACGTAGACCGGCATCATGTGATCGAGGTCGAGCAGCCGCGCCATCTCATATGCGGCGATGTTGTACTTGTAGGAATCGACGAAGTTGAGCTCGACCTTCGACTGCCGCGCGCCGCCGCCCAGATTGGCGACCTGCTGGCGATCGTCGATCGCCTGGAACACCGCGTCGTGGGTAATGTTGCCGTCGCTCAGCGTCAGCCGCCGCGGCGCGGTCACGCCCTTTGGCGTGGGGCGGCTCCGAATCACCTTCGCGTCCTTGAGGAACACGCGGATCTGATCGACCGACAGCTCCGCCGAGGGAGCTGGAGCGACTGTTTGTGTGTAGGCGGGAGGCGGGCACGCCAGCAGGACGAGGAGCGGGACGACGAACGCGCCACCGATCCTGACCATACGGCCTCCCTACTTGTAGATCTTGGTGAAGTTCACAGACGCGCCGCCAACTTGCGGCTGCACGCCGACACTGAACTTGCTCTTCGCCATCTCCATCGTCACGGTTCGCCCGGCGGCGATGCCGAAGCCTGCACCCATGACTACGTCGGTGGCGTGATGCCGGTTCCAGGACATGCGGGCGAGCGCAACGTAGCTGCCGAGCGCGTAGGCCGGGACGCCGGCCTTCCACCCGTAGTAACGCTGCAGCACCGTGGCCGTGGCAAATCCGCTGGCCGAGTGACCTGACGGGAACGACTTGTTGTTGCTGTGATCGGGACGGTCGCGGCGAACGGTGAACTTCAGCGACTGCACCATGACCTGCGAGACGACCTGGGCGCGCACGATGTCGCGGCCGGCGTAGGCGAGCTTCTTGTTGCCGATCGACTTGCCCGCTCCATACGTCGCGAAGCCCGCGCCGATCTGGAACACGAAGTTGCCAATCAGGTTGCCCGACTGGAACACCGTCGTCGGGATATTGAAGCCGTTGTTAACGCCCTCACGATCCCACGGCGCCGTGGCGATCGCGACGATGCCAACGTAGCCCATCGTTCTGGCGGTGTCGGCGCTGAAAAAATTCTTGAAGTCGCCGGCGCTCAGCTTGAACGGGTTGCCGTCGACGATCTGCGTTTCGCGGGGCAGCTGCGGCACGGCGTTGCCGCCGCTGACGGGAAGCTGTTCCGGCGATGCCCCGTCCGGCGCAGTTGAAGCAACCGTGTCGAGCGCTTCAGCCGGTACAGGCGCCTGGGCGAACGCCGGGACGGCGAGCGCGCAAACGAACAGGGAACTCGCAAGCAAGCGAACAGAGAGCATCAACAACTCGATTTCCTATTAATACTGTCGGCGAAGGGAACGAGTTCCAGTATCTCACGGCTGCCGCTCGAACCCAACCAGGGACCAACCTCCAGAATTTCGGCGGAAATAGGCCGAAACGGGCTTGGCCCACGGCTGAGGTCCGCCGACGGCGGCGAGGTCCACCTGGATGTATTCCGACGGCATCGGCGGCATCAGCATCGGGCTCTGGGTCTCCTCGGTCGTCGCGACCAGGGTCGCCTTATTGCTCAGGTTGTCGAACGTATACCAAAGGGCGCGATACCCGGGCGCCCGGTCGGCCACGGCGGCCTCGACCGCGGCGTTTCGGAACGACAGCCGGCCGTCGCGATCGAGCACCGGATCGACGATTGGATTCACCTTTGGCAGGAACGTCTGCAGGATTCTCAGGCGCCGATCGGCGATCGCTTTGGCGAGGAACTCCTCGGAGGCCTTGTCGCCGAACTTCCCCTCGGCGACCGCGGCGCGGATCATCTCGTCGCTGATGGCGGCCAGCTTGGTCGCGGCCCAGAACGTGTCGTCCGGACGCATGTGCCGGAACGCCGCGTTCGTGATGTGCGGCCACCACTCTTCGGGGTCCCACTTCGAGTGATCGCGGGGCAGGCGCCCGATCGACCGTGACTCGAAATAATCCTGCGTGCGCCAGACCGGGATGTTAAAGCCGAGCGACAACGCGCGCTTGGCGATCGCTCCCGGCTCTTCGACGAGCGCTTCGTAACCTTCCCAGCCTTCGCGCGGACCGACCGCCGCGCTGCCCAAAGCTGATCCGAAATCGAGCAGGTAGTGGCGGATGAACCGGCGCCCGTTCTCGGTGACGAGCGCAGACAGCGAATTGATGCCCTTCGCGTCGACGTGATTGAGCCACGCCGCGAAAACGAAGTAGCCGCGCAGCTCGCGGCGATGCTCGTGAGGGACGACGTCGTTGGGATCGTCGGCGCGCGTGCCGTGAAACTTGATGCGGCCGACGGGAGGGCCCGGCGCCGCCTTGCTGAGGATGACGCGATAGGACCCATCGAGATCGCGGTCGGCGCGCGACAGCAGCCACGAGACGTCGCCCTGGTTCATGTTCCGCGGCATCTCGCCGGGCGGCTCGATTTTGGTGTTCTTGCCGATGACCAGGTTGGACGGCACCAGCTGCCCAATGTGGTACTCGGCGGTGTGATACCCGGCAGCCCAGAACAACTTGGCCGCCACGACCTCGCTGCCGGTCGCCATCGCCCCCCAGCCTGGTGGATCGAACTTGACGAACCATAACTGGTTGGCCGAATCGAGAATCGTGAAGCCGGGCGTCACGCCGTCACTCTTCGCCGACGCCACCGTCCACTTGCCGGGCGCGGGACCGTCGCTGGTGTTGGCGGCGCGCGCGACGATCTCGGGAGTCAACGGCGTGCGGCCGGCGCGGTTCACGTAGTACGGGCCGTCCG
>JAYWEJ010000309.1:0-16328 GCA_043779345.1 Acidimicrobiia bacterium | reverse complement strand
AGTTCGGTTGCGGAGGCGGTCGGGAGGAGTACTGAGGCGAGACACCGGCGCCGAAAATGCCCGCGTGCGAATGGGCGGCGACAACACTGGCAGGGAGGCGGGCGTGGCGATCGCGGAGCCGGAGCAAACCGGCGAGCATCCACAGCGTGGCGGCCAGCGCCGACACCGACAGCAGCGATTGCAGGATTGACGTCGCCGCCGCTTCGGGCGGCGCCAAACTGATCGACATGCCGAACTCGGTTGCCATGGCGGGACCGTGCAGCAGGGCGGCCAGCACCCAGACTGCCAATCCCTGCCGATTCCAGATCGACCCGCCGGTGCGTCGAATCGCCGCGAGGGCCGCCACCAGTCCCGAAGCGACCAGCCAGCGGAAGACCAGCCACGGATCCTCGAGCCGGCCTTCGGCGGCTTGCGTGACGAACAGCCACCCGTGAAACGCCACCAGCGTCGTCCCCGAGACGACAGCCGCGGTCCTGGCCAGCGCGCGCAATCTGTCGAGCTGCAGCGAATGCGTGAAAGGACGGCGCATGTTCAATCCATCGTACTCGAGGTGACCGGCCTACGCCGCGGGCAGGCTAATCGGCGTTTGGATCTTCCAGGTAGGTGTAGCCCATCAGCGCTTCTTCATAGAATCGCAGCAGGCGTCCGGCCTCCGGATCCTCCATCCTGCCCGCATTGATGGCAGCCTCCACGTCGCGGCGCAGCTTGCCCATCAACGCTTCCGGATCGAACTCCACGTACTTCAGCACTTCGCGGACGGTGTCGCCCTTGATGATGTGCTCGACGCGCGCGCCTTCGGTGTGGTCAATGCCGTTCTCGCCGAGCGAGATGTGCACGGCGTGCGTATCGCCGAACAGGTTGTGGAGATCGCCGAGGATTTCCTGATAGGCGCCGACCAGGAACACGCCGAGGTAATACGGCTCGCCGTTGAACTTGTGCAACATGATGGTCTTCTTCACGTCGCGGCGATCGATGAACTGATCCATCTTGCCGTCCGAGTCGCAGGTGATGTCGCTCAGCACCGCGTGGTTGACCGGCCGCTCGTTGAGGCGGTGGATCGGCATGACCGGGAACAGCTGCTTGATGGCCCAGCTGTCCGGGATCGACTGGAACAGCGAGAAGTTGCAGAAGTAGGTGTCTGAGAGCATTTCCTCGAGGGCCTGCAGCTCTTCGGGCACGTCCGTCATGCCCTGGCACAGCTTGTGGATCTTTTCGCAGATCGCGAAATACAGGTTCTCGGCGTGCGAACGCTGCTCCAGCGACAAGTAGCCGCCGCTGAACAGGTTCATGGCCATGTCCAGCGCCTGCTGCGCGTCGTGGTAGGTCTCGAGGGCGTTGCGCTGCGTGACGCCGTGGTACGCCTCGATCAGGTCGACCAGCGGCTGCTCGAATTCCTCTTTGACCTCGACGGGGATTTTCTCTTCGCCGAAGTCGAGCGTGCCAAGGACGTTGAAGATCAACATGCTGTGGTACGCGGAGATGGCGCGGCCGCTTTCCGAGATGATCGTCGGGTGCTTGACGCCGACTTCGTCGCACACCTGCTGGATGTGGTAGACGACGTCGTTGGCGTATTCCTGCAAGGTGTAATTCATCGACGATTCGAAGTTGGTCTGCGACCCGTCGTAATCCACCCCGAGGCCGCCGCCGACGTCCATGAACTCGAGGCCGGCGCCCTGCTTGGCCAGCTCGCAGTAGACGCGCGCCGCTTCGTTGAGCGCGCCCTTGATGATCCGGATGTGTGTGATCTGGCTGCCCAGGTGGAAATGGAGGAGCTTCAGGCAATCCTCCATGCCGCGCGACTTCAGTTCTTCGAAGCCGCGCAAAATTTCGGTCACCGTCAAGCCGAACTTCGAGCGGAAGCCGCCCGACGACTGCCAGCGTCCGGAGCCCTTCGCCGCGAGCTTGACGCGCATGCCGATGTTCGGGCGGACGCCGACCTTTTCGGCGTACTCCAGCACCAGCGCGAGCTCGCTGTACTTCTCGACGACGGGGATGATCTGGCGGCCCATCTTCTGCGCCAGCATCGCCATCTCGATGAATTCGAAATCCTTGAAGCCGTTGCAGATGATCGGCGTGTCGTTGTTCGCCATCGCCGACACGGCGAGCAGCTCCGGCTTGCTGCCGGCCTCGAGACCGAAGCCGTACTGGGCGCCGAAGTTCAGCACTTCCTCGACGACCTGGCGCTGCTGGTTCACCTTGATCGGGTAGACGCAGCAGTACTTGCCCTGGTACTGGTTCTGGGTGATGGCGTGCTGGAAGGCGCCGTGGATCTCGCCGAGCCGGTGCTTGAGGATGTCGGTGAAGCGGATCAGGATCGGCACCGCGAGACCGCGCAGCTGCAGGCGATCGACCAGCCGTTTCAGATCGACGCTGCGCGCCGGCTCCTTGGTGGGATTGACCTGCAGGTGGCCCTGCTCGTTGACGGAGAAGTAGCCTTGTCCCCAGCGCGGCACGTCATACAACTCGGAGGCGTCCGTGGCCGACCAGGCTGCCTTGCCGGGACTTGCTCCGCTCATCAGGCGTCCGCCTGCCGGTGTGCTCATCTTCTGACTAGAAGAATACAAGATGCTCGTTCATTTTTTTCGGATGAATCGAGAAAAAATGTAGCCTGTGGCGATGTCGAGCCAAGTTCCGGCGATCAAGGTCTTGCTGCTGCCGAAAGACACCAACGCGCTCGGCACCATCTTCGGCGGCGTCATCCTCTCCCACATCGACCTGGCGTCGGCGGTCGAAGCGCGCAAGACCGCGAGCCACCGCTACGTCACCAAGGCGATGAACGGCGTCGAGTTTCACGCGCCCGTGTTTGTGGGCGATCTGGTGAATTTCTTCACGGAGACGACGAGAGTGGGACGGACGTCGATCACGGTGCAAGTGGTCGTCGAGGCGGAGCGCTGGGGTGCCGGACAGGGTGAGCGCGTCAGGGTGACGGAAGCGGAAGTCGTGCTCGTGGCCATCGGGCCCGATGGAGTGCCGGTGCCGATCCGATGATTGCGGCTTACGCTCCTGGATCCGTCTCAAACGTCGCCTGCGGCTTCGACATCATGGGGTTCGCGCTCGAAGAGCCCGGCGACGTGGTGGTGGCCGCCCCGCAGGATGCGCCGGGCGTGTCGATCGCCGCCATTCACGGCGATGACGGGCGGCTGACGACGGATCCCCGGAAGAATACGGCGTCGGCGGCGGTGCTGGCGCTGCTTCAGCGCCTCGAGACCACCCGCGGAGTGATTTTGACGATTCACAAGGGCCTGCCGCTGGCCAGCGGGATCGGCAGCAGCGGTGCCAGCGCGGTGGCGGCGGTGGTGGCGGCCAACGAGCTGCTCGGCCGGCCGGCGCCGATGCCGATGCTGCTCGAGTGCGCGATGGCCGGCGAGCAGGCCGGCTGTGGCGCCGTCCATCCCGACAACGTCACACCGTCGTTGTACGGCGGTTTCATCCTCGCGCGCAGCGCGCAGCCGCCCGACATCGTCCGCCTGCCGGTGCCCGACGGGCTGGCGTGCGCGGTTTTGCATCCGAAGATGGAAGTCGAAACCGGCGCCGCGCGAAAGCTGCTGGGCGATCAGGTTGCGCTGAAGGATGCGACCAGGCAGTGGGCGAATGTCGGCGGCCTCGTCGCCGCGCTTTACACTTCGGATCTGGCGCTGTTGTCGCGATCGCTCGTGGACTCGATTGCGGAACCGAAGCGCGCGTCGCTGGTGCCGGGATTCTTCGACGTCAAGGCGGCGGCGATCGGCGCCGGCGCGCTGGGGGCGAGCTTGTCTGGCTCCGGCCCGTCGATTTTTGCCCTGGCCGCTTCGATCGAGATTGCGAGAGCCGCCGGCGACGCGATGCAGCGTGCGTTCGCGAAGCAGAGCAACGTTGGATCGGATCTATGGGTTTGCCCGGTCGGCCGCCAAGGCGCGCGCGTCATAGACATCCACAGATGAACACGGATTTCACAGACTGAGCTCGCCCCGCGGCCTTCGGCCGCCCGCGGGGCGAGCGCACCTGGTGAGCGCGCCGCATTTAATCTGTGTAATCCGTGTAATCTGTGGATCGAAATGATCTGCGTCAGCACGCGCGGTAAGGCACCGGCCGTCTCGCTCAAGGAAGCGGTCCTCGCCGGAATCGCGCCGGACGGCGGCCTTTACGTGCCGCAGAACATCCCACGCATGCCGGAGTCGTGGTGGGCGGCGCTGACCGGCAAGTCGTTTCACGACATCGCGATTGCCGTCGCGCTCGAGCTCGCCGGCGATGAGTTCGATCACGCGACCCTGACCAGTGTCGTCCGCGAATCCCTCAACTTCCCGGTCCGCATCGTCGAGCTCGAAAAAGGGCTTGGCGTCCTCGAGTTGTTTCACGGGCCGACGTTCGCGTTCAAGGATTTCGGCGCGCGCATGCTGGCCAGGCTGCTTGCCCTGACCCTTCGACAGGCTCAGGGTCACCCCGAGCAAAGTCGAGGGGTGAGCGAGCACGGCGTCGCCCAAGGCAACGGCGGGCGAGTCGGAGGGATCACGGTGCTGGTGGCGACGTCGGGCGACACCGGCAGCGCGGTCGCGAACGCCTTCTTCGGCGTCGCCGGCACGCGCGTCGTCGTGTTGTATCCCGAAGGCAAGGTCAGCGATGTGCAAGAGGCGCAGTTGACGACGCTCGGCGGCAACGTCACCGCGGTCGCGGTCGCGGGCACCTTCGACGACTGCCAGCGCCTGGCGAAAGCCGCGTTCGCGGATCAGGCGCTGCAATCGCGCGTCAGGCTGACGTCGGCCAACTCGATCAGCCTCGGCCGGTTGTTGCCGCAGATGTTCTATTACGCGTACGCCGCCGCCCAGTCATCGACGGACAAGAAGCTCACCATCTCGGTTCCTTCAGGGAATTTCGGCAACCTTGCCGCCGGCGTGATGGCGTGGAAGATGGGCGCGCCGATCCAGTGCTTCAGGGCGCCGACGACGATCAACGACACGGTGCCGCGCTATTTCGAGTCGGGCCGCGTCGAGCCAAGGCCATCGGTTCAGACGCTCGCCAACGCGATGGACGTCGGCAATCCGAGCAACCTGGAGCGGCTGCAGTGGCTGTTCGACGGCGACCTGCCCGCGATGAAAGCGGTCATCACGGCGAGCCGGCACACCGATGACGAAGTGCGCAAGGCGATCGCGACGTTGTTCCAGAAATACGGCTACGTCGCCGATCCGCACACCGCCATCGGCTATCTCGGGGTCCCGGAAAAGCGAGTGGGCCTGTCGCTGTTTCTGTCGACGGCCCACCCGGCGAAGTTCAGGGAAGTCGTGCAGTCGGTGATTAAGAGAGAGGTGCCGCTGCCTGATCCGCTGGCCGAAGCGATTGCACGCAAGAAAGACGTGCAGCGCATCGGTCCGGACCTGGGAGAGCTATCGAAGTTGTTATGATCGACGGCATGTCGTTGCCAGCCGCACCTGCGGCGTCGCTCGTGCCCGCCCGGGAGTCGCTCGATCAGAGATATACGTGGGATCTCAGCTCGATCTTCACCAGCTGGGAGGCCTGGGAACAGGCCTTCACTCAGCTCGACCGCGGCATCGAGGCGTACAAAAAGTATGAGGGCACGCTCGCGCAGGGCGGCGATCAACTGCTGCGGGCCCTCGCCGACCGTGATGCCCTTGCGCAGCTGAGTTACAAGGTCTGGTATTACCCATCGCTGCAATACGACGAAGATCAGCGGAACAACACCATCAACGCGAGGCGCCAGCGCGTGCAGCTGCTGATCGCCAAGTGGCAGCAGGCGACGTCGTGGTTTCAACCCGAGTTGCTGAAGCTGCCGCTGGCGACGGTCCGCCTGTGGATGGACGCGACGCCGGGTCTCGCCGTTTACCGTTTCGCGATCGAAGAAGTGTTTCGGCTGCAGGAACACGTGTTGAACGAGCAGGGCGAGCGTCTGCTGTCGCTGACCGAGCGCCTTGGCAGCGTGCCGAAGGATTCATACGCGGCACTCTCGACCGCGGACGCGCGCTTCCCGACGATCACGCTCTCGACCGGTGAAACGACGCAAGTCAGCTACGGCCAGTATCGCAAGCTGCTGGCCACCTGCCGGTCGCAGGAGGATCGGCGCAAGGCCTACGAAGCGCTCTATGACACCTACACCGCGAGCCTGAACACCTACGCCGCGATCTACAACGGCGTGATGCACGGCGACTGGTTCGAGGCGCGGGCGCGCGGCTACCAGACCACGCTCGACGCGGCGCTCTTCGGCAATGCCATCCCGCCGAGCGTTGTCGAGAACCTGATTCACGAGACCAAGAACGGCGTCGCGCCGTTCCGCCGCTATCACCAGCTGCGGAAGCGCGTGCTGAAGCTCGCCGACTATTACGTCTTCGATGCGTTCGTGCCGCTGGTCGAGTACGACGTCAAGTACGCGTACGACGATGTGCTGGACTGGATCGTGGAATCGGTGGCGCGGCTTGGGCCGGAGTACCAGGCGCGGCTGCGGCGGGCGTTCGCCGAACGCTGGATTGACGTCTACGAGAACCAGGGCAAGCGCAGCGGCGCCTACTCGGCGCCCGTCTACGGAGCCAATCCGTACATGCTGATGAACTACAACGACACGCTCGATGCCGTTTTTACGCTTGCGCACGAGCTCGGCCACTCGATGCACACGATGCTGTCGCACGAGACCCAGCCGTTCGTGTATGCGGGCTACACGATTTTCGTCGCCGAAGTGCCGTCAACGTTGAACGAAGCGTTGCTGCTCGACCTGATGCTGACGCGCGCGAAGACTAGGGAAGAGCGCATCGTTCTTCTGCAGCACGCGATCGACAACATTGTCGGCACGTTCTACAACCAGGTGCTGTTCGCGGATTTCGAGCTGGAAGCGCATCGCCTGGTGGAGAAGGATCAGCCGATCACGTCCGAAACGCTGAGCGGGATCTATTCAAAGCTGCTTGGCGAGTATTGGGGCGACGCCCTGTCGCCCGATCCGCGCGCGCAGCATACCTGGGCGCGCATTCCGCATTTCTTCCAGTCGCCGTACTACGTCTACCAGTACGCGACGTGCTTTGCGTCAACGGCGAAGTTAATGGAAGAGATTCGCAGCACCAATGGCGCGTCGCGCGCCGCTGCCGTCGATCGCTACCTCGCGCTGCTGAAGTCGGGCGGCTCCGATCATCCGATGATGCTGTTGAAGCACGCCGGCGTCGATCTCAGCAAGCCCGAGACCGTCCGGGCTGTGTCGACACAGCTCGACGGCCTCGTCGATAAGTTGGAGCGGGAGATCGGCTGACGCGTTATTGCTTCGCGATCGTCACGAGACCGCGGCACACCAGTTCCCCGACGGTGAACGCTGCACCCAGCGAGCGCACTTCGGTCCTGAAGCGGTAGACCGCGCCTTCTGTCAGCGCAATGGCGGCCTGGCCGTGGACGGTCGCGGACATCGTCGCCGGTACCGTCTGGATCGAAAAAAAGCTCACGGCGTAGGTCGTGCCGCCGCCGTTGACCGTGTAGATCGGCGCGTAAAACAGCGTTCCGGTCGTCGATGCATTGAACAGCGTCACGTTCCCCGAGAGGATCGCGATTTCGTTGGCGCCGGCAGTGTGCGTTCCTGTTTCGCAACCGGCCGGCGTTGCCGCACCGGCAATAGTCGCGGGGAGGTTGCGACGTTCGTAGCTGAGGACCCTCACGACACCGGAAATACCCTGGGTTCCTTGAGCGCCCTGCGAGCCGCCAGGCCCCTGCGGACCCTCCGGACCGGTCGCACCGGTTGGACCCTGGGCACCAGTTGCGCCCGTCTCGCCCCGAATTCCTTGCGTGCCCGTCGGTCCGAGCGGACCCACTTCACCCTGAGGCCCTTGAGCGCCCGTCGGTCCGACTGCACCCGTCGCACCGGTTTCGCCCTGCGGACCGACCGCGCCGGTTTCACCCAGCGGACCTTGCGGACCGGTTGGACCAGTTTCACCTTGCGGACCAACCGCGCCGGCTTCACCTTGAGGTCCCGTCGCACCGGTTGCACCCTGCTGACCCTGAGCGCCGGTCGCACCTTCGGCACCCCTTGCGCCGGTCGCACCCGTTTCGCCTTGAGGTCCTCGAGGACCCGTCGGTCCTTGTGGACCTGGCGTGCCGACGACGTTCCACTGGACGCGCGTTTCGTTGCGGCGGCACGGCTCCGACGCCTCGACGACGCGAACGCCGCCGTTGCCGGGATTCAGGCACGCATCAAGGACCGCTGACGTCTGCGCTTCGGCCCGCATCGGCACGAACGCACAGAACGCAACGGCAGCACATAACGCACCGCGAGTAACAATCACGACTGACCTCCGAGGGGGGCTTGGGGGAGCCATCGGAAGTATATACCAGAATCTAAAGTTCTTTTGTGTTCTTTATTGTCACTAACCAATACGGAACAGTGTTGCACAACCACACTGCACAGATTTGCGTAGTGCTGCCTGTTTTCGCCTAGTCGATCCGGAGTGCGGCAAGCGGATCGATACGCATCGCTTTTCTCGCCGGGACCAGCGCCGCCATCGCTGCGATGAAGAGAAGGAGAAGCGGCACGGTGATGAACGTCATCGGGTCGAACGAACGGACGCCATACAGCTGGCTGTCGAGCAGCGGCGCGAGCGGCAGCGCGATCGCGAGGCCAATCACGACGCCGAGGCCCGCGAGCTTCGCCGCCTGCAACACGATCATCCGCAGCAGCTGCGACGGCTCCGCGCCGAGTGCGAGCCGCACGCCGACTTCGCGCGTGCGCTCGCTGACGATCAGCGACATCACGCCGTAGACACCGATGGCGGCGAGCCCGAGCGCCAGGGCGCCGAACGCGCCGACGATCAGCAGGATGAAGCGCCGCGTCGACACCGCTTCGGAGCGCAGCGTCGTCATGGTGCGCATGTCGTAGATCGGCAGGTTCTTGTCGATGCTCCGCGCTTCGGCGCGGACGGTTTCCGCCAGGAGCGACGGATCGCCCGTCGTGCGCAGCACGATGAACGGTCCGACTGGTGGGGCCCCTTGCTGGTAGGTGATGTAGTACTCCGGCTGCGGCGCTGCTTCGAGGCCGCCGTGACGGATGTCGCCGACCACGCCGACAATCGTCGTCCACGGGCCGGTCGCGGCTGGACCGGTGCGCACGTGCTGCCCGATTGGATCCTGGCCGGGCCAGAGCGTGCGGGCCATGGTTTCGTTGATGATCGCGACGGGCGGAGCCGTCGGGCCGTCATTGCGATCGAAGTGACGCCCGCTACGAAGAGGAATGCCCATCGTCTCGAAATAGTCATGCATGGCGCGGCGAAATTGCACCTCGGGCAGCTCCGCGACCGGCACGGGCCGGCCTTCGATCTGCACCGTGGTTGACACCGACGTACTGCCGAGGGGCACGCGGGTGGTGCCGCCGACCGAGACCACGCCCGGTAGTGCCTCCATCCTCGCAAAGAATTCGCGATAGAACGCGAGCCGGTCGGTGGCGTTCGTCAGGCGCTGCGGCAGGTTGATCTGCCAGGTGAGCAGCTGTGATGTTTCGAAGCCGGGATTGATGTTGGTGACCGACACGAAGCTGCGAAGCAGCAGCACTGCGCCGGTGGTGATGGCGACCGCGAGTGCGACTTCGGCGACGACCAGCGCCGAGCGCATCCGGCGGCGAAGCGCGCCACCGACCGTGCCGCGGCTGGCGTCCTGCAGGCTCGCTTGCGGATTCACGCTCGCCGAGCTCAGCGCCGGCAGGATGCCGACCAGGATTCCGGTCCCAATCGTCGTCACGCTGGCGGCGAGCAGCACGCGCCAGTCAATGCTGACCTCGTTGATGCGGGGAATGCCTGCCGGGGCGAGCGCGATCAATCCGCGCACGGTCCACCACATCACGATCATGCCGACCAGGCCGCCCGCGAATGCGAACAGGACGCTTTCCGTGAGCAACTGTTTGACGATGCGCGATCGCGCCGCGCCGAGTGCGGCGCGGGTCGCGAGCTCTTTTTCACGGGCGATGCTGCGCGCGAGCAGCAGGTTGGCCACGTTCACCGACGCCATGATCAGGACGAACGCGATGCCTGCGAGCAGGACCATCAAGGCGGGCCGAATCGAACCCACTGATTGATCCATCGAGCGCACCACTGTGGCGCTCCAACCCTTGTTGGTAGCCGGGTAGCTCTGCTCGAGCTGTCCCGCAATCGTCTTCAGGTCGGCTTCGGCCCGCTCCGGTGCAACACCGGCCTTCAGCCGGCCGATCGCGCCGAACCAGTGCACGTTGCGCACGATTTGACCATGCGCGTTGACCATGCGATTGACGGCGGCCATTGGACCGGAGAAGGCGATCGGCAGCCAGGCGTCGATGCTCGCGACGCGAGTGAAGCCGCTCGGCCCGAGCATGCCCGGATAGGGAAACACGAAGTCGGGAGGCATCACGCCGATCACCTGGAACGGCTGCGCATTGAGCGTGATCGTCTTGCCGACGATGTTGGGATCCGCGCCGAATCTGCGGCGCCAATAACCGTCGCTGAGCACCACCACACTGTTCTCTTCGCCGAGCGCGAAGGCGCGGCCGATCGCGGCCGAGCGGCCCAGCATGTTGAACATGTTCGGTGTTACGAACAGCGTGTAGGTGACCTCGGTGCCGGCGTCCGTCTGCATCTGCGCCGGCGTCACGAAGGTGAAGTAGCCCTCGAGGCCGTCGAGCGTCGTGTTCATCTTCTGGAAGTCGAGAAAGTTTGCCGGCGACAGCGGATTGCGCGGCAGGTTCTCCTTGGTGTTGTAGCTCCACAGGTTGACCAGCCGGCCATCATCGCGATACGGCAGCGATCGCAGCAGCACGCCGTTGACGACGGCGAAGATCGCCGTGGTGGCGCCGATGCCGAGCGCCAGCGCCAGCACGGTCAGCGCGGTGAAGAGCGGCGTCTTGATCGCGAGCCTCAGCGTGTGCCGGACATCCGAGCGCAGTGTTTCCCACAGCATGAAATGGCTCCCTGTCGATTCGTAAAGGTGCGGCGTGAAGTTTGGAAAGTAAGCCCAGCGGGCGATCGCCGAGCCGCGTTCCTTGAGTCCGCTGATGAGATGCCCGCTCAGCGTTCGGAGCAGCCCGCGTCGCGGCCGTTGGAAGTCTTCGCGCATCTCGTCGGCGAAGCGCCGCCGGAACGCTCGAGGGTAGGCGAGGAGAACGAGCGAGAAGAGGGCGCTCCTCACGCGCGCGCGCCTTTCAAGAGGCGGCGGGTGCGGGCCGCCGCCAGTTGCCCCTCGAGCCGTCCCACCTCCGCGCGCGCCACCGAGATGCCGCGCGTCGTCAGCCGGTAATACCGCCGCCGCTCGTCGTCGCTCGATCGATCGGGCGACGAGCGCAGCTCCTCGATGAGGTCGCTTTCCAGCAACCGGGCCAGCGCGCGGTACAAGGTGCCCGCATGGAGCGACACCGCTCCACCGGATCGGCTCTCCACTTCCTGGAGGATCGAGTAGCCGTGCCGCTCGCCATCCGCGAGCGCCATGAGGATCTCGAAGGCGACCGGCGTCAGGGGAAGAAAGGTTTCGGGCCGGAATTTGTCCATGTGTGCGTAGCGAATATACGCTCAAGGCACATAGACGGTCCAATCAGGAAAAGGGTTGCAAGGTGGGTGAGGCGGGTGAGGCGGGTGAGGCGGGTGAGGCGGGTGAAGAGTGTGGCAATTTTTTCGTCGCGTGGCTGTGCCGGGGAGCGCAACATTCGACGACTCAGTAACCGACTGACTTCCAATCAGGCCGGAATTCTTGGAATGTTCATCGGCATTTCAGTTGCTCCGTTCGATGGGATGAAGGACGTATGTCGACTCGAGGACTTGGTTGCGTGGCAGTTGGCGGTCCAGTTGCGGCGACTCACGCACCAATACTGTTTGAAATCTGTGATCCAGCGAGACTTCAAGTTTCACAACAACCTGGCAGACGCCGCGTCGTCAGCGCCGCGCAATATCGCTGAAGGTTATGGGCGGAAGTACCATCGGGAATTCGCACGCTTTGCAATCATTGCCAGAGCGTCGGAGCAGGAGGTATTGGAATGCTTTCGCGAAGCTCGCGATCGGGGCTACCTCAACGCCGGCGAATTCGACGCCGGCGATCACGCTGCGCGCAAGACGTTAATCGTTCTGAACCGTTTTATCGCTTACTTAGAGTCAACACCTGACTGGGGTCGCGAGTAGGGCGTACTCGTCTCACCCGTCTCACCCGTCTCACCCGTCTCACCCGCCCCGGTTACCGAACGCGCTCCCACGTCAAGTGGATCGGCGGGGTCGCGCCGCCGACCGGCGTCAGGACAATCCGATTGCCGCCGTCGCTCAGCTCGAACTTGCGAACGAAGTCCACCGCGCCGCTATCAAGCTGGCCCTGCCGGTGATGGGTGACGATGCCGGCCTTTTCGTCGATGGTGTAAGTCCCGAAATACGCCGTGTAACCGCGCGCGCGTTCGGCCAGCTGTTCCAGTGTTGGCGTGCCCGCGTAGGTGGGCCGCTGCCGGTCAGGCTGGATCTGCGCCGCCATGTTGCCGTGTGCGTCGTAGATGATGAGGCCCGTCGGCTTGCCGCGTGTCGCGGACGCCGGGGCGGTGCCGCCGGTGATCGAAATCAGCCGCCATGTTCCGACGAACGGCTTGCGTAACTCCTGCTGAGACTTGCCCTGTTCTCCGTCCGCCGTCACGGGTGTTCCGCCAGCCAGGGCTAACGCCAACCCGCACGCCATCACCAGTCTGCTCATCGCCCCTCCGTTACTGACCGATCGAGTAAAGATACTTGTAGCCGCGCAGGAACAGCTCGTTGTCGACGAGCGCCGGCGACGAATCGAAACCGTCGTCGAGCGCGTTTTCCGCGAGCACTTCGTAGGTGGTGCCGTGCTTGATCACCGTGGTCACGCCATCGCGGCTGACGATGTAGACGCGCCCGTCGGCGCCGACCGGAGAGCTGAAGACTTCGCCCGCCGCCTTGGCGATGCGCTGGACCTGGTAGTGCGGCTTGCCGCTCGCGGCATCAAAGGCCGACAGCAGTCCGTTGTTGGTCTTCAGGAAATACAGGATGTTGTCGTAGAGCAGCGGCGACGGCACATACGGGGTGTCGCGATCGAGCTGCCAGGCGATCGCGCCGGTAGTGGCGATGTCGCCTTTTGCTTCGGCGAGTTTGATCGCCTTGAGGTTGTTGCCGCGGAAGCCGCTCATCACGAACACCATGCCGTTGCCGTAGACCGGCGACGGAATCACGTTCATCGTTGTGCCCGGTCCCTCCCAGACGATCGTGCCGGTCTCGAGATCGTAGCTGCGAACGCGATTCATCGCGTTGACGATCACTTGCTTGCGGCCGTTGTGATCGACGACCAGCGGCGTGGCCCACGTATCCATCTCAGGATGATCGACGCGCCACAGTTGCTTGCCGGTGCTCTTGTTCAGCGCGATCACATAAGACGGCTGATTGAGATGGTCCCAGACCACGACGAGGGTATTGCCGGCGAGGACCGGCGTCGAGCCCTCGCCGAACTGGTTGCGCATTTTCTTGTCGCCGAAATCGGCCTGCCAGATCAGCTTGCCGCTCATGTCGTAAGCAAACAGCCCGCGCGACTCGAAGTACGCGAATACGTGCGTGCCATCGGTGATCGCGGAGCTTGACGCCCAGGAGCCGTTGTCGCCGTGCGCGGCCTCGTGCGGCTCTTCCTCGCGCGCGACGCGCTCCCAGATCGTCTTGCCGGTCTTGCGATCGATCGCAAGCGCCTTGTATTGATGCACGCCGCGCTGCGGCAGCGCGCCGCGCGCGGCATGCTGCGCCTCGCCCGTCACGCCGACCGGAACTGCGGTGAGCAGAAAGATGCGATCGTTCCAGACGACGGGTGACGACGAGCCGCGGCCGGGGATTTCGACCTTCCACTTGATGTTCTTCGTCTCGCTCCACTCGATCGGCGGCTTCGCGGTGCGCGACACGCCTGTCATGTCGGGTCCCCGCCACTGCGCCCAGTTCTTCGGGTCGGTGACCGTGGCGTTCAGGGAAATGGTTGAGACGAGAAGCGCCGCCAGCGCGAGACGAATACGCATGCCGCCAATACTCCCCCGCTCCCAACGCCGCTTACTTGCTATGAAGGGGTCAGGTCCTGATATTTAGCGATCTGCCAAGAAAGGGACGGACGCCGTAACGGCCATCTGTCCCCAACAGCGCATATCGCTAATTTTCAGGACCTGACCCCTAAATAGCGTCTAGTTGCATCAATCCGGATAAACGGATATAGTCGTCTGGCTCGTGACTGCCGCCCCAATTCTCGACCACATGGCCGCGCTGGCCGACCCGATCCGCTGCCGGATGCTGCTGCCGCTCGAGCGGCATGAGCTGACCGTCAACGAGATCTGCTCGGTGCTCCAGCTGCCGCAGTCGACCGTCAGCCGCCATCTCAAGACGCTCGCCGACGACGGCTGGGTGTCGTCGCGGCGGGACGGCACGAGCCGCTTTTATGGGATGGTCGTATCGGATCTGGATCCGGGCGCGCAGCGGCTGTGGCCGCTGATCCGCGAGCAGATCGCGGGCACCAACGGCGCCGAGCAGGACGAGCGGCGTTTGAAGAGCGTCCTCTCGAAGCGGCGCTCGAAGTCCGAAGAGTTCTTTGCGACGGCGTCGGGGCAGTGGGATCACTTGCGCGCCGAGTTGTTCGGCGATCGCTTTCATCTCCACGCCATGCTGTCGCTAATCGATCCCGCGCTGACGGTCGGTGACCTCGGCTGCGGGACGGGGCAGGTCAGCGAGCTGATCGCGCCCCACGTCTCGAAAGTCGTCGCGGTCGATGGCTCGAACGACATGGTGCAAGCGGCGCGCAAGCGCTTGAAGGGAATGCATCAGGTTGAAGTGCGCCGCGGCGACATGGAAGCATTGCCGCTCGACGACGCCACGCTCGACGTCGCGGTGGTGGCGCTGGTGCTGCATCACGCGCCGGAGCCGGCCCTCGCGCTGGCGGACATCAACCGCGTGTTGAAATGCGGCGGCCGCGTCTTGATCGTCGACATGCTCCCCCACGATCGCGTCGAGTACCAGCAGCAGATGGGTCATGTCTGGCTGGGATTCTCGGAGAAGACAATCAAGAAGTATCTGGAAGGCGCCGGGTTCGAGAAGGCGTCGGTCACCACGCTGCCCTCAGACGAAAACGCGAAGGGCCCCAGCCTGTTTGTGGCAAGTGCACGCAAGACATAGTCAAGAGTTTAAGGTTTAAGGTTTAAAGGGAGAGAGAGATGGCAACTGCAGTGAACGACGCGCACGTGTTCGACCTGGCGAAGAAAGCGGCTCGCGAGCCCTTCAAGGTCAAGGACCTCGGCCTCGCCGAGTTCGGCCGCAACGAAATCCGCCTCGCCGAGCACGAGATGCCCGGCCTGATGGCGCTGCGCGCGCGCTACGCCGGCAAGCAGCCGCTGGCCGGCGCCAAGATCATGGGCTCGCTGCACATGACGGTGCAGACGGCGGTGCTGATCGAAACGCTGACGGCGCTTGGAGCGGACGTCCGCTGGGTGAGCTGCAACATTTTCTCGACGCAGGATTCCGCCGCGGCCGCCGTGGTCGTCGGCCGTCCCGAAACCGGCGGCACGGTACAGAACCCCAGGGGCACGCCGGTGTTCGCGTGGAAGGGTGAGACGCTGCCCGAATACTGGTGGTGCACCGTCGAAGCGGTGGTGTGGCCCGATGGCAGCGGCCCGACCATGATTCTCGACGATGGCGGCGACGCGACCTTGTTCGTGCACAAGGCGCTCGAGTTCGAGAAGGCCGGCGCGGTGCCGGCGTTCGACGCCGACAAGGAACCCGAGGAGTGGGGCGTCATTCTCGACACGTTGCGCCAGCAGCTCAAGAGCAAGCCTGGCCAGTGGTCGAAAATCGCCAGGGGCATCAAGGGCGTCAGCGAAGAGACCACCACCGGCGTGCATCGCCTGTATGAGATGACCGCGGCCAACACGCTGCTGTTCCCGGCGATCAACGTCAACGACTCGGCGACCAAGAGCAAGTTCGACAACCTGTATGGCTGCCGCCACTCGCTGATCGACGGCCTCAACCGCGCCAGCGACGTCATGCTCTCTGCGAAGGTCGCGGTGGTGTTCGGCTACGGTGACGTCGGCAAGGGCTGCGCCCAGGCGCTCAAGGGCCAGGGCGCGCGCGTGATCATCACGGAAATCGATCCGATCTGCGCCCTGCAGGCGGCGATGGAAGGCTACCAGGTCACGACGATTGACGACGTGATCAAGACGGCGGACATCTTCATCACGGCGACGGGCAACACCGGCATTCTCACCGTCGACCACATGCGCCAGATGAAAGACAAAGCCATCGTCGGCAACATCGGTCACTTCGACAACGAGATCGACATGGCCGGACTCAAGAAAATTCCCGGCAATCCGATGAGCTCGGCGTTATGCCCCATTACTAAGGAGACTGTTCATGAAATTT